>JAZKXK010000103.1:0-15518 GCA_045611525.1 Candidatus Scatosoma sp. | reverse complement strand
CAGGTGGGTACTTACGAATACGAGGTACAGCCCGTTAGCGAGAAATTGCCCTTGCCCAAAGTCAAGGATACGCTCATCGACGAGGCGGGAGCCCTCGTAAGCGAGAGCAAAAAGCCCTACATTTACGTAGGCGGCGGCGCGGCGGGGCTTGGCTTAGGTCAGGACATTGTTGCGTTCGCCAAGAAAATCGGCGGCGTTATCGGCTGTTCGTTTATGGGGCTTTCGGCAATCCCGCAGGACAGCGACAGATTTTTGGGTATGCAAGGTATGCACGGGCATTACGCGTCGTCCATGGCGCAAAACGAAGCCGACCTCATCATCGCGGTAGGCGTTCGTTTCTCGGACAGAGCGACGGGCAACGTTTCCAAATTCGCCAAAAAGAGCAAAATTTTGCAAATCGACGTAGACTCTGCGGAAATCAATAAAAACGTTCGGGTAAACCTTGGCTTGGTCGGCGACGTAGAGGACGCGTTCAAGCGTATCGCGGAAAAATGCGAGGCTAAGGACAACGGCGAATGGCTCGCTCGCGTGGACGAGCTGAAAAAGGAAGAAAAGGGCTTTGAGGAAGAGATAGCGGCGGCGGCAAAAGCCCCCCTCACCCCCAAGCGCGTTTTCGATATCATCAACGAGCTTAAACCTGAGGCGACCATCACGGCGACGGACGTAGGGCAGCACCAAATGTGGGCGGCGCAGTACGCGACCTTTGACAGACCCCGCCGTTTCGTGTCCAGCGGCGGCTTGGGTACGATGGGCTTTGGTTTGGGCGCGGCAATCGGCGCGTACGTAGCCACCAAAGACCCCGTGGTTTTGATTACGGGCGACGGCAGCTTCGGTATGAACCTCAACGAGCTGGCAACGGCGGTTTCCTATAAAATCCCCGTAGTCATCGTACTTATGAACAACGGCGTTTTGGGTATGGTGCGCCAGTGGCAAACGCTCTTCTTCGGCAAACGGTATTCCAACACGATTTTGGGCAGAAAGACGGATTTCGTAGCGCTTGCAAAATCCTTTGGCGCGGAAGGCTTCCTTGCGGAAACGGAAGTGGAATTCAAAAAGGCGTTTGAAACGGCAATCAAGGCAAACAAACCCACGGTTATCGACGTGCGTATCGATAAGGACGAGCTGGTGCTTCCTATGCTCCCTCCCGGCGGTGCAATCGACGACATTATCACGAAAATCAAATAAGGGGAAAAAGATATGGAAAAGCAAAAATTCGTAATAGCGGTGTACGTAGACAACAAAGCCGGCGTACTTACCCGCGTAACGGCAATGTTCACCCGCAGGGGCTTTAATATCGACGCGCTCACGGTGGGCGAAACCGAACATCCCGAATACTCCCGTATCACGATTGCGATGAGTGGGGACGCGATGGTAAAGGAACAGCTTATCAATCAGCTGAAAAAGCTGGTGGTCGTAAAGAAGGTCGAGGTACTGGAAGAAGAGCCTATCAAGCGCGAGCTTATGCTTATCAAGGTACTCAACAAGGCGGAATACCGCAGCGACATTATGACGGCGGTAGACGTATTTAGAGCCAGCGTCATCGACTACGGCGTAGAGGGTATGTGTATCGAGGTTACGGGCAGCCCTTCTAAGATTGACGCGTTCGTCAAGCTTATGCAGCCTTTCGGCATTTTGGAAATGTGCCGTACGGGTATCGTAGCTCTGGATAGGGGCAACAAAACTTTATTTAGCGAATAAAAAATAAAACATATAAAAGGAAAGGAAAAACATTATGGCAAACAGAATTTTTTATCAAGCAGATTGCGATTTGAACAAACTCAACGGCAAAACCGTTGCAATCATCGGTTACGGTTCCCAAGGCCACGCGCACGCGCTCAATCTTAAAGATTCGGGCGTAGACGTAGTCGTAGGTCTTTACAAGGGCAGCAAGAGCTGGGCAAAGGCGGAAAAGCAGGGCGTTAAGGTTATGACGGCTGCGGAAGCGGCTAAGGTTGCCGACCTTATTATGATTTTGATTAACGACGAAAAGCAAGCCAAGCTTTACAAGGAAAGCATCGAACCCAACCTCACCGAAGGCAAGACGCTTGCGTTCGCGCACGGCTTCAACATTCACTTCGGCTGCATTAAGCCTCCCAAGAACGTAAACGTTATTATGGTAGCGCCCAAAGGCCCCGGCCACACCGTTCGCAGCGAATATCAGGTAGGCAAAGGCGTGCCTTGTCTTATCGCGGTAGAGCAGGACGCAACGGGCGACGCGCTTGAAATCGGTCTTGCATACGCTGCAGGTATCGGCGGCGCAAGAGCAGGCGTTTTGGAAACCAACTTCCGCACGGAAACGGAAACCGACCTCTTCGGCGAACAGGCAGTCCTTTGCGGCGGCGTTTGCGCGCTTATGCAGGCGGGTTTTGAAACCCTCGTAGAGGCTGGCTACGACCCCAGAAACGCTTACTTTGAATGTATCCACGAAATGAAGCTCATCGTTGACCTTATCTATCAAAGCGGGTTCGAGGGTATGAGATATTCCATTTCCAACACGGCAGAATACGGCGACTATATTACCGGGCCGAAGATTATCACCGAAGAAACCAAGAAGGCGATGAAGAAGGTGCTTAAAGACATTCAAGACGGTACGTTCGCAAAGGAATTCTTGCTCGATATGTCCGACGCAGGCTCGCAGGTACACTTCAACGCAATGAGAAAGATTGCGGCAGAGCACCCCGCGGAAGTAGTCGGCAAGGATATTAGAAAGCTTTACAGCTGGGCTGACGAAGAGAAATTCATTAACAACTAAGAAAGCACATATACGGGCGATATGCCCTTGCGGGCGCGATATACTGCGTGCGATATACTCGCTACGCTCGCGCGATATGTTGCTAACGCAACGCTATTGTAATGATTCCATAACGCAAGGCAACGCCTTGCATATCGCATTCGTAAAACGAATATATCGCAACAAAGTTATATCGCATTGCCGCAAGGCAATATCTCGCGGTGGCAAGCCACCCAAAAGGAATACAACATGATTAAAGAAACCATAGTAGACGGATTTCAAAACGCGCCGCATAGGTCGCTCTATCACGCGCTTGGCATGACGGACGAGGAGCAATCCCGTCCGCTTATCGGGGTCGTTTGCTCGTACAACGAAATCGTTCCCGGGCATATCAACCTTGACAAAATCGCACAGGCGGTAAAACTCGGCGTAGCCATGGCGGGCGGTACGCCCATTATGTTCCCCGCAATCACCGTTTGCGACGGCATTGCCATGGGGCATACGGGTATGAAATACTCCCTCGTAACCCGCGATTTGATTGCCGATTCCACGGAAGCGATGGTACGCGCGCACGGCTTTGACGGACTCGTTATGATTCCCAACTGCGATAAGAACGTACCCGGACTTTTGATGGCGGCGGCAAGGCTCAATATCCCCACCGTATTCGTTAGCGGCGGGCCTATGCTCGCAGGCAGGGTAGGCGGCAAAAAGCGTTCGCTCTCCAGTATGTTCGAGGCGGTAGGCGCGTACACGGCAGGCAAAATCACGGAAGAACAGCTCACCGAGTTTGAGAAAAAAGTTTGTCCTACCTGCGGTTCGTGTTCGGGTATGTACACGGCGAATTCTATGAACTGCTTAACCGAAGTCCTCGGTATGGGCTTGAAGGGCAACGGCACGATTCCCGCGGTCTATTCCGCGCGTATCGAGCTTGCGAAACACGCGGGTATGCAAGTTATGGAGCTTGTGAAAAAGAATATCCGCCCCCGCGATATCATGACGGCGGGCGCGCTCAAAAACGCAATCACCGCGGATATGGCGCTGGGCTGTTCGACGAACAGTATGCTCCACCTGCCCGCAATTGCAAACGAGCTGGGCTTGCCTTTCGATTTAGAAGAGGTAAACGTCATCAGCGAACATACCCCGAATTTGTGCCACCTTGCGCCCGCAGGCCCCACTTATATGGAGGACTTGAACGAGGCGGGCGGCGTTCACGCCGTTATGAAGGAATTGGAAGCCTTGGGGCTTTTGGATATCTCGGTGATGACCTGCACGGGCAAGACTTTGAAGGAAAACCTCGTCGGCGTGGAAAATCTCGACGACGAGGTGATTAGAAAGCCCGAAAACGCGTTCGGTAAGACGGGCGGTATCGCGGTGCTGAAAGGCAACCTCGCGCCCGACGGGTGCGTGGTCAAGCGCGCGGCAGTCGCGCCTGAAATGCTCGTCCACGAAGGCCCCGCCAAGGTCTTTGAAAGCGAAGAAGAATGTATCGCCGCTATCTACGGCGGGAAAATCGTCAAAGGGGACGTGGTGGTCATTCGTTACGAAGGCCCTGCAGGTGGCCCCGGTATGCGCGAAATGCTTTCGCCCACGTCCGCAATCGCGGGTATGGGCTTGGATAAAGACGTCGCGCTTATCACGGACGGTAGATTTTCTGGGGCAACGAGAGGCGCGTCTATCGGACACGTTTCGCCTGAGGCGGTCAGCGGCGGCGCAATCGCTTACGTAAAAGACGGCGATATCATTTCTATCGATATCCCGAACTATTCGATTAAACTCAACGTTTCTAACGAAGAGCTTGCCAAGCGCAAGGCGGAAATGCCCTTGAAGAGAAAACAGGTTTCGGGGTATTTGAAACGGTATGCGGAGCAGGTAAGCTCTGCCGACAAAGGCGCGATTATTAATAAGTGAGTTGTGAACTTTGTTCACGTGAAACTTAGGTGAATTGCACCTAACGGCGCGTGAATTGTCTTGCATAGCAAGACGTTGTGGAAATATTACAATAACGCCGACGAAGTCGGCAATTCACGACGGTAATACCGTCAATTCACGGCGTAAGCCAATTCACGTAAGCTTGCTTACAATTCATTCCAAAGGAGAAAATCCCATGTCAATGACAATGACGCAAAAAATCCTTGCGGCGCACGCAGGGCTTGAAAAAGTAGAGGCAGGTCAGCTTGTTTTGGTCGATTTAGACCGAGTACTCGGCAACGACATCACCTCTCCCGTAGCCATTCGGGAATTTGAAAATATCGGCGCGGCGAAGGTATACGACAAAGACAAGGTAACTATGGTTATGGACCACTTCGCGCCCAATAAGGACATTAAAGCGGCTACCCAGTGCAAAATGTGCCCTGATTTTTGCGATAAGCACGAGGTTACTCATTTCTACGATGTAGGGCAAATGGGTATCGAACACGCGCTCCTGCCCGAAAAGGGCTTGGTCGTCCCCGGCGACGTCGTCATTGGCGCGGATTCCCATACCTGCACCTACGGCGCGCTCGGCGCGTTCTCCACGGGCGTAGGCTCTACGGATATGGCGTGCGGTATGGCGACGGGCAAGGCTTGGTTCAAAGTGCCTTCCGCTATCAAGTTCGTTTTGAAGGGTAAGCTCAACAAATACGTGTCGGGCAAGGACGTGATTTTGCATATCATCGGCAAAATCGGCGTGGACGGCGCGTTGTATAAATCTATGGAATTCACGGGCGAGGGGGTCAAGTCCTTGACCATCTTCGATAGATTGACCATTTCCAACATGGCAATCGAGGCGGGCGCAAAGAACGGTATTTTTGAAGTGGACGAGGAAACTATTCGCTACGTCAAAGAGCGTTCTAACCGCGAATTCCCTATCTATAAAGCGGACGAGGACGCGGTATACGACGCCGTGTACGAAATCGACCTTTCTACCGTTCAATCGACGGTAGCCTTCCCGCACCTGCCCGAAAACACCAAAACCTTCGACGAAATCGGCGAAGTCAAAATCGACCAAGTGGTCATCGGCTCGTGTACCAACGGGCATTATAAAGACCTTGCCGAGGCTGCGGAGATTTTAAAAGGCAAAAAGGTAGCCAAGCGGGTTAGAGCAATCATCATTCCCGCAACGCAGGATATTTATATGAAAGCTATGGAAAACGGGCTTTTGAAAATCTTTATCGAGGCGGGCTGTATCGTATCCACGCCCACCTGCGGGCCTTGCCTTGGCGGGTATATGGGTATCCTTGCGGCGGGTGAAAGAGCCGTTGCAACGACGAATAGAAACTTCGTCGGGCGTATGGGACACGTAGACAGCGAGGTATATCTTGCCAGCCCTGCGGTAGCGGCGGCAAGCGCGGTAAAGGGCTATATCGCAAATCCTTTGGAGGTAATGGCATGATTTTCAACGGTAAAGCAATCAAATACGGGGACAACGTAGACACCGACGTTATCATTCCCGCAAGATATCTCAACACCATCGACAGAAAGGAGCTTGCTTCCCATTGTATGGAAGATATCGATAAAAATTTCGTAAACAAGGTACAGGCGGGGGACGTAATGGTTGCGGGCTATAACTTCGGTTGCGGGTCTTCGAGAGAACACGCGCCCATCGCCATTCAAGCCAGCGGGATTTCTCTCGTTATCGCAAGAAGCTTTGCGCGTATCTTTTACCGCAACTCTATCAATATCGGCTTGGCGATTTTGGAATGCGACGAGGCGGTAGACGGTATTGCGGAAGGGGATAAGGTAGAGGCGGATTTGGACAACGGCGTTATCTACAACCGCACCACGGGCAAGAGCTTTAAAACCCAGCCCTTCCCCGCGTTTATTCAAAAAATCATCACCAACGGCGGGTTGGTTGCGTCCATTCAAAAGGGCGACGTTAGATAGAGCGATATGCTTTTCAAGCGCGATATTTGCCGTTAGGCAAACATAAAAACAACAAATACCATGTACGAGGCGAATATGAAAAACTATCAAATAGGCTTATTAAAAGGGGACGGTATCGGTCCCGAAATCGTAGACAGCGCGGTGCGCGTATTAAAGGCTGTGGGGGAAAAGTTTAACCTTTCCTTTACCTTTACCCCCTACCTCATCGGCGGCGCGGCAATCGACGCTTGCGGAAAGCCTCTGCCCGAAGAAACGGTAGAGGGCTGTTTGAAAGCAGACAGCGTGTTACTCGGCGCGGTAGGCGGCCCTAAATGGGATACGCTCCCCGGGCATTTACGCCCCGAAAAGGCGCTTCTTGGTATCCGCGCGGCAATGGGGCTGTTCACCAACCTTCGCCCCGCGAAACTTTATCCCGCCCTTAAGGGGGAATGTCCCTTGCGCGAGGATATCGTAGCAAACGGCTTTGATATTATGATAGTGCGTGAGCTTACGGGCGGTATTTACTTTGGCGATAGGGGCTATCGCGAGGGCAAGTACGGCGAAGAGGCGTACGACACCGAAAGCTACAGCCGTATGGAAATCGAGCGTATCGTCCGCGTAGCCTTTGAAACGGCGAGAAAACGCCGTAAAAAGCTGACGAGTATAGACAAGGCGAACGTTTTGGAGACTTCCCGTCTTTGGAGAAAAATCGTACACGAGCTTGCAAGCGAATATCCTGACGTAGAGGTGAGCGATATGCTCGTAGACAACGCGGCAATGCAGCTCGTTAGAAACCCTTCGCAGTTCGACGTTATCGTAACCAGCAATATGTTCGGGGATATCCTCTCCGACGAGGCGTCCCAAATCACGGGTTCTATCGGTATGCTCCCTTCCGCTTCCTTGAACGAGGGCAAGAGGGGCTTGTACGAGCCTATCCACGGCTCCGCGCCCGATATCGCAGGGCAGAACAAAGCCAACCCGATTGCAACGATTTTGTCGGCGGCGATGATGCTTTTGTACGCCTTCGACGAGGCGCAGGCAAGCGAGGCTATCGTTTCGGCGGTGGATAAAGTATTAGAGGCAGGCTACCGCACGGCGGATTTGGCGCACGGCGCGCCCGCGCTTACCACCAAGGAAATGACAGATAAAATTATCGAGGCGCTTTAATGGAAACAAACTTGCAACAATTGCATAAAAAGCTTTGCTCCTTAGCGGTCTTTCGAGGAGTGCTTGAAACCCCCGTATTTTCCTTATTCGGGGGGTATTGCTATTGCGGCGGGGAGCTTTACGCACGGCTTGACGCCTATTCGTCGTTCGTAGCGGAAATCTACGCAAACGGCGGGGATTTAACCAAGCTGGTGCAAAAAACCGTCTTTGCGGACGAAAACGTCTACGTAAAAGCGTACGCCAAGGGCGAAACCGTTAACCCGCATATTTTTAATTCCGTAAAAAGAGAGCTTTCCTACTTTACCGAATTCGCCTCGCTTACTACTAAGGATTTTGCCGCGGATTTGGGCGTTTCCTTAGCGGAAATTCCCGCTTTTGACTCGTTCAACGCGGATATGGATGCGTTGTATAAGGAAAGACTGTTGGATATCAAGAAACACGGGTACGGGATTTTCGCCGCAAACGGTATGTTCCGTTTCTCGGAGTATAAACAAATCGAGCCGATTATCAGCGCGGACAAGACCCAGCTTAGCGATTTTGTAGGCTATGAAGAGGAAAGAGGGAAAGTGCTTGACAATACCCGCGCGTTTATCCAAGGCAGACCGGCGGCAAACGTGCTTTTGTGCGGGGATGCAGGCGCGGGGAAATCTTCCACTGTCAAAGCGGTGGCAAACGCCTTCTTTGAAGAGGGTGTGCGTCTTATTGAATTGCGCAAAGACCAGCTGAGGTATTTGCCAGAGGTTATGGGGAAGATAAGCGACAATCCCTTGAAGTTTATTATTTTTATAGACGATTTGTCCTTCAATCAAAACGACGATAATTTCTCTATGCTGAAAGCGGCGTTAGAGGGTTCGGCAAGCGCTATGGCGGACAACGCCTTGATTTACGCCACCAGCAACCGCCGTCATATCATCAAAGAGAGCTTTGCCGACAGAGAGGGGGACGACGTGCATAGAAACGACACCCTGCAAGAAACCCTTTCCCTTTCCGAACGCTTCGGGCTTACGGTGCTGTTCTCTAAGCCGAACAAGGCGCTGTATCTTCAAATCGTCAAAGAGCTTGCAAACCGCTACGGCGTTCGTATGGACGAAAAGACGCTGGAAGTCCGCGCCGAAGAATTTGCCATTCGAAAGGGGAATCGGTCGGCAAGATGCGCGGAACAATTTATTAATAGCTTATTATAAAGCGTGTATATGCGTCGCATTTCGGCGTTGCAGTGCGCGCCCATTTGGTCGTGTACGGCTTAGTACACTCTCGGCATGGGTACTCCCGCTCCTTGAACTGCTCGCATCTCCACACTTTAAGCCCCGTACTGTATCAGTTTCACGGCGAGGCAACCTACAAACACGAACGCAAAGACACTAAGACTGGGTGCAGGCTCAGCCTGCTAAAAGAGGTATCAAAATGCTTACAATCGACAACGTGTACAGAGCCAGCAACGCATTAAAGGGCGTTATCCGCAAAACGGACGTTATCTACGCGCCCAAGCTTTGCGAAGACGCACAGCTGTACTTAAAAACGGAAAACTTACAGGTAACCGGTTCGTTCAAGGTCCGCGGGGCGTATTATAAAATGACCCGCCTTACCAAGGAAGAAAAGGAGCGCGGGGTTATTGCCTGCTCGGCAGGCAACCACGCCCAAGGCGTAGCGCTTGCGGCGCAAAAGAACGGTATAAAGTCGGTCATTTGCCTGCCCGACGGCGCGCCCATTTCCAAGGTAGAGGCAACCAAAAGCTACGGCGCGGAGGTTTGTCTTGTGGAAGGCGTTTACGACGACGCGTATAATAAGGCTTTACAGCTTAGGGACGAGAAGGGGTATACCTTTATCCACCCCTTTAACGACGAGGACGTTATCGCAGGTCAAGGCACGATTGCCTTAGAGCTTATCGAACAGCTCCCCGATTTAGACGCGGTCATCGTACCCATCGGCGGAGGCGGTTTGATTTCGGGTATCGCGTACACGATAAAAACGGTCAATCCCCGCGTGAAGGTCTACGGCGTGCAGGCGGCGGGCGCTCCGTCTATGAAAAATTCGGTAGAACACGGCAAGCAGGAAGAGCTTGCCTCGGTATCGACGATTGCGGACGGTATCGCGGTGAAAAAGCCCGGGGATTTGACCTATAAAATTTGCAAGGAATACGTAGACGAAATTGTAACGGTAACGGACGACGAGATTTCCGCGGCGATTTTGGCGCTTATGGAACAGCACAAGCTGGTAACGGAAGGCGCGGGCGCGGTAGCGGTAGCGGCGGCAATGTTTCACAAGGTAGATATCCAAGGCAAGAAAGCGGTATGCGTGCTTTCGGGCGGGAATATTGACGTAACCATACTTTCGAGGGTAATCAAGCGCGGACTTTTAATGTCGGGCAGAAGCTATCAGCTGACGGTAGAGCTTGTGGACAAGCCCGGTCAGCTGAAAAACGTATCGAGAATTATCGCGGACTTGGGCGGAAACGTAACTTCCGTTCATCACGAGCGCGCGAACGAAGGCTCGGACGTCAACGGCTGTTATTTGCGTATCATTTTGGAAACGAGAAACTTCGCGCATATCGAAGAAATCAAAAAAGCCCTCACGGATTTCGGCTTTAAACTGGTAGATTGATAGGAAGTCCAGAAACTCAGTTTCTGGCGGAATCCAAAGGCAGAGCCTTTGGCAGGTGTGGGCAGCGCCCACGTATCGGTACCCTTAGTAAGCAAAACGCAGTTTTGCGCCTCTAACGCCGTAAGGCGTTCCTGCGCGATAGCGCAAAACGTATTCCACATAACCAACCGCAAAGCGGTTTTCATCAAAAAAAGGAGCATATATATGGAACTTAAAAAGGTAGCAACGGAAAAAGCCCCCGCGGCAATAGGCCCCTACTCGCAGGCGATTATCTGCGGGGATATGGTATTCACTTCGGGACAAATCCCTATCAATCCCGCCAGCGAAAATATCGAGGCGGAAGGCATTGAGGCGCAAGCCGAGCAAGTGATGAAGAACCTCGGCGAGGTGTTAAAGGCGGCGGGCAGCGGTTTTGAAAAGGCAGTAAAAACTACCTGCTTTTTAGCGGATATGAACGACTTTGCGGCGTTTAACGGCGTGTACGGAAAGTATTTCACTACCAAGCCCGCAAGAAGCTGCGTAGCCGTAAAAACCCTGCCTAAAAACGTTTTGGTGGAGGTTGAGGTTATCGCTATCCTTTAATAAAAACGCGCGCAATTTTTTACCTAAAGCGTACCCCCGCATTTTATGCGGGGATTTTCTATTATAAAACCCCTTGAAATTCCACAAACTATGCAAAAGCAAGGGGGCAGGTATGGGACGAACGGCAAAAAAGCAAACGGGTAAGGCTTCATTTTTAAAAGGCGCGGCGTGGATTGCCGCAGGCGGGTTTATCGCAAAACTTATCGGCGCGCTCTACCGTATCCCTTTAACCAACCTCATCGGCGGGAGAGGGTTGGGGCTTTATCAGCTCGTATACCCCGTATATTGCCTGCTCTTGACGGTGTCGGCAACGGGGATACCCTCGTCGATTGCAAAGCTCACCGCCGAGCGCGCGGCAAAGCGGGAAAACGACAGGGCGGTGCTGAAAACCGCTATGAAGCTCTTTTTGCTCATCGGTGTTTTTGGGAGTATTTTAATGGCGGTCATCGCCCCCGCGCTATCTAAAGCGCAGGGGAGCGAAGAAGTCCTCGGCGGGTACTACTCCTTAGCACCGTCCGTCTTTTTCGTTTCCGCAATTTCCGTCTTTCGAGGGTGGTTCCAAGGGCGGAACCGAATGTTCCCGACAGCCCTTTCCGAAATCACCGAACAGGTCGTAAAGGTGGGCTTTGGCTTGCTGTTTGCCTACCTTTTTAGAGAGGATATTCAAAAAGCGGTGGTATTTTTGCTTTTGTCCGTGTCCATTTCCGAGCTTGCCACGCTTTTGCTTATGCTCATACTGTATAAACGCGTACCTGCCCCCGATATATCAAAAAACGATGGGGGTATGGTCGCGATGAAATCGATAATCAAGCTGAGCGTGCCTGTAACCTTCAGCTCGATACTGCTCCCCTTATCCGCACTTTTAGACAGCGTTTTAGCCCCAAGACTTTTGAGCGCGTATGCAAGCGACGCGGTAACTATGTACGGCTTGTTTGCGGGCGGGGCGGTAACGGTAATCAACCTGCCCGTATCCGTTTGCTACGGGATAGCGGCGGCGAGCGTGCCGCGCGTTGCGACGGCGGCAAAAGGGGAAGGCTCGGCGAGGAAAGCCGTTTTATTTTCCCTTGGCATTACCGTGGCGGTAGGGGCGGTTAGCGCCGTTGGCTTGTTCCTGTTTGCCGAGCCTGCGGCGAAAATCATCTTTCGCAGTTTGGCGGGAGAGGAGCTTACGCTGTTGATAGAGCTTATCAAAGCCTTTTCGATAAGCGCCCTCACCCTTTCCTGTGTGCAAACGCTGTCGGCGTGCTTAACGGCGCAGGGGAAGCCGCAGTACGCCGCGCTGTCTATGCTGATTGCGTTAACGGTGAAAACGGCGTTATATCTTTTTCTCCTGCGGGACAGTCAAATTTCCGTTTTTGGTTTGGCGTATGCAACGAATATCTCGTATGCGGTTGCTTTTTTGCTGGATTTGTTGTATAATATAGTCATATCACGAAAAAAGAGGACGAAAGTATGATTACCATTATCGGTCTTGGCGTGGAGCAAGGGGATTTATCAAGGCGCGGAGAACGCTTGATTTTAGAGGCTGTAAAGGCGGGCAGACCCGTGCTTGTTCGAACGGCGAATACCCGTTCTTATCAAACGGTTAAGGATATGGGTATCCCGCACGAGTGCTTAGACTATATTTACGAGCGCAGCCGCAATTTTGCTACGCTTGCGAAAAACCTTGCGAAAGCGGTCGCAGACAAAGGCGAAAACGCCGTATATTTGGTGGACGGCGCGGCGATAGAGGATAACTCGGTAAAAGCCCTGATAAAGCGTATGCGGGGAAAAGTCGAAATCGTAGACGGCGTATCCAAAACGACGGCGCTTGTGCGCGCGGCGGGGTTTGCGGGCTGTTCGTATACCGCCGTTTCCGCCTACGAGCTGGAAGAAAGAGCCGGCGAGGACAACCTCGCCCTGCCTCTCGTGGTGTACGATTTGGACGATAGAGCTTTGGCGGGGGATATCAAATTGCTCCTTGGCAGTCTGTTCGGCGAGGAGAGCGAGGCGCTCTACCTTTGCGGGGGCAAGGCGAAAAAAATTCCGCTTTACGAGCTGGATAGACAAAAGACCTACGACTATACGAGCGCGGTGGCAATCGAGCGCAAAGAGCTTTTGGAAAAGCAACGCTTCTCCCTTGCCGATTTACGGGAAATCGTCGTGAGATTGAGAAAGCCGGACGGCTGTCCTTGGGATAGAGTGCAAACGAACGAAAGTATCAAAATGTCCGCCGTGGAAGAAGCGTACGAGCTTGTGGACGCGGTGGATACGGGCGACGACGAAAAAATCCTTGAAGAGGCAGGGGATATCCTGCTGCAAACGGTGTTCCACGCGGTTATGAAAGAGGAGTGCGGGGCGTTCGATTTGCGCGACGTGGTAACGGGGGTTTGCCAAAAACTTATCTCACGCCATACCCATGTATTTGGCGAAGACAAAGCCAAGGACGGCGAAAGCGCGCTTTCCGTTTGGGAAAAGAACAAAATGCAGGAAAAGCACCAAGTTACCTTTGCCGACTCCGTCAACGACGTGCCGAAGTGTTTCCCTGCGGCGATGCGGGCGCAAAAGGTAGGCAAACGCGCGTCCAAGGCGGGCTTGGATTTTGCAAACGCAAACGAGGCGGCAAACAAGCTTCAAGAGGAGCTTTTGGAGTTTTTTAAAGCTTATGAGGCGGGGGATAAAGAGGAAACGGAAAAGGAGCTTGGCGACTTGCTTTTTGCCGTAGTGAACCTTGGCAGAAAGACAGGGTGCGATTGCGAAAAAGCCCTCAAAGAATCCACCGAGCGTTTTGCGCGGCGCTTTACGATAGCTGAAAGCTTAGCCTTAGCGGACGGTAAGACGGTAACCGAGCTTTCCCCCGCGGAATGGGACGAATATTATATAAAAGCAAAGGGGCAGGTATGCGTTTAACGCCGATTGCCCTTAGGGGCATCACAATTGAAAACAACGCGTTTTTAGCGCCTTTGGCGGGGTATACGAACTATGCGTTTAGAAAGCTTTGCAAGGGCTACGGCGCGGGGCTTTGCTATACGGAAATGGTGAGCGCAAAGGGCTTAAAATACGGTAGCGAGAACACGGAAGAGCTACTGTACACAAACGCGGACGAGGGGATTTGCGCTGCGCAGATTTTTGGGAGCGACCCTGCTATTATGCGTAGCGCGTGCGAGAATGAAAAACTTGCGCCCTTTCCCATTGTCGATATCAATATGGGCTGTCCCGTGCCGAAGATTTACAAAAACGGCGAGGGGAGCGCGCTTTTGGAAAACCCCGTTCTGGCGGAAAAAATCGTCAAGGAATGCGTGAAAAGCGGAAAAATCATCACGGTAAAATTCCGTATCGGGATAGACGGAAAACATTTGATTGCCAAGGAGTTTGCCAAGCGTATGGAAGGGGCGGGCGCGAGTCTTATCACCATACACGGGCGCACCAAGGATAAAATTTACGCGGGCGAGGTCAACTTCGAACAGATTGCCGAGGCGAAAAACGCGGTCAAAATCCCCGTGATTGCAAACGGGGGCGTGTTCTCGAACAAGGACGCCGAAAACTTACTCAAGCAAACGGGCGCGGACGGCGTGATGGTGGCAAGAGCCTCCCTTTTTAACCCGCAAATTTTTTGCGAATTGACGGGAAAAGCGGGCGAAGGTAAGCGCGCGATGTTTGAAAAACAGTTAAAATGGACGAGGCAGGTATGCGACGAACGCTTTACGACGGTGTTTATGCGGAAGATGGCGGCGTTCTACGTCAAGGGCGAGCGCGGGGCGGCGGGCTATAAGGAACGCCTGTTTAAGGCGCAAACCCCCGACGAGATTTGGGAAATCGTTCAAGGTATTTGGCAAGAATAACGAAGAATTGCACATACTTTCCTTAAAGGGGGGAGTATGGGTATGGCAACGAAGGCGAAGCAAACGAGCAGGGTAGAGGAGATTGCAAAGTATTCTCTTTTAAACCTGCTCCTTTCTTTTATCGGCTGGGGATACGAAACCCTGCTTATGCTTTTTATGACGGGGGAGCTTCAAAATCGGGGGTTTTTGAGCCTGCCTCTTTGCCCCATTTACGGAAGCACGCTGATGGCGGTATATTTTTTGTTCGGCACGCCCGACGAGGGCAGGGGGCTGCTTAAAAGAGTGCAAGACCCTATCGTCCGCAGTCTTTTCTATCTACTTGCGGCGTTTTTAGCGCCGACGGTTGCCGAGCTTATCGTAGGAGCGTATTTTGACAAATTCCACGGGGTTTGGCTGTGGAGCTATAACGGCTTGCCCCTTAATTTCAGGGGATATATCAGTTTGCCCGTTTCTATCCTTTGGATGGTGATGATTTTCCTGTTTATGAAGTTTATTTTTCCCGCGCTGAAACGCTGGGTGTTCAAAATCCCCAAAACGCTTGCAATTGCCCTTGCGGCTGCGTTTTTGGTAATCGTCGGCGCGGATTTGGTAAAGTCGTATATCGCTATGTAAAATTGCCCCTAAAAAGCGGCTTTTCTTTTGCCGTATTCCTGCTTAAAACAAACAAAATTGCGTAATTTTGCCCTAAATCAGGGCTAAAAATAAAAATATTTTCAAAAAGGCAAAGTTTTTTTTCTTGAAATACTGTACATTTGGAAATTTTTATGGTATAATTA
>JAZKXK010000102.1:0-23018 GCA_045611525.1 Candidatus Scatosoma sp. | reverse complement strand
GCGGCGTTATGGCGTCTTCGAGGGTTGGCGGCTTGTCGGGCGCATTCATTCCCGTATCCGAGGACATCGGCATGATCGAGGCGGCGCAGGCAGGCGAAATCACGCTTGATAAGTTAGAGGCAATGACTTGCGTTTGCAGCGTGGGCTTGGATATGATTGCAATCCCCGGCGACACTCCCGCAACCACGATTGCGGCGATGATTGCGGACGAGGCGGCAATCGGTATGATTAACAATAAGACCACGGCGGTGCGTATCATTCCCGCGCCCGGCAAGGGAGTGGGGGAAGAGGTAAGCTTTGGCGGGCTTTTAGGGCGCGCGCCCATTATGCCCGTGCATAATTGCGACAGTTCCCGCTTGATTAACAGAGGCGGTACAATACCCGCGCCTATCCACAGCTTTAAGAATTAAAGCGTGAATTGTGAACTTCGTTCACGTGAAACTTAGATGAATTTTCCGTTGGACGTGAATTGTCTTGCGAAGCAAGACGTTGCGGAAATATTACAATAACGCCAACGGAGTTGGCAATTCACGAACGCATAGCGTTCAATTCACGGCGCAAGCCAATTCACGAAAAGCATAGCTTTTCAATTCACTTTAAAATAACAAGGAGAACCTAATATATGGAAAGACACGAAATTGCAGAAAACTTAAAATGGAAAATCACCGACATTTTCCCCAGCGATGAGGCTTGGGAAGAGGCGTTTAACAGCGCGCAGGCGGATTACGCAAATTGCGATTTTTCGGCGTTCAAGGGCAACCTTCATAACCGTGAAACCTTGCTCGAATGCTTCCGCACCATCGACGAGATTTCCCGTCGCTTGGAAAGAGTATACCTCTACGCGCATATGCGCCACGACGAGGACGTACGTATCTCCAAATACACCTCGGCAAACGCAATGGTAGGCGCACTGTTTTCCAAGGTGTTCGCGCAATTCGCGTTCGTTGACCCCGAGCTTACCGCTTTGGACGAAAGCCTTTTGCAAAGCTTTATAGACGACCCTGCGTTCGCGCCCTACGAATATTCCTTGCGAAAAATCGCAAAATCCAAGGCGCACGTGCTTAGCGAGGCAGAGGAAAGACTGCTCACCCTCGGCGGGGACGTTATGCGCGGGTTCCAAGGGGTGTTCTCTATGCTCGACAACGCCAACCTCAACCTGCCCAAGGCAAGCTTTAACGGCGAAGAGGTGCAAATGAGCCACGGTATGTACGGCGTGGTGCTGCATACGGGTACGAACGCGGAAAGAGAGGAATGGTTTAAAAAGTATTACGAAGCGTATATCAAGCTCATCGACGCTATCGCGCAAACCTATCACGGCAACGTGAAAAAGAACGTATTCTATAAGACGGTAAGAAATTACGACAGCTGCCTTGCGATGGCAATGGCAGGCGAGGACGTAGAGCCTGTCGTTTACAAAAACCTCGTAAACGCCGTACACGGCGCTTTGCCCGTTATGCACGATTACATTTCCCTGCGTAAAGAGGCAAGGGGGGTAAAGGAACAACATATGTACGACCTGTTCGTTCCCCTCGTAGAGGACGCGGAAATCAAAATGCCTTTCGAAGAGGCGTACGAGCTTGTTATCGAGGGGCTTGCGCCTCTTGGCGAGGACTATCAAAACCTTTTAAGAAAGGCAAAGGACGAGGGCTGGATTGACGTTTGCGAAAACGAAGGCAAGCGCAGCGGCGCATACTCCACGGGGATTTACGACGTACACCCTTACGTGCTTTTGAACTACCAGCAAACGACCAACGATATTTTTACGGTTGCGCACGAAATGGGACACGCGCTCCATACCTATAAATCGAATGAAGCGCAGGCGTATAACAAGTCGAATTACACCATTTTCCTTGCGGAAATCGCAAGTACGGTAAACGAGGTTCTCCTCTTAAAGCATTTATATAAGAAGACGGACGATAAGAACCTCAAAAAATACCTGCTCAACTACTATATGGATACCATTCGCTCCACTATGTTCCGTCAAACGCAGTTTGCGGAATTCGAACAGATTGCCCATGCAAAAGCGGAGGCGGGCGAGGCGCTTACTAAGGAAAGCTTGAACGAGGTATACTATAACCTCAACAAGCAATACTACGGCGAGGGCTTGATTCACGATGAGGAAATCGCGTACGAATGGGCGAGAATTCCCCATTTCTACACCGCATTCTACGTATATAAATACGCTACGGGTATCATCTCGGCGATGAGTATCGTTAAGCGTATCTTGACGGAAGGTCAGCCCGCCGTGGACGATTATTTCCGTTTCCTTTCCTCAGGCGGCTGCACTGACCCCGTATCCATTTTGAAGGCGGCAGGTGTGGATTTAACCACCACCGCACCTTTTGAGGCGGCTATGGACGAGTTCCGTTCTACCTTGGAGGAATTCAAAACCTTACTTGACTAATATCCGTTTAGGAGAAATTTTATGGCAAACGAAATGAATACGATGCCCTATAACCGCGACGCCGAAATGGCGCTGCTTGGGTGTATGCTCATCGACAACGAAATCGCGGTGGATATCGTAGATAAACTCAGCGAAGAGGACTTTTACCAAGAGTCCCACAAGTATATCCTTCGCGCGATGCAACGGGTATTCAACGCGCGTAAGCCCATCGACCTCGTTACCGTTGCAGACGAGCTGGAAAGCGAAAGCACGCTTGAAAAAGCGGGCGGTATCGTGTATTTGACCGAGCTTACGCAAATCACCCCGTCGGCGGCGAATTATAAATCCTATTACGATATCATTTCCCGCGACAGCATCAACCGCCGCTTGATTCGCGCGTCCAGAAAAATCATCGAAACGTCTATGAAAGGCACGGACGAGCAAACCTCGCTCGCCTTTGCGGAAAAGAGTATCTACGATATTTCCAAGCAGTCGGAGCGTTCCGCGCTCCTGCCTATGGACGACGGCGACGTCATCGGGGAAGTGCTGCATAAGTTTGAGCTTTTGCAATCCGACCCCAACGCGTTCAAGGGCATCCCTACGGGCTATAAGCGTTTGGATAAGATGACCCACGGTTTACAGGCGGGCTCGCTCGTGGTGCTTGCGGCTCGTCCCGGTATGGGTAAAACCTCGCTTGCTATGAATATCGTCGAGAATGCGTCCTTGCGTTCGAATAAAACCTGCGCGGTATTTTCGCTTGAAATGCCCCGCGCGGAAATTGTGCAAAGACTGATATGCTCGTATGCAAACGTGAGCATGCAAAAGGCTTTGGACGGGAATTTGAGCGCTAAGGAATGGAAAAAGCTTATGCTTGCGGGCGACCAGCTCAAAAAGAGCAATATCTATATCGACGACTCCTCGCGCGTAACGCCTGCGGAAATCCTTTCCAAATGCCGTAGATTAAAGACGACGGCAGGGGGCGTGGATATGATTATGATTGACTATATCCAGCTGATGTCCAGCGGGGATTCTTCTATGGCGGGCACCGAAAACAGACAGCAGGAAATCGCGTCCATTACCCGTGATTTAAAAATCATGGCAAAGGAGCTTGGCGTGCCTGTTATCGCGCTTTCCCAGCTTAGACGTATTCAATCTAAAGAGCCTCAGCTTTCCGACCTTCGTGAATCGGGCGCTATCGAGCAGGACGCGGATATCGTTATGTTCATCAGCCGTCCCGAGGCGATTGCAACGCAGGAAGAGCTTGCTTCCGGCAAGATTGTCAAAGGCGCAGCCGAGCTTATCATTGCAAAGCACAGAGGGGGCGAGCAGGGGCGCGTTGCGCTTAAGTTCATCGGCGAATGCACCAAATTCGTGGACGTGGACGAGCAAAACCGCGACGAAGAACCGCCCGAATACACCCGTGCGTCCCACGGCTTGGACGAGGACGAGGAGTACGAGGCGCCTGAGGACGATTATACTCCGCCCGAACCCCCGCCCGCAAGAAAGAGTGAGTTGAATAGGGCGACGGATGACGAACTGCCGTTTGAGTAATCTATGACAACACAAATCAAACAAATCACCCCCGATACCTTGTCGGAGGCAAAAAATATCATATTCGGCGGCGGCGTGGTGGCAATCCCGACGGAAACGGTATACGGCTTGGGCGGAAACGCTTTTGACGATAGCGCAGTGGAAAAAATCTTCGCCGTCAAGGGCAGACCGGCCGACAATCCGCTTATCGCGCACGTGCATAAGGATTACGATTTATCCAAAATCATCGATTACGACCCGCCGTATGCAAAGGCGTTAAGAGAGGCGTTTTTGCCCGGACCTTTGACCTTGGTTTATCCCTCAACGGGTAAGGTAAGTCCCCGCGTTTCCTGCGGGCTGAGTACGCTTGCCGTAAGAATCCCCGCGCACGAGGGCGCGCAAGCCTTTTTGCGAGCGGTGGATATCCCCATCGTCGCGCCCAGCGCGAATTTGTCCAAGCACGTCAGCCCGACTTCGGCACAGCACGTTTTCGAGGACTTTAACGGGAAAATCCCGCTTATCTTAGACGGCGGAGCTTGCGAGGGCGGGATTGAAAGTACGGTATGCGACGTTACGGGGGAAATTCCCGTTATCCTGCGCCCGGGGCTTGTAACCAAGGAAATGATTGCAAGCGTCGTCGGCGCTTGCGAGGAATATACGCCCGCCAAAGGGGAAAAGATAAAAAGCCCAGGGGTATTATATAAGCACTACGCCCCCTGTTGTAAAACGGCGCTGTATACGGATACGCACGAGGCGTTGAGGCGTTGTCAAGCGGAAAAACGGGCGAACGCCCGCGTGGCGGTGCTTTGCGAAGAAGGGGCGCTGTCTTGCTTTGAAAAGGAAGAGGTCGTCCTGTTCAACCTCGGCAAAACGGAAGAGGAAATGGCAAATCGGCTGTACGGCTTGCTTCGTGAGGCGGAAAAGGCTTGCGATACGCTTATCGCCGTAGCCCCGAAAAAAACGGACGGAAAAATGACGGGGGTACTCAATCGCTTGATTAAGGCGTGTACGTCCGCAGATATCGAACACTAATACGAAAGAGGAGGGGCAGGTACGAGATGAGTGGCACTAAACTAAAAAAAATCGTATTCGTTTGCACGGGAAATACCTGCCGTTCTCCCATGGCGGAGTATCTGCTCAAAAAGGCGCTTAAAAAAGCCAAGCTCCGCGGTTTTAAGGTATGCTCGGTAGGCGTAAACGCAAAAAAAGGGGATACGATGAATCCCAAGTCCGCGCAGGTGCTTTTGGAAAACGGTTTTTTAGCGGATAAGTTCTCCGCAATGCCTATGAGCGAGAAAGTGCTAAAAGACGGCTTTGCGTTCGTGTGTATGACCGAAAGGCATAGAGAATATCTTATGGATATGCGTTGGAGCGTTTTGCGCAAAAGCGGCGCGGAGGAGATAGAAAACAACGTGTACTCCTTTGAAGAGCTTGCGGGCTGTAATATTCCCGACCCCTACGGCAAGGATATCGACGAATATCGCCGTGTATTTGCGCTGTTAGAGGGGGGTATGTCTGCGTTGATTGATAAATTGAACTTAAAGGCGTACGCACTGCCGCCTACGCCGAGAAAGAAAAAAGAATAGGAGAGAAACTTTATGAAAATTGCGGTTGCCTGCGACCATGGCGGGCTGAATTTAAAAAAGGCGCTGATTGCGTATTTGGAAAAGAACGGACACGAGGTAGCGGACTTTGGCACGAATACCTTTGATTCCTGCGACTATCCTGATTTTGCGGTGCAGGCTGCGGAAGCGGTAGCGTTCGGGGATTGCGACAGAGGTATCGTCGTATGTTCTTCGGGTATCGGCGTATCCATCGTTGCAAACAAAGTGCCGGGGATTCGCTGCGCGCATTGCCACGACGTATACTGCGCGAAATATACTCGCTACCATAACGACGCGAATATGATTGCGTTCGGGGAAAAGGTAGTCGGCGTCGGTATGATGGAAGAAATCGTCAACGCGTTTTTGACCAGCGAATACGAGGGCGGGGAACGCCACGATAGACGTATCGCGAAAATCAAAGCGATTGAAGAAAAATATTGTAAATGAAACGCATTATCGCTATCGGCGGGGGAGAGCTCCGCGAAAAAACCACGCTCCAAATAGACGAATATATCGCAAGCCTTGCCAAGGAGCGCGCAGGGGAGAATAGGGCAAACGCTTTGTTTATCCCCACGGCAAGCCACGATTATATGCCCTATTATAATACTTTTCATAAGGTATATACGGGGGCATTTAATATCAAAACGGACGTCGCGCTTTCGGTGTATAAGGAAGTCGATTTGGGAAAAATGCGCGCCAAGTTCGAAAAAGCGGACGTGATTTACGTCGGCGGGGGCGATACGGTGTTCATGATAGAACACTGGAAAAAAACAGGATTTTTGCCCCTTATCGAGGACGCCTACGCCCGCGGAGTGATTATTGCAGGGCTTTCGGCGGGCGCGATTTGTTGGTTTACGGATATTTATACCGATTCTCCCACGGTCAATCAAGACGGCGGGGAAAAGTATTCTATGTTCCAAGGCTTGGGCTGGAAAAAAGGCGTAATTTCTCCTCATTATAATGCGAGAATGCTTGACTTTGACAAAATAGTGTGCTATAATTACGACTGTGCTTACGGGATAGAAGATAACGCGGCGCTGGTGATAGAGGACGGAAAAGTCGTCGGCAGCGTAGTCAGCGGCGGAAAAGCCTGGTTTATCGAGCGTAAGGACAATACATTACAAAAGACGGAAATCCAGCCGATTTTTTAATCGGTTGGATAGACGAAAATGCGAACGTGGCGAAATTGGCAGACGCGCAGGTTTCAGGTTCCTGTGGTTAACACCGTGTGGGTTCAAATCCCTTCGTTCGCACCACCTATGGCGAACAATTCTGCTTTTTCGCCCAAAAACCCCAGGAAATTCCTGGGGTTTTTGCATGTCGAAAAGTGTGATATTTATTTACAAAAATACAACTGCAAAACCGCTATTCTGGGGTTCTGAAGGGACTTGAACCCAGCGAGTGCAAAAAATTGAATAAAGATAATAAAAAATCAAACCGATTGTTTCAAATAGAACAGTCGGTTTTTTTATTGCAAAAAAAGGAGGAGAAAACAATGCAATTTAAAAACGATTTACACAAAAAAAGGTTCATGGATGCTATCAAAAAAATGGACCATGGTGACAACACGCAAATGGCTATCGTCTTCCTGCTAACGGCGGATAGACAGCTTTGGAATAGGTGCAAGATTTATAGGATAGATAACAAAATTCCTATTCATCGCGTTCGGGTTAAATGCGTCAAGGAAGAAGCGTATGTGCTCTTCTGCGGCGCAAGGGATTTAGCGCTTGGCACAACGTACATTTCCATGCACGACCTTGTGGATAGAGAGGTTGTGTCTGGTCCCATATGGAAACTTATCTTCACGGCACTGGAGATTAGAAGATATGGCGTAGGGATAGTAATCCCACGCCCGAAGAATAAAAAGGAAGGTGAAAAGAAATGCCCAATTGGGTGACAAATTTTATTGAATTAGAAGGCGGTGAAAAACGCATCGACGAATTAAAAGAAGCAATCAAAAATGACGAGTACGGAGTAGGCACAGTAGATTTTAATAAAATTATCCCTATGCCTAAAGAGCTGGATATCGTGTGCGGTAGTTCTACGGACAGGGGCTTGAAAGCGTACAAGGAAATGGTTGAAATTTATCAGTTTGGTGTAAAGCGTACGCAAGAAGAGCTTTTGAATATTCCCGAAGAAAGCGAAAAAGCATTCTTGAAACAAAGAAAGGATATCAAGCCTGAGGATTGGGAGAACGGCAGACAAGCGTTTCGAAACACATTGAAATACGGATATCCCACGTGGTATGAGTGGAGTTGTCATAATTGGGGAACCAAATGGGGCGCATGCGGCTATTCGGAGGGTATTGATTACAAGGCAGAACCTAACAGGCTGTGGTTTCAAACTGCATGGTCGGCGCCGCATCCCATATTAGAAAAGCTATCCAAAGAATATACAGATATTAGCTTTACGCATGAATGGGCGGATGAAGACCTGGGCGTGAACTGTGGAAGAAGGGAATACCATGGCGGTGATTGTGTGGATGAATACTATCCCGCTGAAGGGAAGGAGGCGTTAGAGTTCGCTGCAAAGCTGTGGGACTATGATTTAGAAGATTTGGGCTTATTCGCGGATGAGGTCCAAGAACAAGGCATGCAGCAGGAATTACAATAAAAAAAGGAGGTGCAAGCTATGACAGTAGGCTTATGGTTCATTATAGGTTTTCTTGTCGGCGGTGGCGCTTATATGTATCATTGCGGCTTGCACGATGACCTGTGCATCCGCTTCGGCGGATACAGGGGACGTTGCAGGCGCGGTGGAGAATACCTGGAATGACGCGCAGGGTCAAATTAAACGGGTGGTCAATAACGTCGTGTTCCCGATTGTAGATTTAATCCTTGCGATTATGTTTTTTATTAAGCTTGGGACAGCGTATTTTGATTACAGAAAACACGGCCAGTTTGAATTCGTAGCGCCTTGTATCTTGTTTGCGTGCCTTATCTTTACGCTTACGGCGCCCATGTACCTTTGGGATATTTTGGGGATGTAGCGGTAATGTTTGATTGGGTAAAAGACCTTATAGAAGGCATGAACGGCGCAATCACGCAATCCTTCGAGGAGATAGGCGAAAGGTTATCGAATACCATTTGGACAACGATGCTGCACTGGCTGTATGATACCTTATACGGCGGAATATCGGATTTCTTTGCGCTTATGGGAAACATGGGCGCAGAGATATTCGATTTAGCATGGATTAAGGCAACGATACACCTGTTTACGCTCTTTGGCTGGGCACTGTTTATCGTAGGCGTAGTGGTGGCGGTCTTTGACATCGCAATTGAGTATCAAACGGGCAGGGCGAATATAAAAACGACGGTATTGAACATTCTCAAAGGCTTCTTTGCCTGTTCGCTTATCGGGATAGTTCCCGTGGAGTTATATAAGCTTTGTATTAGCCTGCAGCATACGTTCGCCGCAGACCTGGGTACCCTGTTTGCCGGTGTGCAGATATCAGATATGGCAACGCTGTGCAAGCAGGTTTTCTTGCAAACCTTTACGATTACGGGGAACGTAGCGAGGAGTCTGTTCCATTTGGTTTAGCTAATCATGTTTGCGTACTGCGTGATTAAGGTATTCTTCCAAAACATTAAGCGCGGAGGGATATTATAGCCGTAGGACAAATACCGTGGATAAGAAACTGCGCAGGCAAATTGACGACAAGAAGAAAGCGCAAGGGTTAAGACAAGAATAGTTGAAAAATGCAGGAAAAGCCTTGAAAAATAAGGCCAAAAGTGATATAATAGAAACATACAGATGAGGTGTAGGATGGAAAACAAATTAAAGCTTTTCGAAAGCAAACAAATTAGAACGCTTTGGGATGCGGAGCAAGAAGAGTGGTATTTTTCTGTGGTGGATGTGTGCAATGTGCTTGCAGAGTCAACAAGCAATGATATTGGTGCATACTGGAGAAAATTAAAACAACGTTTAAAAAAGAAGGAAGCGAGGTCGTGACATTTTGTCACGGACTGAAAATGCAAGCATCCGATGGTAAATATTATAAAACGGATGCTATGACAACGCAAGGCATCTTGCGATTAGTTCAATCTATTCCCTCACCCAAGGCAGAACCTTTCAAGATGTGGCTTGCGCAAGTGGGGAGCGAACGTTTAGAAGAAATTGCCGATCCTGAAAAAGCGATCTTGCGCGGTGCGGAATTTTACCGTGCAAAAGGGTATACGGAAGGTTGGATTAATCAACGCTTACAGACGATAGAAATGCGCAAAGAACTTACCGATGAATGGAAAGCGCGCGGTATTGACCAGGACAAGGATTATGCAATCTTAACGAATGAAATGACGAAGGCGTGGAGTGGGTTGACGGTCAAACAGTATAAGGCTAGGCTTAAAGAAAGAAAATTTGCGAGATAATATGACGAATTTAGAGCTTGTTTTAAATATGCTCGCAGAAGTTACAACAACGGCTATATCAAAGAGCAGACAGCCCGAAACTTTCTTAGAAAGTAAATTGATTGCAAGAGAGGGCGGTTCAGTTGCAAAAAGCGCGCGGACGGATATTGAAGAGCGATTAGGACAGCCTGTCATTTCACCTCTTAATGCAAAGGATAAACCGGCGTTAGAAATAACAGCGGAAGACAAAGACGAATAATATAAATATTAGATTAAGACAAACGTCGCACAAGGGTGCGGCGTTTTTCTTTTGAAGGAGAAGTTATGGCTTATAAAAAATTTAATGAAGAAGAAATAAGGAAAGCCGCGGAAACAGATATTGTGGATTTGTTAAGACGGCAGGGAGAAGAGCTTAAAGCAGCCGGGTCGGAATACGAATGGCGGCATGGTGCAGACAGAATAACCATTCGCGGCTGTCAGTGGTACAACCATTACGAAGGTAAGGGCGGTAATGCGATTAACTTTGTGCAGACCTTTTGCAATAAGAACTTCAAGAAAACAATGGAGTTTTTATTAGGCGGAACGGTTGGCGAAATCAAGCGAATTAAGCCCGAACAAAAACCCAAAAAAGAAGGCATATTAACGGCCCCTGAACGGAACGATAGTATACGTAAGGTATATGCGTATTTGCTTAACAAACGGGGCTTGGACAAAGACGTGGTAGGGGCGTTTGTAAAAAAAGGCTTGTTATACGAGTCAGCAGACTACCATAACGTGGTATTCGTTGGGAAGGATAAGGAAGATAAAATCCGCCACATAAGCGTACGTGGTACTGGAAACACTTCTACCTATCGCGGCAACGTACCCAGTAGCGACCCTGCGTATAGCTTTCACTGGTACGGTGAGAGTGATAAACTGTATTTGTTTGAAGCGCCTATTGATATGTTGTCGTATATTTCCTTAAATAAGACGGAGTGGGAACAGGATAGCTACGCTGCTTGCTGTGGCGTTGGGGATAGAGTGCTTGAGCAAATGCTATTAGACAATCCAAATATCAAGAAGGTATACCTTTGTTTAGATAACGATGAGGTTGGAAGAAAGTATGATACAAAAATTGCGGATAAGCTATTTGAGAAAGGAATTCCCAGCAAAATTCTTCTTCCAGCTAATAAGGACTGGAACGAGGATTTAACTGCGCAGAAGCCCATTGAAGAGCTTCAAGGAAAAATCGAGGAGGTGAAAGAATGTCCGGCATTACAACTTT
Source organism: Candidatus Scatosoma sp. (assembly GCA_045611525.1). Classification (GTDB taxonomy): domain Bacteria; phylum Bacillota; class Clostridia; order Christensenellales; family Borkfalkiaceae; genus Scatosoma. Next base: position 11,891 of record JAZKXK010000102.1, on the reverse strand, counting down.
AATTATCGTTGGCGTCATTATGCTCGCGGTGCTGCTGCTTATACCATTACTTGCGCATATTTACAGCTTAAATCATATCAAAAGCAAGATGGTTGGGGATGGACAGCACGGCACGGCGCGCTGGGCGACAAAAGCAGAGATAAAGAAAACGTACAGGCACGTACTCTTCACGCCCAAGAAATGGCGAGAACAGGCCAAAAGCGGAGAACGGCCCACCATGTCCGTGTTGAACAAGAAATACGTTATAGAAGAACCGCTTCCGCAGGGGATTGTAGTAGGCTGTAAGGGCGGTAAAAATAAAACGGTTGCCATTGTGGATACGGGTGACGTGCATGCGCTAATGATAGGTGCGGCGGGCGTGGGTAAAACGGCGTACTGGCTATATCCTTGTATTGAGTATGCTTGTGCAAGCGGTATTTCATTTTTGACGACGGATACCAAAGGCGACGTTATGCGAAACTACGGTAGAATCGCGCAAGAGTACGGGTATCAGGTGTCCGTGATTGATTTACGCAATCCAACGCGCTCTAATGGGAATAACCTTTTGCATTTGGTAAACAAATACATGAAGCTGTACGAACTGCACCCGGATAAGCTTATGTATAAAGCCAAAGCGGAGAAGTATGCAAAGATTATTGCAAAAACGATTATCTTATCTGGGATGGATGCGGCGGCGTTTGGACAAAACGCTTATTTTTATGACGCAGCGGAAGGTATTCTCACGGCAACGATATTGCTTGTTGCGGAGTTTTGCGAGCCGTCGCAGCAGCATATTGTATCCGTGTTTAAGCTCATACAAGAGCTGCTTGCTCCGTCTGAAACCAAAGGAAAGAACCAGTTCCAAAAACTAATGGATAAGCTGCCTAACGACCATAAGGCAAAATGGTTTGCAGGCTCGGCATTGAATACTTCGGAGCAAAGTATGGCAAGCGTTATGTCTACGGCGTTATCGAGATTAAACGCGTTTTTGGATTCGGAGCTGGAACAGCTCTTGTGCTTTGATACCAAAATCGATGCGGAAAAGTTCTGCTTGGAGAAGTCTGCGATTTTTATCATTATGCCGGAAGAAAATCCTAATACGTTCTTTATGATATCGCTCGTTATACAACAACTTTATCGTGAGATATTAGCGGTAGCGGATGAGATGGGCGGTAGGCTTGAAAATAGGTGTGTTTTCTTCTGCGACGAGTACGGTACGCTGCCCAAAATCCAAGACGCGGAAATGATTTTTTCTGCTTCGCGTTCAAGAAGGTTGCAAATCGTACCGATTATCCAGTCCTTCTCACAGCTTGAAAAGAATTATGGCAAGGAAGGCGCGGAGATTATCGTGGATAACACTCAGCTCACAATCTTTGGTGGGTTTGCTCCGAATAGTTCGTCCGCTGAGGTGTTATCCAAAGCGCTTGGTAATAAGACTGTCATGTCGGGCAGTATAAGCCGAGGGAAGAATGATCCTTCGCAGAGTTTGCAAATGATAGAAAGGCCCCTGATGACAGCGGACGAATTAAAAGCAATGCCCAAGGGGCATTTCGTGGTGATGAAGACAGGGGCGCACCCGATGAAGGTCAAGCTTAAACTCTTTTATGACTGGGGGATTGTTTTTGATGCAAACAATCCGTACAGTGTTGAAGAGAATGCAAATAGGAAGGTCGCATATGCAAACGTACAAGATTTGACTTTTGCGATTGAAAAGAAATATCCTGCGGAGATTGTTGAAGAAGCTGTACTAGGCAAGCAAAGCGTTGGTGGGGGCATGGCGCAGGCAGAAAGTCAACTGCACGAACCGCAAAAGGGGCGTAGAGTGCGTGTGCCTGGACGAGATTCAAAACAACAAGCTTCGTTCACCGAAGCAAAGGCGGACGTTGGTGGGAAGGCATGATTTTTTATATCAAAACCACGATTTGTCCCACCGCGCTTTGGCGGTATATTTATACTTGGAAGACCGCGCAAACAAAGAGGGCGAGTGTTGGCCATCGCTTAAGACCATGGCCAAGGAGCTTAAACTGTCGCAGTCCACCATTAGGCGTGCAGTGCGCGATTTGAAGGAAGCAAACTTAATAGCAACGTGGCAGCGCTACCGATCGAACGGCGGGAAGAGCAGTCTGTGTTATAAGATTAAAAGAGAATAAACACCGCTTGTCTATAAAAGGTAGGCGGTGTTTTAATTGAAAATTAAAGGAGAAAAACATGAAAAGAAAAAGCAAATTTATGATAGTGATAGCAACTTTTGCCTTCTCTATTTTGACGTTAGGGATGGGCAGGTATGCGATGAATACGGAAACAAAGTTAGCGTCAGCGGCACCCGTTAGCGTGTCGCCGTATTGTTTAACCTACGGCGTGACAACGACGGACGAGGGGAGGATTGACGGCTGCCCTGATAACTTTAAAGTATATATGAAAACCCCGGACAGCAGCGGTTCTCGGATTATTCATAATGACCACCAGTTGAATTGGTCCGCTTATTGTGTGGTTATTGAACCGATAGAAGTGACTGAGCATTTAACTTTACAGCTTTATAAAGACAGTACGTTGTATAGATCTTTGGCTTTACCCAACCAGGGAGAAATAAATGTAAATTTGGGAATGCTTCCTAGTGGGAACTATATGCTTAGATATGAATGCTACTACAAGAAAGGGGTTTTGGCTAAAAAAGAAAATTTCACGTACGAATATCGTTTTGGCGTAGATGCTACGGCTCCGACTTACAACGTTAGTGCGGCAACGGGTGGCGGATATTACAGCAACGTAGACATGTATTATTCGGCGCATGATACGAATTTTAGCCATATTCGATACAGACATGGTACCCAGCAAGCGTATTCAACCAGTTATGGCAGTTCGTTTTCAGTAAAAGCAACGGAAGAGAACAACGGGCAGTGGTGCTTTTATGCGGTGGACACGCTCGGGAATGAATCGCAGGCGGTCTATCGCTACGTTGATACGATAGCGCCCATTGGGAAATTGACGAGCAAAAGCGGAGCAATGCTTATAAACGGCGGAGCGACAGACGAAGAGTTTGTCTATTCTGCAAAAGACGAAACCTCTTCCGTGCGTCTGGAATATAAGACCCCGAATGCAAGCACTTGGGCGTCGTATGCGCAGAGCTCGGCTGTATTAGGCGAAGATGGGTGGTATGCATTCCGTAGCACAGACACGGCAGGCAACGTATCCGAAGAATTTAGAATTTTCTATGATAGGAGCGTGCCGACGGCGCAGTTGTTTGTGGATGGTACGCCTGTGGCGAGTGGGACGTATACAAACGGACAATATGTCAGCTTTACAAGCGATGCAATTTGTTATGTGAAAAAACCGGGAGAAGAGGAGTTCTCGGCGTACGTATCCGGTACGGAATTTTATCATGAAGGGCGTTATGAATTTTATGCGGAAACCCTAGCCGGGGCGAGCAGCGGAGTGCACGTTATTATCGTGGATAGAAGTCCTAAGATGGTAGAGGCGGTGAAAACAAACGACGGTATGCCTTGGGATGACGTCAAATTGTCATGGGAGGCGATAGATGTAAACACGAATGCGCCTATTACGAAAATTACCGTCAATGGGCATAACTGCGAGTTTGGTTCTACGATTTATACCTTGGAAAATCAGGTGTATCAAGTGGTTATATATGATGCGGCAGGGAACGAGTCGGCTACATGTTTTCAAGGTGCTATGATTGACATTCCTACGATTACCTTGCAGAAAGTGTATTGGCGGGTTCAAGATTATTTAAGCGGTGAAGTGTACGCTTTCCAGGATTATGAGAATGCTTTGGAGTATGCCAAAAGAGAGGAAAGTGCTTTATTCGAGAGCAAGACTTGGAATACGGAGACTTGGGATCAGGGCATTCCTATGGACACCAAGGACAGTGTGAATGCAAAGAACGGTGTCTATTACATTTATAAAAGTGAGGATAAACCTGACACACGTATGGCATATTTTACGGCGGAGCGCTTGGACGAGGTGGCAAGACTTTATGCGGCGAAAAACGTACAAGCGTATTACTATTGGGAAGGTATTCCCGAAGAATGTTTGGACGGAAATTTAGATGCTTATAGAGGTATGAACAAAATCACGGCAACGCAGATCTCGCTCCGTGATGGGTTAATTTATACGCTTGACGGAGAAGCTTTGCAAGGGTTGACAATTACTACGCCTGGTGCACATACGCTTTTGATTGAAGATGGGTATGGCAATAGCGTGGAATATGAGATTTATATTTTGGATTCTGCGCCGACTCTTCAATATGCGCTTGGGGAAAATGCGCCTACAAATGCGGAATTTGATAGAACTTATTATTTCGACGGGAAAGTCGTGCTATCTATTCCTTTTGAAGGGGATGAATTTTCTATGTTTATGGTGTATGACGAAAACGGCGAGGTGTTAGGGTATTTTGATATTACCAACGCTTGCGTTATTGAGAAAAGCGGTGTGTATACGGCCAAGGCAGTAAACCACTACGGTTTTACGGAAGAATTTACTTTCGTGGTATCCATGTATGCGCCGCGTATTGTATTTTCGGAAAACGCAGGGGAGAAAGTCCTCGATATAGGGATTACCCAAAGCGAGGATAAACAAGCGAATATCACTTACATTGAAATCACAAAAAGCAAGGACGGCGGTCAGACTTGGAGCACCTTAACGCAGGATGATTACGGTACCTTGATTACGATGGATACGCTGGAATATCATTTCCGTACAAGCGGTACGTATAGGGTAATGGTAATTGACGAGTTCCGCACGGGAATTGATGCAATCACGCAAACGATTGTATATACCCAGCCTATTCCCGAAGGCGTGCTTACGGGGGTAGTCAATGGTGGATATACGAATAAAGCGGTGGCGTTTACTTGGGAAGATGCAGCAATTGTAAATCTTACGAAAGACGGGATAGATATGGCGTATACCTCTGGGCAAGAGTTAACGGAAAATGGAGTGTATGTGTTGACTTTTTCCAACCACGACGGATACAAGCAGGTGTATAAATTCGCTATTGATACCATTGCTCCTACGTTAAGGATTAATGGCGTGAAAAACGGCGGAAAGACGACGGGAGAGGTCATCCTTTTCAATCCTTCCGAAACGGTGAATATAGCGGTAAGTAAGGGCGGGGAAGTGATTGAATACGCACTTGGCGAAACGCTAAATGAGGCAGGCAGGTATGAGATTACCGTTGCGGACGAGTGTGGTAATGTGAGCGTGTATACCTTTGAAATTGTGCGAGAAGAAAACGAATTGATACCTATTGTAATTGCAATCATTTGCTTGACGTTTATTGGGGTTTCGATAATTTTTATTCTTAAACGAAGCGGTAGGATTTAAGCAGTAAGCTGACAAATTAAAAGACTGTAAAGGGATGGGTGAAAACCTATGCCTTTACAGTCTAATTTCTTTTATTTTACTCACAAGGGAGTAGTGGGTTTGGTTACTGGTGGATGGCACCTGTCATGAAGGTGAGAGAAGAACTTACCCAAGAGAAGAATGGTTAACAGAAGAAGAAAATATCGAGAAGCGGATGTGGGCAAAGTAAGTTTTTCAGCGGTATATATTAAGAATAGTTATAAAAATCTTTGAGTTATATGCAAAAGAAAAATTACTTGCTCGAGTGTACATATGCCAATGTAAAAAAACTTGACAGTAAAACTACAAATAGGTGTGGTATATTGAATTTAAGAATTATAAACAGGCATAGTGGGAAAGCAGCTCTTCGGGAAATCTAATGACAAAAACGGAATTGAAAAGGATTTTACAATTATATAATCAGATTTCACCCGAGCTTCGTGAGAGGCGGCGAGAAACCGTGCGAAGACACTATGGGCGAAGATATGTGATAAATATTCCTGAATGGGCCTGGCTTCTTGAGGAGTTTATAACGGAAGTGGTGGAGAGTGAAGAAGATGCCTATTTTTCAAAAATCATACTAGATTGTTATGTTAAAGGTAAGAAGGATAAGGTAATTCTCTCGGAATATCCTATTTCTGAAAGTACGTTTTATAGATGGAAAAGGAGTTTTGAAGAAAAGGTATACGAATTATACATAGCAGCTGGGTTTGTAAGCAAAAGTGAAATCATTGAAAATAAAATTTTAGGATAGGAGTAAAAATGCAAAAAATTATTGAACAAAAGATTAATGATTTAGAGGCTAGCAATGAAATTAAGTTGACCGGTAAAATCGTGTTGAATATTGATCAGAGTGGTACGTTTTCAGTTGGTCGTCTATGCGTAAAAGGGATTATTCGAATTATGCGTTCAGATATTACCATCGATGGAAGTGATTCGGAGATTGAAGTTAACGTGAGCGATTGTACGACTAGCGATTGGAGTCTGTTTTTTGTGCATCCCATGGCACGCAATGTTCAATTTAAGAATATGCGAATCAGAGTGCGAATCCAAAATCCAGTACACAGTAACCGTACCTTTTCTGTTATTTACAATACTGCTTATGGATTAAAATTGCAGAATTGTCAAATTGAAGTATATTCGGACAAGCAGTTGAGCATGGTGGGGCTGTACAATAATGGCAATTTAGATACACATTTGGAAACACGTGCGGATAATTTGGTGGTATCGGACAGCTTATTTAAGTTAGAGTGCCGTGCGGAGGACTATAGCAAGGAATGTACGGTTTACGGTGTATACAATTATCTTGCAAACAGTATTTCCATGCAAAACACTTTTATCTATTCTAGAAATAAAGGAGAAGGCGCACGGCAAAAAGCGATAGGTGTTTATACAAACGGACGCTTTGGCAGATTTGTAGGAAACAATATTAAGGCGAATGCAACGCACAACGTTGGGCGAGAAAAAGAACAGGCCCATGCTATTGGATTCATCAATGAAGGTTTGTATTCAATTATTACCTCAAACAATATTGTGGGCGAGTGGGCTGGTATGTGCATAGGCTTGGAGAATCGAGGGGAATATGCCATCATTTCGTCTAATAAGATTCTGGCAACGCATACGATTTGCGGACGTAGCATTCGAAATTATGGAAGCAATACAAGCATAAAGGGTAACATTTTGACCTCTACCAGCCGAAACGCTAGATTGCTTGAACACGCAGCGCATAATTGCATGATTGGACAAAATATAATGGAGATTTTAATGGTGCAATCTGAATGTAGAAGTGGCTGCGGCATATATGCGATTGGGGAGAATTGCACAGAAAATATTATAAGCGAAAATATCATTCGCAACGTGGCAGACTGTGCAATTTTTGCTAATAAAACGGTAGGGATAGTACAAAACAATCAAATAACGTCTTATCGTGAAACGGTGAACTATGCGGATGCAAGCAATGCCTATTTGATGGCTAAATTAGATGAAAGAAATATTCAATCAATATATTAAATATATTAAATTTAAGGAGTGAGAATCATGCAACAGATTTTGGAAATGGTTACGTTTTACGGATTAGAGGCGGTTATACTAGCAATGATTGTTTGTATCCTTACGGGTATCCTAAAAATGCCTATAAAAGCATTGGCAATGAAATTAAAAGATTACACCAAGGCAACGAGGTTTATCGTTTTTTTACCCATTGGGCTTGGATTTTTAATGACGTTCTGTTATGCATACTATTGCCAAGGAGGTTTTATATTTGATAAATCCTTTGCAACTCTGTGGTTGACTTCGAGTAGCCTGAGCTTAACATTTTACGCTATATTTGAAAAAGTGTTCCCGTCCAAGAAAAAGCTGTTAAGAGAAGGTGAAATCAAAGCAGGGGAAAAAATTTTAGACAGTATTAGACAGCTGGTTGAAAGATTTTTGCCTGAAAGGGCCAAAAATGAGATTGGTGAAAAGGAAGAGGTGGCAATTGAGGAAGCGGCGCAAGAGACGCAGCAACTAGAGAAGATTGTTTTGAGAGGAAACGTAAATGCGAAAGTTGAACTTGAAAAGTAATACATATCCCGGGAAACTAATTGTTTTTGAGGGAACGGACGGGGCAGGTAAGACAACGATGATTGCGCTTACGCAACAGCTTTTGGAAGAACGTTATGGAAAAAATAATGTTCTATCCATAAAGCAGCCAACAGATATGTCTCGAAAAACGAAGCTGTTTCAAAAAATGATGTATTGCAAAAATCACGAAGATATTGATTATAGGGCGGTTCAATTATTGACGATGTCCGATAGAGTGCAGCATGCGTTTGAGACGATTATTCCCGCTTTGAAGCAGGGGAAAATCGTAATTTGCGATAGATATATTTTCACGTCGCTGGCTAATATGCTGGGGCGAGGATATAGAAAAGAAAAATGGTTTTATTCTGTCGCAAAACATTTATTAAGACCGGATGTAAGCTTTTTGGCTTATGTGCCAGCCGATACGGCAATTGGGCGAATTAAAACCAGACCGGAAGAATGCGACAGGCATTTAGATGAACAGTTGTTAAGAAATGTATCGAGGGAATTTTACGATATGGCGAGGAGAGAGAATTTTACGATTCTTGATACAAGCCGTAATCCTCAGTATGCATTTGAAGTTGTAAAGGAGAAACTAGGACGGGAAGGGATTGTGGTATGAAGGTAGAGGATTTAAGATACGTTATCTCCGTTTTGAAAGGGGATGAGCCTACTGGACATCCTGATTGGTATACCGTTTTGGGGTTTTTAACTTGCCATAGGGTTGCCGGTTTATTTTATAACCGAGCACAAAAACAGGGAGTACTTTTGCCGAAAAAAATTGAAAGCATATTGCAAAGTATGTTTGAGGCGCAAAAAAGAAAAGTTGTGTTCATGCGAGAACAAATAAGGATTATCACAGAAAAACTTTCCTCGGTTGATGCGTCTTATATGCTCTTGAAGGGGAGCGTTCTTTCTAATCTTGCTATGGACGACTTTACGATTTATGAAGATGGCGAAAGAAGCTCCAACGATATTGATCTTTTAGTAAGCTCGGAGGAAATTGCTGCTGTTAATAAAGCGTTATGCGAATTGGGTTTCGTGCAAGGGCGATATATATCGAAGGACAACAGTATTGAGGAGTTTTCTAGACTTGAAATTGTTAAAAGACGTATGAATCGTGGAGAAATTGCGCCGTTTGTTAAAAAAACGGATAACGCTGAAATTCCTTTTGTTGAAATCGACGTTAATTTCTCATTGGGAAACACTCCGTTGGAAAAGGTTGCACTACTGAACGAAATGGTATCGTGTAGTGCCGTGTGTGAGGGGAAAGTGTCGATGCGTGTACCCAGCGAGGAACTCTTTTTCCTGCATTTGATTATGCATCAGTACAAAGAGAGCTGCTTGTTTTTTATGGTTTCACGCAGTAAAGATCTGGACTTATATAAGCTGGCGGATATTTATTATATTTTCAAGGCGGACGTATTAAACGTGCAGCGACTTAACGAGTTGATAAATAAGCATGTGTTGCAAAAAGAAGTTGGGGTAGTGTTGAATCAAGTCGGAGAGATTTTTGAGGACGAGGAAATCTTAAACTATGCAAGCACTTTCGGAACGCAACCTCCGATTGTGATCGATTATGAAAATAAAAAAGCTTATCATTGGAAAGCAACAGCGCAGGAGCGCATCCGAGCATTTCAAATGAAAGAAGCCCTGGAAGAGGTGCAGTATGATTACTAAAAAAGAGATATCCGAAGTATTGGCATTATCCTGTGTCGAAAGTTATTTTTTAGCATGGCTTCAACGCTATTATGACGTTAGACGTTTATATGGCGAATCATTTATTACGCTAAAACAAGTATTTGATGATTTCTCGCATGGGGCAATGTATCAAAATTATTGTTATATTCCACGCTTGCAGGATGTTGCTGAAGAATATGGTGTCGTAAAGCACGAATATCATACCTGTTCGGCGAAAGAGGCTATAAGTATATTAAGAAGGCAAGCGGAAGCGGATTTGTATTTAATCCGGGTAAATACCGCGTTCTTTACAAATTATAAGCGTTCATCGTGGCGGGAGGATCATTATATTTGCGTGGATCAAAACTTAAAGTGGATTAATCAATATCCTCTTTCTGAAGGTGAATTTACAGAGGAGCGCTTCGCGGAAATATATGACGGTGCGATTTGTTGCTATAAATTAAACGATTCTTCGATAGACATCCCGGATTGTGTAAAGCTTGAATATTGCGTGCAGAGTTTTGATGTAAAGGCGTTGCCTAATAGTTTGGGGGACTTAGAATCGGCGGTTGGGATTTTACGCGTATCCAGAAAACGTTTGGAGAAATATTACGAAAGCAACACAAGGGTATGTGCTTTGCTGCACGAAGAAAATCTTTGTATGGATAAAATATACTTCGACATACATCTTCGTGCATTGAAAGAGTTGCGAAAAGAGGGGTTCGATAGAGCGAAAGCGTACAGTGAGTTGTACGAAAAAATTGTTGAGATTGTTGAATTGGAAAAGAACATTTCGGAGGCGTTGAAAGAATGAAAAAGCAAGAGATAAAAGAGCAAATTGAAAATATTGCAGAAGAGTTATTGGGGGTCTCCTGTCAAGAAGGGGAATCGTTAAAAGAAAGTGGAGTGGACAGTTTAGCTCTCGCAACCCTTATAGTATCTATTGAAGAAGCTTTTTCTGTTTCTTTTTCCGACGACGATTTACGCCCGGAAAATATAACCATGTTATCCGATCTCGTTGCTTTAACGGAGAAGTATTTATGAAGCTTTGGTCGTATCTAAAAGAAAGGATGAAAAAATACGGTCCTCGGGTTGCCTTTGCTAGCGCAGGGCTTACATATACGGATCTAATTTCCCTTGCAGAGAATGCTCCTATTCAAAACAAGCTCGTATTATGTGAAGGGGATACTAGAGAAATGCAGGCTTTGGAAGTTCTAAAAGCTATTGCAGGCGGTAGCATTGTTGTCCCCGTAACAAAAGAATATGGTGCATACAATTACGAACATATTAAAGCGACCGTTGAGAAAGCAAATATTGAGGAACTTAAAGATGTTGCGTTTCTTATGTTTACAAGTGGAACAACCGGTTCGCCTAAAGGTGTGATGTTGACACATGAAAATATCATTTCAAATCTGGATGCTATAACATCTTATTTTGCTTTGAATGGTATGAAAAGTATATGTATAGGGCGTCCATTAGTACATATTGCAGTGTTAACGGGCGAGTTATTATATGCATTATGCAGTGGCTTAACCATTTACTTTTTTGAGGAAGCATTTGTGGCACAAAGATTATTGTCGTATCTTGTGCGACATCAAATAGATATTTTTTGTGCGACTCCAACTTTATATCACGCTTTGAGCATGGTGGATAGAACTAAAATTTTTCCTATTAAGATAGGTGTATTGAGTGGGGAAGTATTAAGTGAGAAACTTGCATTGAAAATTTCGGAGACATTCCCCAATACGGCTTTTTATAACGTATATGGCTTGACGGAGCATAGTCCGCGCGTTAGCGCATTGCTTCCGTCTGAATTTAGGCTGAAGCCAGGAAGCGTTGGGAGAGCAATAAAAGATGTGTCCATCAAAATTATAGATGGGGAGCTTGTGGTAAAATCTGACAGCGTAATGAAAGGCTACTATGCAGATAAAGAACAAACACAAAAGAAGAAAAAGAGAGGCTGGCTATATACAGGAGATAGGGCTCATTGTGACGAGGAGGGATATCTTTATATTGACGGCAGAAAAGACGGAATGTTAATTCGTGCCGGGATAAATATTTATCCGGAGGAAATAGAGGCGCTTGTTCAAAATATCCCTGGGGTCGTAGATTGTCTTGTTTATGGAGAGATCTTTGATATGGGGACAAGGATCTGCATGGAATATACGGGGCAGGTCGATGCAAAAGAGATTAGAAAGCATATAAGCGCGGTCTTAAATCCTAGTGTCATTCCAAGTAAAATTAAAAAGGTTGATATGATTACTCGAACGGCTAGCGGAAAGAAGGTGCGAAAATGAAGGATCAAGTAATAGAAA
>JAZKXK010000101.1:0-11663 GCA_045611525.1 Candidatus Scatosoma sp. | reverse complement strand
TACCTCGTATTCGTAAGTACCCACCTGTACGTCCTTGGGAATATCGATAAGGACAGGCCCCGGTCTGCCCGATTTTGCAAGCGCGAACGCCTCGCGCACGGTATTCGCCAAATCCGCGATATTGCTCACGAAGTAGTTATGCTTGGTAATCGGCAGGGTTACGCCCGTAATGTCGATTTCTTGGAAGCTGTCCTTACCGATGAGAGAGTTGGGTACGTTACCCGTGATTGCCACCATAGGCACGGAGTCGAGCATCGCCGTAGCGATACCCGTAACGAGGTTGGTTGCCCCCGGCCCGCTGGTCGCGATACATACGCCCACTTTCCCCGTCGCGCGGGAATAGCCGTCCGCGGCGTGGGACGCGCCCTGCTCGTGCGCGGTAAGCACGTGGTTGATTTGGTCTTTGTATTCGTACAAAGCGTCGTAGATATTGATTACCTGACCGCCGGGATAGCCGAATACGTCGGTTACGCCCTGTTCGATTAAGGTACGGATTAAAATTTGTGCGCCCGTTAATTTCATATATGTTTATTCTCTCCTTTTTATAATATTACGAATTGTGAACTTGGTTCACGTGAAACTTAGGTGAATTGTCCCTTGCGGGACGTGAATTGTCTTGCAAAGCAAGACGTTGTGGAAATATTACAATAACGGCAACGAAGCTGCCAATTCACGAACGCGGAGCGTTCAATTCACGGCGTAAGCCAACTCACGAAAAGCAACGCTTTTCAATTCACTTCTCTTAAAGCATTCTATTTACCGCCGATACCAGCGCGCTCACCGACGACGTCATAATATCGCTGTGGATACCTACGCCCCAGTAAGACTTGTTTTCCGCTACGATACATACGTAAGACGCCGCCTTTGACGTGGATTTTTCTTCCAAGGCGTGTTCGACGTAGCTTTCCAAAACGTAGTCCTTGCCGACGACCTCTTTGATGGCGTTGGACACACAGTCCAGCCTGCCGTTGCCTTCCACTTCCACCGTTTGCGCCTTACCAAGGTATTCTATCTCTACCCTGCCAAGCACCTTGTCCGCGTCCTTTTCCTCGTAGCTTGCGCTTACTACGCGAAGCTTTTGCGTAAGGTTGACGAAATCGCGAAGGAAAATATCGTGTACCTCGTCGGGGGAAAGCTCCTTATGCGCGTGGTCGGAAATGCTCTTGACGTGATAGCCGAACACCTCGCGCATCTTCGCGGGAAGCACCAGCTTGAACTGCGTTTCGAGGATATACCCGATACCCCCCTTTCCCGATTGAGAATTGATGCGGATAACGTCCGCCTCGTACACTCTGCCGACGTCGGCAGGGTCGATGGGAAGATAGGGTACCGTCCACGACTTCGCGTCCTTTTCCACGCGGTATTTCATACCCTTGGCAATCGCGTCTTGGTGGGAGCCTGAGAACGCCGCGAACACGAGCGCGCCGCTGTAGGGCTGCCGTTCGCTGACCTTCATTCTCGTTACCCTCTCGTACACCGAAGTAATGGCGGGCAAGTCGGAGAAGTCCAGTTCGGGGTCAACGCCCTGCGAATACATATTCAAGGCAAGGGTGATGATATCCACGTTGCCCGTTCTCTCGCCGTTGCCAAAGAGGGTGCCTTCAATTCTGTCCCCGCCTGCCAGCAAGCCCATTTCGCTGTCCGCCACGGCACAGCCTCTGTCGTTATGAGGGTGCAGGGACACGATAACGTTTTCTCTGTAGTGCAAGTTCTTGCACATATACTCAACTTGGTTTGCGTACACGTGGGGCATAGAATGGGACACCGTTACGGGCAGGTTGATAATCGCCTTATCGTCCGCCGTGGGCTGCCAAATATCCAGCACCGCGTTACAAATTTCCGCCGCGAATTCAGGCTCCGTTCCCGTAAAGCTTTCGGGGGAATATTCAAAGGTTATTTTCCCTTCCGCCTTTTCGCGGTACTGCTTACAAAGCTTTGCCCCGAAAATCGCGATATCCACGATTTCCTTTTTCTCGCGCTTGAATACCTGCTGTCTTTGCGCCACCGAGGTGGAGTTATACAAATGCACGACGGCTTTCTTCGCGCCCTTTAACGCCTCGAAGGTTTTCGCGATAATGTGTTCGCGGGACTGCGTAAGCACCTGAATGGTTACGTCGTCGGGGATAAGATTTTCCTCGATAAGCTTACGGCAAAATTCGTATTCCGTTTCGCTTGCCGCGGGAAAGCCGATTTCTATCTCCTTAAAGCCTACCTTACAAAGGAGCTTGAAAAATTCTAATTTCTCCTCTAAGCTCATCGGCACGATAAGCGCTTGGTTGCCGTCGCGTAAATCCACGCTGCACCAAATCGGGGGCTTTTCGATAGAGGAGCGTTTCGTCCAGTCCATCGTAACCCCTTGCGGTTCAAAATATTGTTTTACGTATTTTTTACTGTTTTTCATAAACTCTTACTTAATCGGGTAAACCCAACCAAAGGTATCCTCCTTTTTACCCCACTGAATACCCGTGAGCAGGTCGTAGAGCTTTTTGGTAACCTTACCGATTTTGCCCTCGCCGACGGTGTATTCCTTATTGCCATAGGCAAACTTCCCGATGGGAGATACGACTGCCGCCGTACCGCAGCCCCAAGCCTCTTCTAATTTGCCCCATTCCAAGGCCTCCATAAGCTCGTCCACCGAAAGCAAACGCTCGGTTACCTTATACCCCAAGGATTTGAGCGCCTCGATACAGCTCATTCTCGTAATGCCCGGCAAAATCGAACCCGTAAGCATAGGGGTTACGATTTCCCCGTCGATTTTGAACATAACGTTCATCGCGCCCACTTCTTCGATATATTTTCTTTCCACGCCGTCCAGCCACAAAACCTGCGAATAGCCCTTCTTTGCGGCTCTTTCGCCTGCTCTGGTGCTTGCCGCGTAGTTACCGCCGCATTTTGCGTAGCCCGTACCCCCTCTTACCGTGCGGACGTCCTCGCTTTCAATCATAATGCTCACGGGGTTGATACCCTCGGCGTAGTAGCTGCCGCTGGGGGAGGCTATCAGCATAAAGGTCGCGTTCTTGACCGCGTGTACGCCGAGCGCCTCGTCGTTGCCGAACATAAACGGACGGAGATATAGCGAAGTCCCAAAGGATTTGGGTACCCATCTTTCTTCTAATTTTACGAACTTTTTGATAAGGCTGAGCATATCCTTTTCAGGCATTTGAGGAAGACTCATACGCTCCGCCGAACGGTTCATACGCTTGACGTTTTCCATAGGGCGGAACATTTGAATTCCGCCGTCCTTACGGCGGTATACCTTCAAGCCCTCGAAGATTTCCGCGCCGTAGTGTAGCACGGTGGACGCAGGGTGCAGGCAAATCTTACCGAACGGCTCGATACGCGCGTCGTGCCAGCCGATTTTCTCGTTCCAGTCCACGATTAGCATATGGTCGGTGAATACTTTCCCAAAGCCAAGCTCTTTTTCCTTAGGGCAAACCGCGGGGGTTTGCGTTTTCGTAACTCTTACTTGCATAGTCCACCTCGTTTTAATTCGTTTTTTGCATAACACAAAGTTGTGCCATTTATTTGGCTAATGATAATATATTATCATACCGCGCAAATTAAGTCAACGGATTTTATAATAAAAAGACGGATTTTCCGCAAAAAATCCGTCTTTTATAATCTCATAGATTATCTCTTTGTCATTCTTCCACTTTTTCAGCCTCAGGCATAAAGGAAAATTCTTCCTCGGAAAGGTCTGCGATGAACGCTTCGTTCAAATCGTCGTACGCCGAAAGCATAGGCTTTACGTCCAAGCCCTTTTTGCGGTCGAAGTAGTTCTTCGTGATACGAACGAGGAGTCCGCTGAGAAGCGCAACGCCGATAAGATTGGGAAGCGCCATAAGCCCGTTGCAGGTATCGGAAATCGCCCAAGCCAGCTCGCCGTCGATGAGCGCGGATACGATAACCAAAAGCACGTAGGCTACCTTGAATACGGTGGTGGAAATCTTTCTGCCCTTATCCCCCGTCTTGCGGAAGAGGAAGTCAATGGACTTTTCGCCGTAGTACGACCAAGCCAAAATGGTGGTGAAGGCGAACAAAGGCAAAATGGTGGAATAGATTACCTTACCGACGATACCGAACACGCCTTCAAACGCCTTCATAGAAACGGTGGTATCCACAGCGCCCTCTGCGTACAATACGTTCATCATACCGACGTCGTTGCCAAAGCTTACGAGTATGACGAGCGCGGTAAGCGTACAGATGATAAAGGTATCGAAGAATACCTCGAAAATACCCCAAAGACCCTGCTTAACAGGCTCGCGGGTGTCGGACGCGCTGTGCGCGATAACGGACGAGCCAAGACCTGCTTCGTTGGAGAAGACCCCTCTTGCAAGACCTTTCTTAATAACGTCGGCGAAGATAAAACCGCCTACGCCCGCAAGCGCGGACTTGAAGGAGAAGATATTCTTAAAGATAAGCCCGAACGCCGTGCCTACCATGGTTACGTTGACCATAATAACGACGATTGCCATCAAAATGAAGAGCAGGGACATAAAAGGAACGAGAATAGATGCCACTCTGCCGATGCTCTTGATACCGCCAAGGATAATCAGCGCAAGCACGACGGCTACCGCGATACCTACGATAAGGGCAATCGTTTGGCTGTCCCCGCTGATTGCGCCTTGGAAGGTGGAAGAAATTTTGTTGGTTTGAACGCCACTCATACCGATTGCCGCAAAGGTACAGAACACCGCTGCCATAACGGCAAGGATTTTACCAAGCCATTTGAAGAATTCGCCGAATTTTTTGCCTTCGTACATCTTGCCGACGCCTTCGGAAAGATAGTACGCAGGCCCGCCGGAGAAGTCGCCCGTTTTCGCGTCGCGCTTACGGAAGTAAAGCCCAAGTACGTTTTCCGCGTAGTTGGTAATCATACCGAAGAAAGCGGAAATCCACATCCAGAACACCGCGCCGGGACCGCCCGTCATAATCGCTGAGGTAACGCCGACGATATTCCCCGTACCGACCGTACCCGAAATCGCCGTTGCAAACGCCTCGAACTGCGAAATGGAGTTTTCCTTTTTAGAAAGCCCCTTTTTCTTCTTACCGATACTCTTCACGGTAGGGACTATCGTTTCCCCCCACGAAGTACCGAATTTTCTTACCTGCATACACTTGGTACGCACGGTAATCAAAATACCCGTCCCCAAAATGAGCACGATCATCGGCCAACCCCAAACGATGTTGTTGATGAACGAATTCACCTTGGTGATACCTTGAATAACGTTCTCCCACATAATAAAACCTCCTCGCCCGTTGTCGGGCTTAAAAAATAGTAACGAAAAAGGAATAGCCAAACGCTACTCCTTTGAAGCCGAGATTTTTTAAAACGACGGGGGCAGGTATGCGTTAAACGCGCCTCTTACCGCCTTAAAAAAGCTACTTCGTCCTTTTGCCTGAGAGATTAGCGGGTTTCCCGCTTTGCCCCTTCGGCAGTCAACTCAATGACCTTCTCCGGAGTGCCATCCAATCACAGTTCTTGCGTTCTGCAATCTTCATTTGGTTTTGCTTGTGCATTATATTATCACAATCCTTGGCGCTTGTCAACGATTTGATTGACAAATTTCGACCTTTTTTTTGTTTTATCGCATTTTTTTACCCGTTATTCGTTTGGTTTTTTCTCTTGCTTATGATATAATAAGAAATAGCGACAGCAAAGAGAGGGAATTTTATGATAGAAAAGACGTATTCGTTTGAAAAAGACGGCAAACTCAACGACGTGTACACCTTACGCAACGATAAGGGCATGGAAGTGGATATCCTCACCTACGGCGGGAGAATTTTGCGTATATCCGCGCCCGACAGAAAGGGAAATTTCAAGGATTGTATCGTAGGCTGTAAAGCTCCCGAAGATTACTACGGCGAAAACCCCTACTTCGGGGCGACCATCGGCAGATACGGCAACCGTATCGGCGGAGCGAGCTTCGTTATCAACGGCGTTACCTACCATATCGAACCCAACGAAGCCCCCAACACCTTACACGGCGGGTATTCTTCCAACTTTGACCGCGTGATTTGGGACGCGGAAATCGAAGGGGATAGATTAGTCCTTTCCCACCTCTCCCCCGACGGCGCGGGCGGGTTCCCCGGCAATTTAGAGGTTAAGGTTTACTTCTCTCTCTCCAACGACAACGCGCTGAAAATCGAATATTTCGCAAAAAGCGATAAGGATACGGTATGCAACCTTACCAACCATTCCTATTTCAATATCGGCGACGGCGACACCGTTTTAGAGCAGGAGCTTATGATTAACTCCCGCAAAATGACCCCCGTGGACGAACAGCTTATCCCCCACGGCGAGTATATGGATATCGACGGCACGCCGTACAGCTTCCTGCCCGCGAAAAAGCTGGGCAAGGATATGTTCTCGACGGCAAAGCTCATCAAACAATGCAACGGATACGATTTTAACTACTGCTTAGACCGTATCGGTAAGGGGTTGGAGCATTTTGCCTACGTGTACGACGAAAAATCGGGCAGACGTATGGATTGCTACACCACCCTGCCCGGCGTACAGCTCTACACCGCTTGCGGTACGGGCGGGTTTAAAGGCAAAAAGGAGTACTTCAACCACTGCGCCCTTTGCCTCGAAACGCAAGGGTATCCCAACTCCCCCAACTGCCCCGAATACCCCTCTACCCTCTTGAAAGCGGGCGAGGAATACCGCGAAATCACCGTTTATAAATTCTCCGTAAGATAAGAAAGCTCTATGCTCAAAGCCCTGTTTACAAAATTCAAAGAAGCCGCCGTATCGGTCTTGCCCGTTGCGGCTATCGTGCTTATCTTGAATTTGACCCCCCTCGTCAAGTTAAACCGGACGGAAACGGGGGTGTTTTTTGCGTGCGCTTTGGCGCTTGTTTTGGGCATTTCCTTATTCAACCTCGGCGCGGATATCGCCATGACCCCGATGGGCGAACAAATCGGCTCCGCCTTACCTAAGTCGGGACGGTTTAAAACCCTCGTTTTGGTTTGCTTTTTGATGGGCTTATTCATTACCATTGCAGAACCCGACCTCTCCGTGCTTGCGGGGCAGGTGGCGGGCGTTATCAACGGCACCCTTCTTACCGTTTGTATCGGCGTGGGCGTGGGCTTGTTCTTGGTGCTTGGCGTACTGAAAATCGTATTCCGCATTCAATTGTCCGCCCTGTTGACTTTCTTTTATATGTTATTGTTCGCGCTCGTATCCCTCGTGCTTATCGGCGGAAACGGGGAGTTTCTCCCCCTTGCCTTCGATTCGGGCGGGGTTACGACGGGGCCTATCACCGTACCCTTTATCATGGCGCTCGGCGTAGGCGTTTCCGCAAGCCTCGGCGATAAAAAGGACAGAGAGTCCAGCTTCGGCTTCATCGCCCTTTGCTCCATAGGGCCTATCCTCGCGGTTATGCTCCTTGGCGTGTTTGCCAAAAACGACTTATCCTACACCCTGCCCGACTATTCCATGGACGGGTACTTGTCCGCGCTCGCCTCTACAATCGGGCATACCATATACGAGGTTATCCTCGCGCTCCTGCCCATTATCGCGTGTTTCTTTATTTTACAGGCGCTGTTTATCAAGCTCCCCAAAAAGCGTATTTTGCAAATCGTCGTGGGGATTTTCTATGCCTTCTTCGGCTTGGTCATTTTCCTCGTAGCGGTCAACGTCGGGTTTATGCCTATCGGGTATAAGCTTGGCGCGCAGCTTGCAAAGACCAACGGGGTACTCTTGATTGCGATTGCCTTTATCCTCGGCTTTGCCGTGGTGCTTGCCGAACCCGCTATCCACGTCTTGAAACGGCAGGTGGAAACGGTTACGGGCGGCGCCGTCAGCCAAAAATCTATGCTTATCGCTTTATCCGTGGGCGTGGGGACTTCTATCGCGCTTTCCGTACTCCGTATCCTTTTCGATTTCAGTATTTTGTATTATATGATACCGGGGTACTTCCTCTCCCTTGGGCTTGCCTTTTTCGTACCCAAGCTGTATACCGCAATCGCGTTCGACTCGGGCGGGGTTGCCAGCGGGCCTTTGACCTCTACCTTTATCCTGCCCTTTGTCGTCGGCGTTTGCGCCGTTTTGCAGGGCGAGGCAAAGGTGCTCGCCGACGCGTTCGGGCTGGTGGCTATGGTTGCGATGACCCCTCTTATCACCATTCAGGCGCTCGGCTTTAAGTCGGTTGCCACCAAGCACTTCAAAGAGCGCATCGCCATGCGCCGTATCCAAAGCGCGGACGACGAGCAAATTATTCGGTTTATGTAGGGGGCAGGTATGCGTTTATTTAAGAAATTTTGGAAAAACAAAACTGCACAGCCCGCAAGCAAGCCCTCGGCGGATACCACAGGCTTTAAGAAATTAAAGCTGCTCGTAACCGTCGTGCCGAGAAGAAAAACGGAGTTTTACTTGGACTACCTCACCTCTATGGGGGTCAACTTCCAAACCTCGGCAACCGCAAGCGGTACGGCGAAATCGGATACTTTGTATTTGCTCGGCTTAGAGGATTCGGACAAAAGCGTACTTTTTAGCGTCGTCAACGAAGACCTCGCCCCCGCCGTTTTGCAGGGCTTGGAAGAGAAATTTCAGGTACTCAAAAAAGGCAAAGGGATTGCTTTTACCATACCCCTTACCAGCGTCATCGGGGTTAGTATTTACCGCTTTTTAAGCGATAATCGAATGTAACAAGGAGAATACTATGGAATACAAGCACGAAGCGATTTTTGGTATCGTAAACAGCGGATACAGTGAAACGGTTATGGACGCGGCGAAAAAACTCGGCGCGCGCGGCGGCACGGTCATCAATGCCCGCGGCACGGCAAATAAGGACGCGGAAACCTTTTTCGGGATTTCTATTCAGCCTGAAAAGGAAATCATTATGATTATCGTCCCCTCGGAGCTCAAGGACGATATCCTGCATGCCATTTACAAGGAGGCAGGTTTGGATTCCGCAGGTCAAGGCATTGCCTTTGCCCTGCCCGTTGACGCGGTGGTAGGCTTATCCACGCAAAAAGACGAAGAATAAATTGACAAAAGATATCAAAAACGCACCCTCTCGGGTGCGTTTTTTAATGCCTTATTTCATTTTATTTTCCATAAACTTATCCAAATAACTCACCCATTTCACACTCGTTCGTCCGTCGGGCGTGGGATATACGTATATCAGCTTTCCGTTGTGGTATATGTCAAAATGTTCGCCGGGGGTAATCGGGAACGCGCCGATTTTCTCCGACTTTACGGAAAATTCTATCGGCTCGCCGTGCAAAGTCCCCGACATCTTGAAAACGTCCTTGTCGATATAGACTTCGCCCTCGCCTGCGTGCTCATCCATGAACCCGTCCTCGCCGCAACAGCCTAAACGCGCCTTGGTTTGTAAGCACTCCGTTTCCGTGTCAATCGAGTCCTGCTGCCATGCAAACCACTCGTTAACGCTGTCAAACGGCGCGCCGTGCAATTGATAGAAGGAATCCAGGGTCGCGTCCAGCCCGCATTCGCAACGAATGCGGTTTCCTCGGGAAGAAATCTTTCCTTCCCGTAAACACTTAGGGCATTTGAAAAGAATTTTATCCACGCCGTTTGCCATGTTTTCGCTCTTAAATTCCACCCCTTGCATAGCGACTTCGTCGTCGTGGCGGATTGCGTTTTCGGTGATTTCCTTGATTTCGGCAACGCTCTTTTGCGCCACCTCTTCAGCGGTTAACAAACGCGTAACGGAAGCGTGGATTTTACCGATTCTATCCTCGCCCTTTTCCCGCCATTTCGGGAAAGTGCAGTACCCGCCCTCCGCTTTCCAAGCGTAAAGGTCTACGCCCAGCTTTTTAATCAGCTCTGCCGTACCGCCCGTTACGGGAAGGGTGCGCCCATAACAGGAAAGTCTGCCCTCAGGGAAAATGACAATCACAGCGTTTTCCTTTTTTGCGCGTAAAATGTTCTTTATCGTGGAAACGTCAGGGGTGAACATTTTTTTCGTAATAACGTGCATTAGTTTTACTAATTTCGCCGTGGACGGGTTATGGATAAGATGCTCGCTGACGATATAGGTGGGACGAACGGGATACAGCGTAAGTGCCGAAAGAATATGGTCCATATCGCAAGTATGGGTAGCGACCACAATGGCAGGGCCTTTGATATCCTTTACGATATCCTTATCGAAGGTGATATTATACTTTTTAACGTATTTACGCTTAAAAATGGGATAAATGCACGCATACAACAAGGGATTAACCTTACCGATTTTTTGATTTGTCTTCCTTTTCTTTGCCATAACTGCGTATCCTTGTTTTTTGTTTTATCATACCACAATCCGCAAAAAATGTCAATCTTTTTTATTTAAAGGATTTTCGTCTTGAAAATATAAAAAACGCCCCACAAGGGACGTTTGCCTTTTTGGAGCAGGTGACGAGAGTCGTGCCTTTGGCGGCACGCCCCGACAAACGATTATCAATCGTTTGGTTTGCTTTCAGGGCTTCCTTATTCCTATTTCCGTTAGCAAACAAATCGCTCCCGCGATTTTCTCCACCCTCGACTCTCGTCAATTCACGCTCTATCTTCCAAAAACAAAAACGCCCCACAGGGGACGTTTGTCTTTTTGGAGCAGTTTTTGTTTTATTATCCGAACTTTTATACTCGTCAATCGACACCGTCGTGGTACTATCTTTATAGTTGAAAATAATCGTTATTTTATCGTCGTACAGATACACCGCATTGATAAATCCGTCAATCAAACGTTGCCTGCCATCCTGCGTATCGATATCCAACGTTTTGAATTTTTCGATACCGAAACGGATTTGTTCTTTCGTTAAGAACGGGCGTTTGATTTGCTCTTGTATAATTGCTGTTTCAATGTCTTTCTTAGATTTTTCAAGCGAAGATAATCTTTCGTTGATTGCTTCCGAAAACGCTCCTTGTTCGATGGCGGAAAGAATATTCGTGATTTTCTTTTCCACGTCGGAAAGTTGTTCTTTAAGGTAAGGCAAACGGGGATTTTCTTCCGCCTGCAATTCGTAAATTCTATCCGTCAAAACGTCCAATAACGCATCGTCATTTAAGACCTTCAACGCCTTTTCAACGCATACCTGCTCTATCCATTCCTTGCGAACAGGCTTTTTATCGCACGATTTCTTTCGCTTTGCTGTGATACATTTATAATATCGATAAACGTTCTTTTGACAGCTCCTACCGCTTTCACCAACCATATACGCTCCGCATTTTCCACAAAAGAGTTTGGTTGTCAACAAGTAATCGTCTTCCGCTTTATGCCGTGTGCGGGTGCTTTTTTATTTTTCACCATTCGGTCCTGTACGCGTTGAAATAATTCCTGTGAAATGATAGCAGGAATTCCGTCGGGAATTACAACGTTGCGATACTTGTACTCGCCTATGTACTTGCGGTTGGAGAGCATATACTGTATAACGTTGACGCGCATCGGCTTGCCTTTTTGCGTATAGATATTTTTTGCTTTCAACCAATCCACAATTTCTTGCATTCGTTTGCCGTCCGCATACATCGTGAAAATATCTTGCACAATAGGGGCTGTTTTGGGGTCAATTTGCAGTTTTCTATCTTCATCGACGAAATACCCGAACGGACTTTGTCCGCCGTTCATTTTGCCCTTTAACGCGTTCTCCGTCATTCCGCGAAGTATCTTTTCGGAAAGTTCGGCGGAATAGTATTCCGCCATACCTTCTAAAACGGA
>JAZKXK010000100.1:0-8559 GCA_045611525.1 Candidatus Scatosoma sp. | reverse complement strand
TATGCCTATCACCTTGGTGCGCGCAAGCGGGTCTCTCGTGAACTCCGCCGTCGCCGTGCTTTTGCCCGTTATGCTCGTACGGGCGGGTTTGGAAAGCAATGAGGCGCTCGCGCTTTTCGGCGTCGTTTCGGGTATGGTTTTGCCCGTACTCTTTATCCCGTCAACGATAATCGGGTCGCTATCCCTCGTCCTCGTACCCGAACTGAGCGAGGATTTTTACAAGAAAAACTACGAACGCTTGCGTAAAAATATCCTGAGGGGCTTGCGCTTTTCCTTCCTCGTGGCTTGTGTGCTTATCCCCCTCTTTTACGCCGTCGGCGAAGATTTGGGCAGGTGGGCGTTTTCCAACGCGCAGGCAGGCGAGCTTATCGTAAAAAGCTGTCCCCTGCTTTTGCCGATGTCCCTTACGATGATTTCAACGAGCGTACTCAACTCGACGGGCTTTGAAAAACAGACCTTGATTTTTTACTTCGTCGGGGCGGGCGCGTTGCTTTTATGCGTGCTTTTTTTGCCTGCCTTCATCGGGGTTTCGGCGTATATCGTCGGTATGTTTTTCAGTTTCCTCTTAACCGCCGTATGCAACCTCGTTTTCCTGTTTACGAAATGCCCGTTTTTTGAAAAAGAAAGGGGGCAGGTACGAGGTAAGGCTTTTTTACTTCCTCTTTTGCTCGTGCTTCCCGTATCCCTTATCGGCAAGGGCGCAAACGTGCTTTTGAAAGGCGTCGCAGGCGAATTTTTCGCCCTTGCTTTAAGCTCGGTTATTACGTTGAGCTTTACCTTGGCGTTTTATCTTGCCTTTAAGGTAATTTCCCGTGAGAAATGATACTTTTTTATAAAGTAGCACCGTTTTTTTTCGCCGTTCCCTTGACTTTTTTGAAAAGAAAGAGTACAATATAAAGGTAACTTATTTTTTAAGGAGAAATCATATGGGATACAAAACGAGAGAATGGCGTAATTCTATGCGCGTAACGCTGGATTACAATAATATGACGGAAAAGTTTTTAGGCAAAAAAGGCTTTAGCGATAAACAGCTTTCCTCTTACGCTTCGCGCGCAAACGCGGCGTTCAACTACGTAAAGGAAAACCGCGGCAAGGACGAATTGTATATGGGTTGGACGGAGCTTCCCTACAACCAAAAGGAAATCGTTGCGGATATTTTGCAGACGGCGAAAGAAGTAAGAAAAAAATTCCAGTACTTCGTCGTGCTTGGTATCGGCGGCAGCGCGCTCGGCCCCATCATGGCGTTCAACGCGCTTTGCCACTTGCACTATAACGATTTGCCCAAGTCCAAGAGAAAGGGTCCCAAGTTCTACGTAGAGGACAATGTTGACCCCGTGCGTATGCGCGATTTGCTTGACGTTATCGAGCCTGAAAAAACTTGCTTCAACGTCATTTCCAAATCGGGCGCAACCAGCGAAACCATGACGCAGTATCTTATCATTCTCGACCTTTTGACCAAGGCGGGCGTGAACGTAAAGGACAACGTCATCTTCACCACCGATGAAAAGAAGGGCAACCTTAAAAAGATTTCCGACGAATGCGGCGGGATTAAGAGCTACGTGCTTCCCGACGGCGTCGGCGGGAGATTCTCTCAGCTTTGCCCCGTAGGGCTTTTGCCCGCGGCGGTGCTTGGCATCGATATCAACGGCTTGCTCGCAGGCGCGGCGTATATGGATTCCATATGCAACAAGCCCGCTATGCGCCGTAACCCCGCGCTTATGTCCGCCGTTCTTCAAGTGGCGGCTATGGAGCAGGGCAAGAATATCGGCGTTATGATGCCCTACTCCGACAATTTGAAATTCCTCTCCGACTGGTATTGCCAGCTGTGGGCGGAATCCCTCGGCAAAAACGTTACCCTTGACGGCAAGCCTTGTAATATCGGGCAGACCCCTGTGAAAGCAGTGGGCGCAACCGACCAGCACTCGCAGGTACAGCTCTACACCGAAGGTCCTTTCGACAAGGTCGTTACCTTCCTTTCCTTGAAAAAGTACGCTTGCGAAATGCCCATTCCCCACGGCTGCGAGAACATTCCCGACGTAGCTTTCCTCGGCGGGCATACCATGGAAGAGCTTATTCAGGCGGAAAACGCGGCAACCGCATACGCGCTGACCAAGGCAGGCAGAATGAACTACACCCTTTGGATTCCCGAACTCAACGCGTTCACCTTGGGGCAGCTTTTGTTCCTGTTTGAACTCCAAACCGCTTACGCAGGCGCAATGTTCAATATCAACACCTTCAACCAGCCCGGCGTTGAAGAGGGCAAAAAGGCTACCTTCGCCCTTCTTGGCAAAGCAGGCTACGCGGCGAAAAAGGAAGAGCTTGACTCCCTTCCCGCAAAAGATGAAAACTGCATTATCTAAGCTTTAACGCGCACCTACCCCCCTCGTATGAGAAAAATCTCGTGCGAGGGGATTTTTTCGTATATCCGCAAATATTTTGGGCAATACTTATACCGGAACGAAAAACCGTCCTTTTACATATGTTAATAGTGAAGGAGATTGCTCGGTTTTTCAAAAGAGGTACTGTATGCTGAACGTAAAACGCGGTGAATTGTATTATGCGGACTTATCCCCCGTCGTGGGGAGCGAACAGGGGGGCGTGCGCCCCGTGTTGGTGGTGCAAAACGACGTCGGGAATAAGTATTCTCCTACCATTATCGCCGCCGCCGTTACCAGCAAAATCAATAAAGCCAAGCTCCCTACCCATATCGAGCTGCCCTCCGCTTACGGGCTGGCAAAAGACAGCGTTATCCTGCTGGAACAAATCCGTACCCTTGACAAACGCCGTTTAAAGGAGCGCATAGGCGAGCTGCCGCCCGCCACTATGGTGCGGGTCAACCGCGCGATTTTGATAAGTCTCGGTTTCCCCGTCAATCCCTAATTTTATCCAAATAAAGACAAATTCCGCGAGGAGCTTTCTTCTATAATAGAGGAAACACTTCGCGGAGGTTTTTTATGCGAACACGAAAACAAATTGACTTTTCAATGCTGTTTTTATATTTAGCCTGCGGGCTTTGCGGTATTTTCCTTTCACAAATCGGGGAGAATTACGAACCCTTTTCCTTGGCTTTGTTTTTCGGTATGGCAAGCGCGGGTCTATCCCCCCTCTTGTCCGCCCTTTTGTATCTTCTTTCGGGGATATTCGCTTGGGATATCTCTTTGCTCTTTTTATACTTAGCGCAAGCCGTCCTGCTATGCGTAGGCTTTTACCTACAGCGAAGATACAGGCAAACCCCTTTCCTGAAAACAGGCTTTCTGCCCCTTGCGGCGCTTTCCTTAGCATTAGGCTTATTCGTAGTGCTTGCCCCCTTTAGCGTATATCGATTTCCCGTTACGGGTTTTATTCAAACCCCTCTTTTTCAAAAGGTCTTGCTCGCGGCTTTTCTCTTCCTGCTCTCGGCAATTTTTTCCGTCGTATGCAAAGCGCTGATACATAAACTCCTTAGGTGCAGACTGCGGGAAGACGAAATTGTATTCTCTTTGCTCTTCCTCACGCTCGTAGGGGTAGGCATATGCCGTTTTTTGGGCTTGAACGCGTACATGGGTATGGCGTTTTTCCTTTTATTGCTGTATGCAACCGTAACGAGGGACGCAAGCGCCCCTCTTTGCGCCTTTCTTCTTTCCCTGCCACCACTCCTCGTGTTCGGACTATCCCCCGCGCGGTTTTTTATTTACGGAGTAACGCTGACGCTGTTTGCAAAGTCGGGCAGGCTGGCAAGCGTTTGCGCCTTTTTAACCGTCTTTTTTGCCTACGGGTACTTGGACGGGCTGTATGCCTATCCCACGAACGCTTTGGTGCAATCGACCCTCTCCGCCCTTCTGCCCGCCCTGTTTTTTATCCTGCTCCCCACTCCGCTTATGCGGGAGATGGAAAACAAGCTCGTATTCTACCGCGAAAAGCACCTTTCCCGCGTCGCCATCAACCGCAACCGCGCCGCCGTAGGCGAACAGCTTTTTGAGATTTCTTCCGTCTTTCGGGAAATACAGTCCGCCTTTTTGGTGATGGGCGCGAACGATACGGACGAGGGCGCGAAAAACTTTATCCTATCCACGCTTTCGCAAAAGGTATGCGAGGGCTGTCCCGATAGGCAAAAATGCCTGCGCGACGGGGGCAGGTCTGCGTTGAACGCATTAATCGAGATAGGCTGCGTCAAAGGCAGGGTCAGCTTAATCGATATCCCGCGCGAGCTTTGCGAGGTTTGCGCCAACCAAAGCACGCTGCTCTATACCCTCAACGGTCAGCTTGCCGAATATAAAAAGTATATGTTAGAGGCGGAAAACGCCGCCTCGGGCAGAGCGCTTCTTGCCAAGCAGGCGCAAGGGGTGAGTGAAATTTTGAAAAACCTTGCCTTGGAGCAAAGCGCGCCCCTTACCCTATACACGGAAAAGGAACGCGCGCTGTCGCTGGCGTTATTGCGGGTAGGTATCGTATGCAGCGAAGTGCTGATAAGCGGAGAAGAGGAAGATTATACTCTCTCCCTTATCACTTACGGAAAAGCGGACGTCAAGAAAATCGCCGCCGTTGCCTCGCATATCTTCTCTATGGAAATGATGATTTCCAAACGCTTGACTTTGAGTAACGATAAATTTTGCTGTATCTTACGGAAAAAGCCCTACTTCGACGCGGCGTTCGGCGTGGCTTGCACCCGTAAGGCGGGCGAACGGGTCAGCGGGGATACCCATTCGGTTATCAAAATCGACGAAGGCAGGTTTATGGTCGCTCTTGCCGACGGTATGGGCAGCGGAGAATACGCCAAGCAAATCTCCGAAACCACTCTATCCCTTTTGGAAAGCTTTTACCGCGCAAAAATGCCGTCCGAGCTGGTGTTATCTACCTTGAACAAGCTTTTGACCTTTAATAAAGAGGAAAGCTTTGCCTGCGTGGATATCGCCATCGTGGATTTGAACAGCGGGAAGGCGGATATCGTCAAAATCGGCTCGCCCTTTGGGTTTATCCTTTCGGGGAACACCGTCAAAGTGCTGGAAAACGCATCCCTGCCCCTCGGTATTCTCGACGCTATTCATCCCGTAACCGCCGAGTATGCCCTCGGAGAGAACGATATGCTCGTATTTATCAGCGACGGGATTGCGGACGCATTCGGCTCAACCGCCGATTTATACGAAAATTTAAGGAGCATACCCGCGCATAACCCGCAGCAGCTTGCCGACTGTTTATTAGAACGGGCGTTACAATCTTACGGCGGAGCCGCCAAGGACGATATGACGGCGGTTGCCGTACGGCTGTTTCGGGAAATCGCGGCATGATAAAAGCGCGTTCTTGCGAACGCGCTTTTTTATTTTGTTTTGCAAATTATTCTTCCGTCTTTTCTTCCTCAACGGGAGCTTCTCCTACGGGAGCCTCTTCAACGGGAGCTTCTTCAGCTACCGCTTCAGCAGCCGCTTGCTTAGCCGCCATTTTCGCCATTCTTGCGTCCTTTCTCGCCTGCGCTTTCATTTCCTTGGTAACGATACGAGCAGCGTCGATACGAGCGCGCATTTCTTGAGGTGTAGGAGGTACGAAAGCAGAGCCTTCTGCGTTTTCTTCGATAACTTCGTAGCCCTCGTCTCTGTTGAGAAGGGTTGCTTCCGTTTCGCCGTCGAACATATGGATATGCTTTGCGTCGAACGCAAGCTCTATAACGTCGTTGAGCGCAACAACCGCACGGCTGGAAATCTTAGCAATCATCTGCGTGGAGTTATCGATAACCGAGGTTTCCTTGCCTTCGTGGTCAAGTTCGCAGTAGATTTGCGTTTCCGCGCCGAGCTTTTCAATAACGTCGATACGTGCTTTTACAATCGTTTCGGGCGAACCTGCAATGAACGCTTGGTCTTGATGAATATCTTCGGGACGAACGCCGAGGGTAATCGTCTTACCGGTATCAAGATATTCGTTGATATTCTTAATACGAGCCGCAACCGTCTTGGGAAGCAAAATCTTGTTATCGCCAATAAAGTTTACGTAAATTTTGCCTTTTTCGCTGGTTAAGGTAGCTTCTTTGAAGAAGTTCATTTGAGGCGTACCGATGAAGCTTGCAACGAAAAGGTTTACGGGATAATCGTAAAGGTTTTGAGGGGTATCTACCTGCTGCATGAAACCGTCTTTCATAACGACGATACGCGTACCCATGGTCATAGCCTCAATCTGGTCGTGCGTAACGTAGATGAACGTCGTAGCAAGGCGAGCGTGAAGCTTGGAGATTTCCGTTCTCATGGAAGCACGGAGCTTAGCGTCGAGGTTGGACAAGGGTTCGTCGAGAAGGAATACCTTGGGTTCGCGAACGATGGTACGACCGAGCGCAACACGCTGTCTTTGACCGCCGGACAACGCCTTAGGTTTTCTGGAAAGGTAATCGGTGATACCAAGGATTTCAGCCGCAGCCTTAACCTTTTGGTCGATGATTTCCTTGGGTACCTTTCTAAGTTTCAAACCGAACGCCATGTTGTCGTATACGGACATATGGGGATAAAGCGCGTAGTTCTGGAATACCATGGCGATATCTCTATCCTTAGGTACAACGTCGTTTACGAGCTTGCCGTCGATGTAAAGCTCGCCGGAAGAAATTTCTTCCAAGCCCGCAATCATACGAAGGGTGGTGGATTTACCGCAGCCGGAAGGGCCTACGAGTACGATGAATTCCTTATCTCTGATATCGAGACAGAAATTGAATACCGCCTGCACGCCGGAAGGGTATACTTTGTTAATGCCTTTAAGCAAAAGTCCTGACATATCTTTTTCCTCCTGAAATGTCTAAAATTTCTAACATTAATAGTTTACTATATTTTCATAAAAATTACAATGGGCAAAATAACCAAACTTGTCTTTCCCCTTTGTGCATTTTGCCCAAGTTAGCCAATCAAGACCGAATTGAACCAGGTTTTTGACGAAGGCGGGCGCCGTTGTATTGACATACTACAAGCACGCATTTGGCGAAAGATACGAAAAAGACTGCTTTGAAACTGGTTCAATTCAGTCTTGAATGGCTATGGTAAAATTCTCCCCGTTGCCATGTAAAGGGAGTACCATTCCTCGTGCGTGAGTACGATATCCCCCGCCTCGCAGATTTGAGCCATATGCTCAGGCGAAGCCGTACCTGTTACCGCCTGCTTGAACGCGGGGTGCCTAAGCACCCAAGCGAACGCAATCGCCGCGGGCGTACAGTTGTATTTTTCCGCAAGACGGTCAAGGTCCGCGTTCAGGGCGGGGAATTTTTCGTTGCCTAAGAACACGCCCTCGAAAAAGCCGTATTGCAGCGGCGACCAAGCCTGCATAGGAATACCGTGTACGCGGCAATATTCCATCGCGTCGCCCGCGCGGGTAGTCGATTCGTCCTTGTACATATTGACGTTGAAGCCTGTATCCACGGGTGCGGTATGTCCAAGCGCAAACTGCATTTGGTTGGCTACTATCTCCACGCCCCACTTTCTCAAAAGCTCCATTTGCATTGCGGAGAAGTTGCTCACGCCAAAGGCGCGCACCTTGCCCTCGCCGCGGAGCTTTTCAAATGCCTCGGCAACCTCGTCGGGTTCGATAAGAGTGTCGGGACGGTGCAAAAGCAAAATGTCGATATAGTCCGCATTCAAGCGTTTCAAGCTCGCCTCGGCGGCGGAAAGGATATATTCCTTGGAAAAATCAAAGCGGTTGATTTTTCCTTCCGCGTTTTTGCGGATACCGCATTTGGTTTGCAAAATGTAGTTCTTTCTCGTAACCCCTAAATCACGAATGGCGACCCCGAAGATACGCTCGCAGTCCCCGTCGGCGTACACGTCGGCAAGGTCGAAGGTATTTACCCCCTTTTGCATCGCCTCAACGATGACCTTTTCCGTTTGCGCCAAAGACTTGTCCGCAATCCGCATACAGCCCATCACGATGGACGAAGCGTTCATATCCTTGCCAAGCTTGCAATATCTCATATTTCCTCCTTAAACGGAGCATAATACTCCGCCCCGTTTTTGATTTTTATCCGTCCTTGCATATAGTCCACCAAAGCGGAAACGAACCCGTCCGCCTCGGCTTTTTTCACGGCGACCTTAAAGCATACGCTTTCGCCGTAATCGGTGGAAAGGTGGGTACAGGTATGCGTTGAAATATATTTTTGCACCCCGTCCACGCCCGTATAATCCACGCGCAGGAACAGCTCCTTGCACATTTCCAAAACGCGGATATCCGCGCCGTCTAAATTCTCCGCCGCCGCCGAAGAATACGCCCGCACAAGCCCGCCTGCGCCAAGCTTAATCCCGCCGAAATAGCGCACGACGGCAACGGCGCTTTCGCATAATTTTTTCGCCTTTAATACTTCCAAGATAGGCACGCCAGCCGTGCCTTGAGGCTCGCCGTCGTCCGAAAACCGCTGTAAATTGCCCGTTTTATCGGCAATGAAGGCGTAGCATACGTGGGTGGCAAGGGAATGCTTAGAACGAATTCCCGCCACGAAGGCGCGCGCCTCTTCTTCGCTTTCCACGTGCGCGCTGTAGGTTAGAAAACGGGATTTTTCAATTATTTTTTCGCTCTCAAAGGGAGCGTACACCGTGCGCACCGATTTTAAGTCGGAGGCCAAGCGGT
>JAZKXK010000099.1:0-2422 GCA_045611525.1 Candidatus Scatosoma sp. | reverse complement strand
GATTACACGCGAAAACGCGGATAAATACCGCGTTCTACACGACGAAGCGGTATCTTTGATTGAAAGCGCAGGCGCGGTATACGCAGGCACGATTTATCAAAATATCCGCGAAATCAACCCCTCAACCTTCGTAGGCGAAGGAAAATTGCAGGAATTAAACGAGCGTTTGGACGGTTTAGAAGAAATCACCGTGCTTTTTAACGGCGAGCTGTCCCCTTCACAAACCTTAAATATTTCCGCTGTACTCAACAACCGCAAGGTGATAGACCGCACGACCTTAATCCTTGATATTTTCGCTCAAAACGCCCGTTCCGGCGAGGGTAAGTTCCAAGTCGAGCTGGCGCAATTAAAGTATATTTATCCCCGTTTAAAGGGCAAAGGCGGAGCGCAGTCCCGTCTTGGCGGGGGCGGGGGTACGCGAGGCCCCGGCGAAACGCAGCTGGAAACGGACAGGCGGTATATCCGCGGGCGTATCAATTACCTTGAAAAACGCTTAAAGGAAACGGAAAAACGACGGGCTTTGCAGGTACGGCGCCGTAAAAAGGACGAGGTTAAGACGATTGCTCTCGTAGGCTATACGAATACGGGAAAATCCACCTTAATGAACCTGCTTACGCAATCGGACGTATATGTGAAAAACGAGCTATTCGCTACTCTTGACCCCACTGCCCGTAAGTTTGAAATCGAAGGCGTAGAGTTTTTGCTCGTGGATACGGTAGGTTTCTTACAAGATTTGCCTCATCATCTTATCGAGGCGTATAAATCTACCCTTGAAAGCGCGTTAAACTGCGATTTGGCGCTTATCGTCTGCGACGCTGCGGGCGAATACGATATGCAAATGCAGGTAACCTTACAAACCTTGCAAGAGCTTGATTTCCATTCCCCCTATCTTATTGTTATGAATAAGAGCGAAACGCTTGGCGATTTGTCCATATTACCGCACGGGAGCATTGCCATTTCCGCAAAGGAAAATATCGGTATTTCGGCTTTAAAGCGGGAGATTTTAGAAAAATTCCGCGAAGAATACCTCTTTTGCAAGCTATTCGTGCCGTATGCGCAATGGAGCGATTATAACGCCCTAAAGCCTTATCTCAAGGAACGAAAAAGCGAGTTTACGGACGACGGACAAAACATCGACGCCGTTATCCCCGCCCGCTATGCGGATAAATTTACCCCCTATATGATAAAAACGGAAGCCTAAGCTTCCGTTTTCGTATTATTCCTTATAATCTTCGGGGTTCAGGTAGATTTTATCAATTTTGATAGAGGCTACGTCGTCCATTTCGATACATTTTCCGCAATTATCGCAAACCTTATTCGGGTCTAAATCGCAGGTTTCGCATTCCAAGCACCCGATACAATCCCTTTCATACAACACGCAAGGCGAGCCGATTTTCCGTTCCATAGTCTTCCTCCGCAGTTATTTTCTTCTATTATAAGCAAAAAAAATTAAAAAATCAAGCATTTTTATTAAACATTTGTTTGCTTTTTGTCGAAAAATGTGTTATAATGGAGCTACCGATACAAAAGATGAGGACATTTTTATGATTGGCGAAGATAAATTGATTAAGGTGATGGACTATATCCGTAAGTTTTCGGAAGAAAACGGCTATACCCCTTCCGTCCGTGAAATCGGGAAAGAATGCGGGATAAAATCCACCGCTACCGTGTACAGCTATTTGCAAAAATTGCAAGACCGCGGGTATCTCAATAAGGCTACGAATAAAAAACGCTCGGTTACTTTGGCGAAAAGTTCGGGAATCAGTATCCCCCTTATCGGTACGGTTACTGCAGGTCAGCCGATTTTTGCTTATGAAAATTACGAGGATTACTACACCTTCCCTGCCGGTGAGTTCCGTGGGGACGATTTATTTATGCTTCGCGTGCAAGGTACTTCCATGGTAGACGCGGGCATTATCGACGGCGATAAAATCGTTGTACGCCGTCAGCCCACCGCCGAGGACGGCGAAATCGTGGTGGCGCTCGTTGACGATTCCGCAACGGTAAAGCGTTTGTTTAGACGGGACGGCAAAATCGTTTTACACCCTGAAAACGAGGCGTTAAGCGATATGGTGTTTGAGGACGGCGAAGTGGCTATCCTTGGTAAGGTCGTCGGTTTAATGCGCAATTACCGCGCTTAAAACCCTTTATATGTTTAAAATGCAAATGCCCCGATTTTCGGGGCATTCGTTTTTTTATAAGCCTTTTAGGTATGCGATTTCTTCCGCTTTTAGAGGACGGGTTTGACCTCTGTCCAAACCGCTAAGCTTTAACTGACCGACGCTTATTCTTTTCAAAAACTCCACGTTTTTGCCGATTGCCTCAAACATACGGCGCACCTGACGGTTTTTCCCCTCGGTAATCGTAATGTGTACCTTGGTGTAGGCTTTGTTGGTTTCGACGATATGCGCTTTGCACTTTT
>JAZKXK010000098.1:0-7335 GCA_045611525.1 Candidatus Scatosoma sp. | reverse complement strand
GGCATGGCAGGGTAGCGGAGTGCGGTTGAGATAAACGCTGAAAGCATCTAAGCGTGAAACTCGCTTCAAGATAAGGTATCCCTGAAGACCCCTTGAAGACAACAAGGTTGATAGGTCGGAGGTGTAAATGCAGCAATGTATAAGCTGACCGATACTAATAGGTCGTTTGGCTTGATCTCAATAAAATGAGATGAAAAGCTTTTTTGAAAACGAAAATCTCTTCAGAAGAAAATCTATAATTTTTACGGTCTTCAACAAGAAGAACTGATATGAGAAAGTACCTTTCACAAAACTATTTACTATGTAGTTGTTAATCTTCTGTTTAACAACGAAACGGACTTACAAGTGTGCGAAAAGACGCTAAGTCTGGGTCAAGGCTCAGCCTTGTGTAGTTGTTAATTTTCTGCGAAGATTTCATTTGTATATAAACCACAGTAATGTGGCAATTATATAGCCATAGCGGTGGCGATGGCAAAGAGGACCCACCTGTTCCCATTCCGAACACAGAAGTTAAGCTCTTTTACGCCGAAAGTACTTACGGTTAACCGTTGGGAGGATAGGTAGCCGCCGCTTTTATTGCCCCTTAGCTCAGTCGGTAGAGCAACGGACTGTTAATCCGTGTGTCGTCAGTTCGAGCCTGACAGGGGCAGCCAAAAAAGCAGGAACGCAAGCAGCGTACCTGCTTTTTTGCTGTCTCCGACAGTGTAAAAGAATGTGCGATGGAGTTTGAACTGAAATATTTAGATTATAAGCTAAAATGAATGGAAATTTTTCTTTGGTTATGATATAATAATCATATGGAAGAAATTCTTGGTTAGGTAAATACATTGCATAAGAACAACATAGACAGATGTTTAATCAAAATAAGGAGTTAAATATAATGCACGAATGTCAAGTTAAAGGCGAATTAACAAAAACTAAATTTAATTATATTCCGGAGCTAAATATTAAAGACCGGATTATAGAGGTATATTTAGCAAAAGTTTTATCCAATAAAGACGTCAGTGAAAATTTTAAAAACTATGTTAGGGATCATCAGGATATAATTAAAATAACCACCAATGACGAACGGCTAGTTATTGTAAAGGTTAAAGATATTACTGCGGAAGTTGGGATTGAATATAAAACGCAATTATTCCGTAAATATGTAAATATTCCCTCGTCTTTAAACCAGGGAGAGTATTCGATTAAAGAACACGAATATAGCGATTCCTGCGTAGTTGTAAAGACTAAGGATGGACAATCATTTAATACGGATATTCGCACCGATAGTAGTTCTCATAGTGGCTATACGAGCAGTAAGGTGAATTTATGGGGAGATCATATAATAGATAAGTTTGGCTCAAGGATTTACCCTAATCTTGAATCTAAAAATAACTGGAAAGAAGTCAGTTATAAACCAGTTAAAGCAACTAAAAACAATATTGGTTTTAATCCAAATATCGAAAAAAACATCTATGGGCAACAAATGTTTTACGAGGCTTTTTATAAAGATAGAAAACAATACTATGATGTTGTCAAGGAATTAGAAATTCGTAATTATTATGAAATAAGGGACGTAGAACTTAAATTATATAATTTCCAATCTTATACTATAAGGGTTAATTATGAAAACAAAGATTATGAAGTTAGTGGCATAATTCCCGAACATCTAGAAGAGATGACGATTGAGGCAGGCGTAAATGCAGAAGCGTGTAAAAAGCTTGTCAAATTAAATACAACTCTATCGGTAGTTAAAATATTTTCTATGAGTATTCCAATCTTGCTTATTTTGGGAAATATTGCAATGCTAATATTGTCTATAATGAACAATGGGGCGGAAAACCTAGATGTAAACTTTTATTTGTTTGGCAAAAATTTAGGAGTGGAGCCATGTATTTTTCTTGGGGGTATGGTAAATCTTCTATTAATATTTTTGTTTTGGAGCCTCACGGATTATGGGATACGGAGTGCAAGTGTAATTGCTAGACTTGTTTTCGCGATTATATTGTTGGTGGCGGTCACTCTTATTCTTTGGGTTCCCATGATTAGATGTCATGTAGAGTTTTATAGAGGTATTTTTTAAAAGCAAAATATAGGCTTGGGCGATTATATGATAGCTATTTTATGAGTGTAAGACAAAAAATGCAGGAACGCAAGCAGCGTACCTGCTTTTTTGCTGTCTTTGATGATCTATAATAAAAAATAAGAGATATTTTGGAAATATAATAACATTTTCAACGCGGACATGGTATGCCCGTTTTTATTTCAACGCGGATATGGTATGCCCCTTTCGTTTTTCGCTTGCATACCCGCGCGGGAGAAAAAAATTAAAAGGGGGTTGACAGGCTGAAAAACCTATGATATAATGTATCCGTTATAGTATAGTTATAATATATTAATATATATTATAGCTACACAAACGAAAATAAAGGGGTTCCTATGTACAAGCACTTTTTCAAAAGAGTATTCGATTTCTTCGTTTCCCTGACCGCCATTTTAGTGTTAGCAATTCCTATGCTAATCGTGGCGATTGCAATCAAGTGCGATAGCAAGGGACCCGTTTTTTTTAAGCAAAAGCGGGTGGGGTTACATAAAAAGAATTTCACCATTTTGAAATTCCGCACCATGCGCATTGACACCCCTCGCGACGCGCCCACGCACGAGCTTGCCGACCCCAAGAAATGGATAACAAAAGTGGGCGGTTTTTTGAGAAAAACCTCGCTGGACGAGCTTCCGCAAATTTTCAATATCTTCGTAGGGCATATGTCCGTCATTGGACCTCGTCCTGCGCTTTGGAATCAGGACGACTTGGTTGCCGAGCGCGATAAATACGGCGCGAACGACGTTAAGCCGGGGCTTACCGGTTGGGCGCAAATCAACGGCAGGGACGAGCTGGAAATTCCCGTTAAGGCTAAGCTGGACGGCGAGTACGTGGAAAAAATGAGCTTTTTCTTCGATTGCAAATGCTTTTTCGGCACGGTGTTTTCCGTACTCAAAAGCGACGGCGTCGTAGAGGGCGGTACGGGCGAAATTCATAAGCGCGAGCAGGAAGAGTTGGAGCAAGAAGCGGCGGTAACCGACGCGGAGCAGGAATAACATGAAAAAAATACTTATTACAGGCGCAAACAGCTATATCGGCACGGCGTTTGAAAATTACATGAAGGATTTTTCTGCGGAGTACCAGGTGGATACCGTGGATATGGTGGACGGGACTTGGCGGGAAAAGAGCTTCGCCGGCTACGACGTCGTTTACCACGTTGCGGGGATTGCCCATTCGGATAACGGCAAAATCAGCGAGGAAAAGAAAAAGCTTTACTATGCCGTAAACTGTGATTTGGCGGTGGAAACGGCGCAAAAAGCCAAAGCCGACGGCGTGAAGCAGTTCATTTTCATGAGCAGCGCTATCGTGTACGGCAAGTCTGCGCCTATCGGTAAGGCAAAATGGATTACGAAGGATACTCCCGTTTGCCCTGAGAATGCCTATTCGGACAGTAAGGTGCAGGCGGAAAAGGGTTTACAGCCCTTGGCGGACGAAGGCTTTAAGCTTGTCATTTTGCGCCCGCCCATGATTTACGGCAAGGGGAGCAAGGGGAATTATCCCACCCTTTCCAAGTTCGGTAAAAAACTGCCCTTCTTCCCGTATATTCAAAACGAACGCTCTATGCTCTATATCGGGCATTTGGTCGAATTCGTACGGCTGATGATTGAAAACGAAGAAAGCGGGGTATTTTTCCCGCAAAACGCGGAATGGGGGAATACCTCTCAAATCGTGCAGGAAATCGGGCGCGCGCACGGAAGAAAGGTGCGCCTTATCAAGGGCTTTGGCTGGGCGGTGAAGTTTGCGGGTCTATTTACGGGGCTTGTGAATAAGGCATTCGGGAATTTTACCTACGACAAGGAAATGAGCGTATACAAACAGGAATACCGTTTCAAAACGCTGGCGCAAACGATTGAGGAAACGGAAAAATGACGGAGCAAAAGCACCTTCTGGTGATAAGTCAATATTTTTACCCCGAGCCTTTCCGTATCAACGATATGTGTCAAGAGTGGGTCAAGCGCGGGTATAAGGTAACCGTCGTTACGGGCATTCCAAACTACCCAGAGGGCAAGTTCTATAAAGGGTTTGGCTGGTGTAAACGGCGCAAAGAGGTTTGGAACGGCGTAGAGATTATCCGCCTGCCCATCCTTTCGAGGGGCAAAGGAAAACTGCGCTTGGTACTCAATTATTTTTCGTTTGTGTTTTCAGGGTGGTTTTGGAAATTATTTACCAAAATCAAAGCGGACGCGGTGTTTACCTTTGAGGTATCGCCCATGACCCAAGCGCTCGTCGGCGTTTGGTATGCAAAGCGCAAGAAAGTCCCGCATTACCTTTACGTGCAGGACTTGTGGCCGGAAAACGTGCAAACGGTTACGGGTTTGAACAACAAGTTTCTTCTCAAACGCATTGAGAAGATGGTGGATAAAATTTACCGTGGCAGCGATTTGATTTTCGGGACTTCGCAAAGCTTTGTGGAGGAAATTCAAAAACGGGTAGCGGATACGGATAAGGTCAAGCTTTGGTATCAGTATGCCGAGGAATTTTACGCGCCCGTAAGCGAAATGAAGGCGGACGAACTGCCCAAGGATATCTTCAAAATCATCTTTACGGGCAATATCGGCAAGGCGCAGGGCTTGGAAGTATTGCCGAAAACGGCAAAGCTCTTGAAAGAAAGAGGGGCGCGCGTTCAGTTTGTCATTATCGGCGACGGTCGGGATAAGGAGCAGCTTTTAACGCAAATCGAGGAAAGCGGCGCAAAGGAGTACTTCACTCTTCTTTCCCGCCGACCTGCCGAGGAAATCCCCGCGTATTTGTGCGCCTGCGAGGCGGCGTTCGTGTCTTATATGGACGACCCGCTTTGGGCGAAGACGATTCCTGCGAAAATGCAATCGTACATGGCTTGCGGAATGCCGATTTTGGCTTCGGCGTCGGGGGAAACGGAAAGGCTTATCCGTGAAGCAGATTGCGGGGTGTGCTGCGAAATCGGCAACGCCGAGGCTTTGGCGGACGCGGTTTGCCATTTGATTTCGCGGACGGATTTAGACAGGCTTGGGCAAAACGCAAAGGCGTACAGCGGCAAATATTTTAACAAGAAACTTTTAATGGACGAAATGGACGGGTATTTTCATGGCGGATTTAACGGCGATTATACTAACGCTTAACGAAGAAAAGAATATTCGAGAATGTATCGGCTCGATTCAAGGGCTTGCAAAGCGTATCGTCGTGGTGGACAGCTTCAGTACGGACAACACCGTGGCAATCGCCAAAGAGCTGGGCGCGG
Source organism: Candidatus Scatosoma sp. (assembly GCA_045611525.1). Classification (GTDB taxonomy): domain Bacteria; phylum Bacillota; class Clostridia; order Christensenellales; family Borkfalkiaceae; genus Scatosoma. The sequence goes on along the minus strand of JAZKXK010000098.1, from coordinate 2,035 downwards.
AAGTGTTACAGCACGAATTCGTCAATCAAGCTCAGCAGTTTATCTATGCCTTGGACGCGCTCGATATTGATACCAAATGGATTTTGCGTATCGACGCGGACGAGCGCTTTACCGAGGAGTCGGCGCACGAGCTTGAAAAATTGACCCAAGACCACGCCGAGGACGATGTCAACGGCATTGTGGTGCGCTTTGAGGTAAGCTTTATGGGCAAGGCGTTGCGCCACGGCGGGATTTATCCGTTTAGAAAACTGCTCGTATTCAAAAAAGGCAGGGCGCATATGGAAGCGCGCAATATGGACGAGCATATCGTCTTAGATTGCGGGCGTTCCGTAGAAATGAAAAACGATTGCCTGCACCAAGATTTCAAGAGCTTGACGGCATGGATAGACAAGCATAACAAATATTCCAGCCGCGAGGTGTTGGATTACTTGGAGAGCAAGGAAACGGGTAAAGGGGCTGCGCTCAATAGCGGCGCGAAGCTCAAAAGGTTTGTTAAATTCAAGATTTATTACAGATTGCCCATGGGCTTTCGGGCAAAGCTGTATTACTGGTACAGATATTACTTGAAGTTGGGCTTTCTGGACGGTAAGGAAGGGAAAATCTTCGCCTTTTTACAGGCTTACTGGTACAGATTTTTGGTGGACGCTAAAATTTACGAAAAGAAGAAAGAGGAGAAGTAAGGCATGAACGTACTCGTGTACAATCTGGCGGCGGAATATGCGGGCGCAATGACCATCTTGGAGAATTTCTACCAAGAGGCGCTTTCCTGCCCCGATAAGAGCGTACACTGGTATTTCCTCGTTTCTACCGACCGTTTCAAGGACGCGGAGAATATTACGGTTATCTCCAAGCCTTGGGTGAAGAAATCTTGGTTGCACAGATGGTATTTTGATACCTTCCGCGTGCAAAAGTTTGTGAAAGAGCTGGGCATTGATTTGGTGTATTCCATGCAAAACGCACCCGTTAGAAGGACGAAAGCAAAGCAAGCGGTATATCTTCATCAATCCCTGCAGTTTTCCCCCGTTAGGTTTTCTTTATTTAGCAAGGAACAACGTCAGTATGCCGTTCGACAAAAATTCATTTGCAATATTTACAAGCGGCACTTAAAGCACGCGGATAAAATCATCGTGCAGACGGAGTGGATGAAAAAGGCGGCGGCAAAGTGGATTCCGTTCGACGAAAATAAAATCACCGTCGTCAATCCCAAAGTGGCGATAGAGGAAAGTTTTTTAGGGAAAGCGTACCGCTTGGAGTATCCGTTATTCTTTTACCCCGCAGGGGACGGTATGCATAAAAATCACGAGCTTATTATCAAGGCGTGCAGGCTGTTGAAGGCGCAAGGGATTGAGGAGTATGAAGTCGTGTTTACCTTAGACCCTAAGGGGGCGGAGTATTCCAAGCATATGGAAGAGCTTGCAAAGGGCTTGCCTATCCGTTTTACGGGGATTATTCCCAAGGAAGAGGTGTTTGCGTACTACGAAAAGTCGGCGCTGCTTTTCCCCTCGTACCTGGAAACCTTTGGGCTGCCCCTTTTGGAAAGCCGATTGATGAAGGGCATCGTGCTTGCCTCGGATATGCCCTTTTGCCGCGAGGCGTTAGCTGGTTACGAAAACGCGTATTTTTACGGTATTCACGACGCGGAAGGTTTGGCGGATTTGATGAAAAAAGTCATCGCCCGCGAGCTTCCCTACTACGTACCCGCGCCTATGCAAACGGCGCAAGATAAAAAGACGATTACAGACTGTATTTTAGGTTAATATGAAAAAACTGCGGATTATCTACTATCACGAGGTAGTCAAAAAGGGCGAAGGCGCTACCTACCAAAAAATCGAAGAGGAAAAGTTCGAGGCGCAAATGAAATATTTGCAGGAAAACGGGTATACCAGCCTGTTTTTCTCCGAGCTGGACAAACCTTTGCCTAAAAAGAGCGTTATCGTGTCCTTTGACGACGGATTCCGTTCGGTGTATGACAACGCCGCGCCCATTATGCAAAAGTACGGTATAAAGGGGAATATCTATCTTCCTACGGCGTATA
>JAZKXK010000097.1:0-4503 GCA_045611525.1 Candidatus Scatosoma sp. | reverse complement strand
ATACCCTCTTGCAATTTGAAGATTGCGCGTTCCTTGGGGTTACGCAAGGTAACGGGACGGTAATCGAGCTTGGTCGAAAGGTCGCAGTTCACCTGCTTTTTCGTGATAACGACGGGTGGAATATCCGCGGGATGGGATAACAGCTCAATGTTATGAATTTGCACTTCGTAACGCTTAGAGCCGTCCTTGGTTTCGCCCGCAACGACCTTACCCGTGATTTTTGCGGCGCATTCTTCCTTGACGTCCTCGCTCATGCGATAAGAAGAAAAACTCTCCGCATATACGCACTGTACGGTTTCGCGCGCCGTACGCAAAATAACGAAAGCAAAATCCGACATCATACGAATGTTGTGGATCGTGCCTTTAATCGTGATGATTTGGTTTTCGTAACGCTCAAAATCCGCGTACGATACCGTATTGTTTGTTCTTTCGCCCGTAATAAACATAGACTACCTCGTGAAATAAAAAAATTACGCTTTTTGTTACGATACTATTTTAATCCGTTTGACAAAAAAAAGCAAGGGATTTATAATAGGAATATAAAAAAATTCTTTCCAAGGAGGCAAATTCCCATGCGCGTGCTTGCTATTAACGACCTTTCCTGCGTTGGAAAATGCTCTTTGACGGTTACCCTGCCCATTCTCTCCGCTTGCGGCGTGGAATGCACGGTGCTCCCCACCGCTATCCTCTCCACCCATACGGGCGGGTTTACAGGCTATACCTTTCACGACCTCACAAGCGAGCTGCCCGCTATTTTGGCGCACTGGAAATCGCTGGGCTTGAAATTTGATTTCGTGTATAGCGGATACCTTGGCAGTATTTCTCAAATCGAGTTGGTTTCAAAAATCAAAAAGGACTTTTTAGCGGAAAACGGGAAGTTCATCGTCGACCCTGTTATGGGCGACGAGGGCAAGCTATACGCGGGCTTTACAAACGAGTACGTAGAAGCCATGAAAGCCCTTTGCGCGGAGGCGGATTATATCCTGCCCAACGCCACCGAGGCAGCCTTTCTATCGGGCGTGGATTATCCTCTCACCCGCGATAATGTGGATAAGGCTTTGGAAGAACTTAGAAAACTCTCTTTACCCATCATCACAGGCGTAAAGGACGGCGCGGATATTTGCGTGTTCTTTTCGGGAAAGAACGGGGGCAAGTACTCGTTCACGCATGAAAACGTGGAAGGCTTTTTCTGCGGTGCGGGCGACGTGTTTGCTTCGGCGTTTGTAGCGGGCTTGGCGAAAGGAAAGCCTGCCGCCGAGGCGATTTATCTTGCGTCCGAGTTTGCAACCGCCGCCATTCGGCGTTCGGCAAAGGAAGTCCCCGATAAAAAGTACGGCTTGAATTTTGAGGCGGAAATTTTACCCTTTTTATTAAGGCTTCAATCGCTTGACAATAGAGATTAGGTTTGGTATAATACTTACAATCTGCGGTGTTCGGAGTTTGGTATAAAACGGGATCCACAAGATATTTTCGGGAGCTCGGCATTCGTGGCGATAGACAAGGTCTGCATAGCGGAAAGTTCGAGGCGTCAAGATACGGCACCCACCTGCTAATCGCGGGTTCATCTTTTTGCCAAGGTGCGGCACAGGCGGATTATTTTGAATATTGACGTACCGTTTCTGCCCGTTTTGAAACAAGGCGTTGGAACGGTACTTTTATATAATGTCCATACTTCTACGGAGCGTTTATGAAGACGATTAAAATCAGTTTCGCTAATTTTTGGCCGGATTTCGAGCCTGCAGATAATATTATACTCACACTGCTGAAAAAACGTTATGACGTCCAGGTTGTCGACGCAAAAGACGCTGATTACGTATTTTTTAGTATATTCGGAAGCCCCTATCAGTACTGTGATTATCCGCAAGTCCGTATTATGTGGTCGGGCGAAAATTATGTCCCCGATTTCAATCTTATAGATTACGCCATCAGCCCTTATCCGGTGCAGTTTTTAGACAGAGCCGTCTACTTCCCTATGTTCGCGCACCACGCTCGGTTTAGAAGTCTTCATTCTAAGCCGCGCGATTATTCTTTGGATATCTTAAACGATAAACCTTATTTCGCAAATTTTATTGCAAGCCATGAAAGCGAATACGGCATACGAGGCAATTTCTTTAAAAAGCTTTGCGAATATAAGCGGGTTGAATCACCGGGAACATACCTGAACAATTGTCCTGATATCGAGCATTTCTATTGGTTTGAAGACAGCAAAGCCAACTTTCAAAGAAAATGCAAGTTTACTTTATGCTTTGAAAGCACCAAAAGCGAGGGCTTTATCACGGAAAAAATCTGCGACGCGTTTTTTGCCGACACGATACCCGTATACTACGGAAGCGATACGGTAAAGGACATCTTTAATGAAAAGGCTTTCATCAACGCGGCTGATTATCCTGATTTTGACGCAGTTATCGAAAAAATTAAAGAAATCGACCAGGACGATGAAAAATATTTGGAAATGCTCCGCCAACCAATTTTTGCGGAGAAAGAAAACCCGGAATCGTACCTGCAAAACCTTGAAGATTTTTTATACAATATTTTTGACCAGCCCTATGAAAAAGCCTATCGCAGGTCAAAAGTACACTCCCCTTTGCGACACGAGCAATTTCTAAACGAAGCCCGCAAATCTTTACATAACCAACGAAGACCTTTGTTTATCATAAAGGAATTTTTATTGATTATCCCAAGAGCGATAAAACGTTTAATTTCATTCTTCCTGAGAGCTTTTAAGAAGATTCTTCGAAAAATTTTCCGTAAAAAATAATTCCCCATTTGTGGGTGCGAATTAGGGATTTTTAATCCCTGGGAAAATGGCATAGTCGTTAATTCGGCTATGCCGTTTTCTCGTTTATAGGCGCGGTGGGTATTTCACCGATGCCGTTGTATATGATTTTAATACGCTGAACCCTGTGTCCGTCAACCTTTTCAGCCTTGTAGACTAATATTTTTTCAACAAAAACACGAATAATCTCCGCATCGAGTTCCTTAATGTCCGTATACCTTCTAACCATCGAAAGGAAGGTATCAACGCCAAGGGACTCGTTTTTTGCGTTTGCCATAAAGCTCTGCAGTTCCGCAATGCGATACTCCAATTGTTTCTGTTCGGATTCATAGGTAGCGGTCAGCTTCGCAAAACGCTCATCGGAAACCTTGCCCTCAATGTTGTCTTCATAAAGCCTTTGGATAATGCCATCGAGTTTGGTAACACGAGCCTTGGCTGCTTCAAGTTCCTTCTTGCTTTCACGAAGATTACGCTCGGTCTCCTGCTTGGACTTTTGCGTTACAAGTCTTACGAACTCGTCCTCGTGTTCTCTCGCATAAGAAGTGACCCTGCGGATGTCATCAAGGAGAAGTTGCTCGATGACCACATTGCGGATTTGGTGGGAGCTGCATTTACCTTTTTGCTTTCGATATGTAGCGCAAACGAAGTATTCCTTGCTATGTTCCCATCCGCGTCCTCGCACTTGGTAGAGCTTTGCTCCGCAATCGGCACAGAACAACATTCCCGATAGGATAGGCATCTCACCCATAGGAGTAAGTCTGCGCCTTCCATCACGGATTTTCTGCACGATGTCAAAGGTCTCTTGATCGATAATAGGCTCGTGGGTATTCTCAAAAATCTGCCACTCGGAGCGGTCATTGTGCATCTGCTTTTTGTTCTTGTAGGATTTGCGGTAGGTCTTGAAGTTTGCCGTATGCCCCAAATACTCTACACGGGTTAGCAGCCGAGCCACCGTGGAGTCGTGCCACGCACAAGGGTCAACATCGAGCGTTTTCGCAGGGAGTGTAAGTCCTTGCCTACGAGCGTGCGCCACGGGATTTTCGATTTGCCTTCGTGTCAGTTCTTTAGCAATCTGCGTGGGACCGTACCCCTTAACACAGAGGTTGAAGATTTCTCTAACAACCTCTGCGGCTTCGGGGTCGATTATCCATCGGCTTTTGTCCTCGGGGTCTTTTACATATCCGTAGGGTGGATTTGTACACAAAGGTTTACCAGATTGACCTTTTGCCTTGAATACGGCGCGTATTTTTTTGCTCGTATCCTTGGCATACCATTCGTTAATAATGTTAAGGAACGGAGTGAAATCGCTGTCCTGTTGATTAGCACTGTCCACGCCATTGTTAATGGCAATGAAGCGGATATCCAAGCCTGGGAAGAATACCTCGGTGTAGTAACCGACCTTAAGGTAATCTCTACCGAGTCGGCTCATATCCTTAACGATGACCGTACCGATTTTTCCATCCTCGGCAAGTGCTATAAGGCGCTCCCAATCAGGGCGGTCAAAGTTCGTGCCACTGTATCCGTCATCCACAAAGAACATTGTGTTGCCGAACCCATTGTCATCTGCGTATTTCTGCAGAATGGCTTTTTGGTTGATGATACTGTTGCTGTCTCCCTGAAGTTCGTCATCACGGGAGAGGCGGCAATATAATGCCGTAATTTTGCTATCGTTCTTGGCGATAGTAGGCTGTCTTTTATTCATTTTTACTCCTTTCCGACAGCCTTCA
>JAZKXK010000096.1:0-1501 GCA_045611525.1 Candidatus Scatosoma sp. | reverse complement strand
CGACGTGTTCATTTCCTTTAAGGATAAACGCGAACGCCCTACCGCTTTGACGGTGGATACCGCGCTGGCAAGCTCGTATATCCACGCCGCGAAGACTCTTAAAGAGGCGTTCCCCGAGCTCCCCGACGATTTTACCCTTTGTTCGGTGCTGCGCTATCCCGAGGTATTAAAGCAAGAGGACAGCGTTTCCTTGGACGAGGAGATGACGAAGGCTTTGGACATTGCGCTGAATACCGCTTTGGATAAGCTCAACGAAATGCGCCTTATCGAAGGGGAAAAGCTGAAAGAGGATATGCTTGCGAGGGTAAAAACCATCGAGGGCTTGGTGGAGGAAATTTCTCTGCGCGCGCCCTTGGTAGCGAAAGAATACAAAGACAAGCTCACCGCCCGCGTGCAGGAATATTTGCAAAATACGCCCGTTGACGAGGGCAGATTGCTTACCGAGGTGGCGGTGTATACGGATAAGAGCAACATTGACGAGGAGCTTACCCGTCTGCGCTCGCATATCGAGCAGTTCCGTTCGATTAGCGAGGAAGGGATTGTAGGCAGAAAGCTGGACTTTTTGGTGCAGGAGTTTAACCGCGAGGCGAATACGACCTGCTCTAAAAGCAACGACGTAACGATTACCCGCGCGGGACTTGCGCTTAAAAACGAGATTGAAAAAATCCGCGAGCAAGTGCAGAATTTAGAGTAGGGGACTTGGAGAGGAAATGAAGCATATACTAATGGCGATATCCGGGCCGTCCGGAGTGGGGAAAGGCACGATAGTAAAAACCTTGATATCCCGAAGAGAGGACGTGGTGGAATCGGTATCCTGTACGACCCGCAAGCCTCGCGAAGGGGAAATTGACGGCAAGCATTATTTTTTCTTGGAAAAGGAAGAATTTATCCGCCGTATCGGCGAAAATGATTTTTTGGAATATAACGAGCATTTCGGCAACTACTACGGCACGCCCAAGTCCTTTGTTGAAAAGACCTTGGAAGAAAAGTCGGTGATTATGGAAATCGAGGTCGTAGGCGCGCTGAACGCGAAAAAGGTATTTCCCGAAACGGTGCTGGTGATGATTGTCCCCCCGTCCGTCGAGGAGCTGAAAAAACGGCTTATCGGCAGAGGTACGGAAGGGAAAGAGGAAGTGGAAAGACGGCTTGCGAGGCTGGAATTCGAGCTGTCGCACGCCGATAAGTACGACTATGTCATCGTAAACGACGATTTGGAAACCGCGATTGCGGAAATCGAGTCTATAATTGATAAATAAAACACGAAAAGGAGTGAAAGACATATGATTAACGAACCTTCTGTTGACGCAATGATTAGAAAGCTGGGTACGGAGGAAGAACCCATCAGCCGTTACGCGCTTTGCACCATCGCGGCAAAACGCGCGCGCCAGATTATCGAAACGGAAAGAAATCTCGGCACGCACGATTCCACGGGCAAGGACAAGGAGCTTTTGTCCGCTTGTAAAGACATCGCAGGCGGCAGGGTTGTCGTAGCAAAGGACTA
>JAZKXK010000095.1:0-3548 GCA_045611525.1 Candidatus Scatosoma sp. | reverse complement strand
TGGAACAGGATATGCCCGACCATAACGCCGCGGTTACGCTTGTTTTGGGCGCGCTCACGGACGCTCAGCACGGCGTTATTTCCACGATGGACGAAATCGACGCGGTAGGACACCGTGTCGTCGCGTCGGGAGAAGCGTTCAAAAAACCTACGCTTGTAAACGAAGAAACTATGCGTATTATGGAAGAAATCAAGGATCTCGCACCCTTGCATAACCCCGCGGCAATGATAGGCGTTAAAGCGTGTCAAGCGGCTATGCCCGGTAAGCCTATGGTGCTTGTGTTCGATACGAGTTTCCATTTCACTATGCCCGACTATGCGTATATGTACGCAATCGATTATGCGCATTACGAGAAATATGCAATTCGCCGTTACGGGTTCCACGGCACGAGCCATAAATTCGTTTCTCAAGAAGCGGCAAAATTCCTCGGCAAGAATCCTCAGGAGCTTAAAATCGTTACCTGCCACCTTGGAAACGGTTCTTCTATCTCGGCGGTTGACGGCGGTAAGTGCGTAGATACCTCGATGGGCTTTACTCCGCTTGCAGGCGTGCCTATGGGTACGCGTAGCGGCGATATTGATTTCGCTGCGGCGGAATATCTTGCAAAAAAAGAGGGTATGGACGTATCTTCGGCGCTTAACTATCTCAACAAAAAGTGCGGTATGCTCGGCGTTTCGGGCGTTTCCAGCGACTTCCGCGATTTGACGGCGGCTGCGGCTAATGGCAACGACCGCGCAAGACTTGCGCTCGATATGTTCTCGTATGCTTGCAAGAAGTACGTGGGTGCGTACGCTGCGGCGATGAACGGCGTAGACTGTATCGTATTCACCGCAGGCGTAGGGGAAAATACTTCGTCCGTGCGCGAGGCAATTTGTGAAAATATGCAATATATGGGTCTTGAAATCGACAAGGAAAAGAACCTTGAAAAGAACAACGGCGCAATTCGCGATATTACGGGCGAGAACTCCAAAGTCAAGGTTTTGATTATTCCCACCAACGAAGAACTGGTTATTGCAAGGGAAACGGTAGAATTATTGTAAAAATTCGAAAAATCCCCCGAAAAATAAGTTGACAAAGTTATTCAAATATACTATACTTGTAAAGTCGGTTTTATGATGATTATAGATATTAGAAAGCTGAATGCGCAAAAAAAGTATTCGGGGAGTATGGAGTTTGAGTATTCCGCGCCCGAAACGCTTATTGAAATCCCATTCGTGAAGTTTTCCGCGCCCGTTAAGGTAGCGTTTGAATACGAGCTTTACGAGGACGATTCCTTGGAAATCCGCGGCACGGTTTCTTATAGGCTGGAAGGACAATGCTCCCGATGCTTACAGGAAGCGGCTATGGAAGTTATCGGGGAGCTGGACGCGTATTTCGAGCCTCGCAAGGATTACGAGGACTACGGATACACGAACGGCGTCGTGGATTTAACAAAAGCCGTAGAGGATGCCGTGATGGCAAGTATGCCCTTCACGCTTTCCTGCGGAGAGGATTGCAAGGAGCTTTCCTATTCTAATTAAACCGCTTAAATCAAGCAAAGAATTAAAACAAGAGGTGTTAAAATGGCAGTACCTAAGAGTAAACAATCTAAGAGCAGAACGAATAAGAGATTCGCAAACTACAAAGCAACGGCAGCTACCCTCGTAGAATGCCCTCATTGCCACGAATACAAGGAAGCGCACCGCGTTTGCAAGAACTGCGGCTTTTATGACGGCGTAGAAGTAGTTGCTCAAAAAGAAGAGAAAAAGGACTAATTTCTTCTAATGTAAAGCATCAGGCGGGTGGCTTTCAGCACCCGTCTTTTTGCGTTATATAAACTTTAAAAAATTAACCGCGGTTAATTGCTTGACAAATACGGGGATTTGTGCTACAATTTTCTCAAAAGGAGAACGCAATGAAAGAGAAATTTTCCATAACAGGAATGTCATGTTCTGCCTGTTCGGCAGGGATAGAGCGTACGGTTTCACGCGCCGAAGGGGTTGAACGGGTTGAAGTGTCGCTCATGGGCGAAAGTATGCTCGTAGAATATGACGAAAACAAGATTTCCCGTCAAGAAATCATAGATAAGGTAATTGACCTTGGCTACGGCGCAGCCTTGTTTGAGGAAAACGCTTTAAAAGAAAGAGAGCCTCAGCCCGACCCTTTAAAGAAGAGGTTTTTTATATCTCTTTTACTTTTGTTGCCCCTGATGTTTTTTTCTATGGGCGGTATGTTGGGCTTGCATCGCTTAGACGAAAGGATAAGCGTTACGGCGCAAATGCTCTTAGCGATTGCCGTAATCGTTATCAATTTTAAGTTTTTCACAAGCGGGACGAAAGCCCTCTTAAAGCGAGTGCCGAATATGGATACGCTCGTTGCTATGGGGGCTGCGATTTCTTTTCTATACAGCGCGGCGTATACGATTTTGCTGTATTTGGGCAAAGTAAGCCATGCGCATATGTTCTACGAATCGGCGGCAATGATTTTGACCTTGGTAACCCTTGGCAAGTGGCTGGAAGAAAAGTCCAAGCGCAAAACGGGAGACGAGATAGAAAAACTTATCAAGCTTATGCCCGCAATCGTAACGGCAGAGCGTGGCGACATTGAAGTGAAAATTGCTTTTGCGGATATCGCGCAAGGGGAAATTTTGATTGTAAAACAGGGGGAATATATTCCCGTGGACGGCAAGGTGATCGAAGGGCATGGGTTTGTGGACCGTGCGGCGATTACAGGCGAGAGTATGCCCATCGAGGTGCAGGAAGGGGATAAGGTAACGGGCGCGGATATCGTCGTCAGCGGGTTTTTCAAAGTCCTCGCGGAAAAGGTCGGCGCGGATACCACCCTTTCGCAAATCGTAAAGATGGTCAAAGAGGCAGGGGCGAGCAAAGCGCCCTTGCAAAAGATAGCCGATAAAATTGCGGGCATTTTCGTGCCAGCGGTAACGGCGATTGCATTGTTTACCTTTTTAATTTGGCTTGGAATAAGCTACGACGTTGCAAAGGCAGCGAACTATGCCGTCAGCGTTTTGGTCATTTCCTGTCCTTGCTCCTTGGGGCTTGCCACCCCCGTAGCCGTTATGGCGGCAACGGGCAAGGGAATGTCGCTTGGCATTTTGTACAAGGACGCCGAGGCGTTGCAAAAGGCTAAGGATATCAACTGCGTATTACTTGACAAAACGGCAACCTTAACCGTTGGAAAGCCTAAGGCTACCGACTTTGTAGCCTATGCAAAAAACGAAAAGGAGCTTTTGCATATCGCCTCGTCGATAGAAAGCTTTTCCAACCACCCCATCGCCGAGTGTATTCGTGCTTTTTGCGAGCAAGAGGTAGGGCAGGTACGCGTTGAAATTACCGATTATACCTATCAAACGGGGAAAGGCGCTTGTGCAACATTCGAGGGCAATACCTATTATTTAGGCAATAGAAAGCTGATTTCTGGGATTGAGGATAAGAAAGCGTACGCCTTGGAAAAAGAATACTCCAAGCAAGGCAAGACGGCGGTATATCTCGCAACGGAGAAAGAGCTGTTGGCAGTATTCGCCCTTGCCGATACCTTAAAGGAAGAAAGCA
>JAZKXK010000094.1:0-3897 GCA_045611525.1 Candidatus Scatosoma sp. | reverse complement strand
GGTTGTCTTCCTAAGACCGCTTGGCCTCCGACTTTACCACGATAGACGGGTGGTTGTAGTTTTGAGTAATAAGCTCTTTCATTTGAGAAATGGTATTCTCTCTGCCCGTGGGCATATGTCTGGAAATGTAGGGAATTTCCGCCCAAATGACCAAGCCCTTTTCGTCGCATAAATCGTAGAAATACTGTGCGTGCTGGTAGTGCGCCAAACGAATGGTCGTCGCGCCCACTTCCATAATCAGGTTGATATCTTCCTCGTGATGTTCGGGAAGCAACGCATTACCGATACCCCATCTGTCCTGATGACGGGAAACGCCGCGTAAAGGATACTCCTCGCCGTTGAGGATAAAGCCCTTGTTAGGGTCGATTTGGAAGGTACGGCAGCCAAAACGGGAGCATACCGCGTCGATAACTTCTCCGCCTCTTACAAGCTCTACCTCACAGCAGTACAGGTACGGGTCCTTGCGCCCGTGCCAAAGACGTACGTTTTCAACCGTCAGGCTTGTCTTGGTATCGGCGGATTTTATTTGCGCGATTTGGTTTTCTTCTTTATCGTATACCGTGTAAATAAGCTCGTCGCCCTCTTGGAAATTTTTCACCCAAACTTCCACCGCCACGTCCGCGTTTGCGCCGTTGACGGCAGGGGTAATCATAAGCCCCTTACCCCCGTAGTATTCAAGGTCGAAGTGGGCAGCAGGTACGCATACAATATTGACATCGCGATACAAACCGCCGTAGAAAGTGAAGTCCGCCATTTGGGGATACACGACCTCGTTAGGCGAGTTGTCCACGACGATAGCCACCTCGTTTTCGTCCAAAAGCTCGCCTGTGATATCCACTCTCCAAGTGGAATACCCGCCGTCGTGATGCGCCAAATGCTTGCCGTTCACGTACACGTCCGCAGACGAATTCGCGCCCAAAATTTCCAAGAAATATTTTTCGTTTGCGGGCAAGTCGTTCTTTGACAAGGTCTTGGTGTAAACGCACGAACCGCGGAAATAATCGTTCCCGCCGTCCTGACCGTCCACCGCGTTCCAAGAATGGGGCAAGTTAACGCTTTCGCCCCCTTCTTTCACGGAAATATCCGCAGTACCTTTGAAAAAGCTCCAGCCTTCGTTCCATTTCAATACGTTTCTCATTTTTCCTCCAAAAACGGTAAGGCTTACACCTTTACCGTGGGCAAAAAGCCCGATTTTTCCTATTTATAATTATAGCCTATAATTCACAATCTGTCAATAGCAAATGCAAAAAAATCCCCGAAACGCCCCAATTTTTATGCTTTTATTACGCGAAAAACCGCCCCTCGCTTTTTTTGATTAAAAATTCGAAAAGCCTATTGACATAATCGATTTTTTGCTTTATAATTATTGTATATTTATGATTAAGGAGGACTTATGGAAACTGTAAACAACAAACGCCCCTTCGGTATGAGGGACAAGCTTTCTTACGCTGCGGGCGACCTCGGCTGCAATATGAGTTTCGCGCTCAAAAGCACCATTATGGCGATTTTCTGGACGCAATTCATGGCGCTCGGCGAAACGCTGTACGCAACCTTACTTCTCGTCGTACAGGTTTGGGACGCTATCAACGACCCCCTGCTCGGCTCGCTGTTCGATATGGACAAGAGAAAGTATAAGCACGGCAAGTTCAAGACGTATATTTTCATCGGCGCACTTGGGCTTTTAGGCTCCGGCTTATTCTTCTTCCTGCCTATCCCCGGCGCACCTAAGGTACTTAGATGTATTATGTTCGTACTCGGCTACGTGCTTTGGGACGCCTTCTATACCGTTGCCAACGTACCCTACGGCTCGATGATGTCCGTTATCACCACCGACGGCTCGGAGCGTTCCCAGCTTTCGACTTGGCGTTCTATCGGCTCGATGATTGGCAATATCCTGCCTATGGTACTTTTGCCTATCCTTTGCTACGACGCAAGCAACAACCTCAAAGGCGAAATCGTCTTCATCATCGCGCTTGTTATGGGCGCAATCGGGTTGGCGTGCTTTATCTATATGTTAAAGACCACTACCATTCGCGTAGAAGAAAACAGCGTTACCATCAGCGAAAAAACGGAAAAATTCAATGTCTTTAAAGCAATGGTAAACTTTTTGAAAAACCCTCCCGCAGTCGGGGCTACCCTTGCGGCGATGGCAATGTTCATCGGTATGCAGGGCTCGGCTACGGCTACCACCGTTCTCTTCCAGTCTTACTTTAAAAACGCAAAAATTTCGGGCGTGATTATGCTGATTAGCTACCTGCCCATGTTCTTGTTTATGCCCTTCATTAAGAAGATTGTAGACAAGTGGGGTAAAAAAGAGGCTTGCGCGGTAGGCTCGGCGGTTAGCGTGTTTGGGGCGCTCTTACTCTTCCTTCCCCTCGGCGCAGGCACGGCTGGCTTGGTAGGCTATATCGTAGCGCAGGCGTTCTTCGGTTTCGGTCTTGGTTTCTACACCTGCGTAAGCTGGGCGCTTATGGCAGACGCTATCGACTATAACGAATGGAAAAACGGCGTAAAAGAAGAAGGTACGGTTTATTCTCTCCATTCCTTCTTTAGAAAGCTCGCGCAAGGTCTTGGACCCTCGCTCGTTATCTTGATTATGGGCGCGCTTGGCTACGACGGCGAACTCGGCGCAGACCAACCCTTCGTTGTCGCAGAAAAAATGAAGTGGCTGGTTGCTTCGCTGTACACCTTCAGCGCGGTGGTTATGTTTATCTCTATCGCGTTCATCTATAACCTCAATAAAAAGAGAGTCGCGAAGATGACCGCAGACTTGACCGAACGCAGAGCCGCCCTTGCAGGGGTGAATGTAGACGCTCCCGAAACGCTTGAAGAAGCGGCGGAAGAAATTGCTCAACCCGTTGAAACAGACGAAATTGACGAAGAATAAACCTTCATAAAGCAGCCCGCCTGCGGCAAATTGCCGCAGGCGGGTTTTTTAATTTTGTATGCGTTCTAAAATTTTCGTTGCCCGCAAGACCCTCATTACGGCTACGGCTAACGCCGTCCCCACCCCGCCTTGCAAAATGTTCCAAGGCAGGTTGACAATCGCAACGCCGACGGTGGTAAAAAGCAAGATTTCATAAAGGAAATATCCCAAAGCCATCACGATAGCCCCGCACATACCCCCAACGATTTGAGCCAAGACCTCTTTTTTCGTCGCTTTTTCCAAGGCTTTATACACAAGCCAAGCTACGACTGCCATACCTGCCTTGATAACAAGGGTTGCGGGCGCATAAAGCGGGTAGCCCGCCAAATCGGCAAGCCCAGCCCCAAGCCCCGCGGCAATCCCGCCGTAGACGGGGTTCAAGATAAACACGGCGAGCAGAATAAACGCGTCGCCCAAGTTCACGTACCCAAGAGGCAAGGGTATTCTTATAAAGAGCGTGGATATCATAATAAGCGCGGTAAACAGCGCGGTAAGCACAAGTTTTTTCGTATTGAATTTTTTCATAATACTATCCTTGAATAAATTGAGTAATAACATTTTAGCACTTTGAATTCACAATGTCAATCATTTAAAAAAAGATTTTTGAAACTCGACCCTTGCGGTTCCCACAGCATCCTCGTTACATAGGAGTGAGAAAACACCGTCTACATACAGCAAAAGCCCACGGCAGTATGCCGTGTGCTTTTGCTGGTGCACCGTAAGAGGTTCGAACTCCTTTCTCGGGCAAGGTGCGGTTTTCCTTGCCCTCGGGCAACGCAAACGCAGACATATGCGTTTGCTTATCTCGCCCCTAAAAAGCATTATTAATGCTTTTCTTAACGGGCAGCTCGTCCTTCCGTTCCGTAGTACGGAACCTTGGCAGAGGAGCGAGAAGCTCGCGGAAACAAAAGGAAAGCGACCCGTGGTAAAACCACAGGTCGCTTTCCTGGTGCACCGTAAGAGGTTCGAAC
>JAZKXK010000093.1:0-2388 GCA_045611525.1 Candidatus Scatosoma sp. | reverse complement strand
GCACGCCGATACCCGCTACGATACGGGTGGTACAAATCGAACCGGGGCCGATACCTACCTTGACTACGTCCGCGCCCGACTTGATGAGCGCCTCGGTTGCCGCCGCCGTCGCTACGTTACCCGCAATTAAGGTAATCGAGGGGAATTTCGCCTTGATTTCTTCGACCTTCTTCAAAACGCCTGCCGAATGTCCGTGCGCCGTGTCAATCGCGATAACGTCCGCGCGAGCGTGTACCAGCGCCTCGATACGCTCCATCGTATTCGCCGCCGTACCCACTGCCGCGCCGACGAGCAATCTGCCGTTTTCGTCCCTTGCGGAGTTGGGATACTGAATGGATTTTTCGATATCCTTAATCGTGATAAGACCTTTCAAATAACCGTCTTTATCGACGATGGGCAATTTCTCTATTCTATGCTTGCCAAGGATTTTTTGCGCCTGTTCAAGAGAAGTACCCTCGGGCGCGGTAACCAAACCCTTTTTTGTCATAATGTTGGAAATGGGTTGGTCGTAATTGCTTTCAAAACGCAAATCACGGTTGGTTAAAATACCCACGAGCTTTCCCTCAAGCGTAATGGGTACGCCGCTGATACGGTATTTTTCCATAAGCGCAATCGCGTCCTTTACGAGGTTGTCGGGCGCGAGGAAGAACGGGTCGGTAATAACGCCGTGTTCGCTGCGTTTTACCTTGTCTACGTGGGACGCCTGCTCTTCAATCGACATATTTTTATGTATGATACCAAGACCGCCCTCGCGCGCCATAGCAATCGCCATACGGCTTTCGGTAACCGTATCCATCGCCGCGCTGATAAGGGGCAGGTTCAATTTGATTTTATCGCTAAGCTGCGTTTTCAAATCCACCTGCGCAGGCAAGACGTTGCTTGCCTGCGGAATCAAAAGCACGTCGTCAAACGTCAAAGCCTCTTTCACAATTCTGCTCATGTATATTCTCCTTACTTGTAAAAATTTTTTAAGGTAAACAAAAATGGACGTTTTTGCGTTTTGCAAAATGCATCCATTTACTCGTCGCCGCCAAAAAGCACCCACTCGTAATACGCCTTATCCGTACCCGAAAGCGTGCCTTCCAGCTCTTCCATTTTCCCTTCAATCAGCGCGACCGTCGCGCTATCCTTATCCCCTATCGCCGTATACAACACCGCAACGATTGCGTTGTTCTTCGGAAAACCCGCCGTCAGCTCGAACGCCCTATCCACCGCGTCCGCTTTTTTATCCTGCTCGTACATGGCTACGCACACCTGTCCGTAGACGTACTGCTCGTAGGTCATACTTACCGAATCGGGCAAGCTCTCGTTTTTCTCTGCGCAGTAGAGCGCAAACTCGTCGTCCGCAAGCAGCTTTTCCCCGCAATATTCTATCCTTTCGTAATCCCCCATACCGATAGCGACGTCGGTCGCGTAGGCGATAAAGTAAATGTCGCCGCTGCGCTTATAGGCGCGCTTTGCGTACCAAACGCTGGACGCGTCCATACCCAAAGCGTAGGACAGCTCCATGAGGGTGGAAGGGAAGGCGGCTACAAGCACGAGCGCCATGCCCGCAATCAGGCAAACGACGGCAAGGAGCGTGCTTAAAAAAGATTTGAGAATGATTTTTTCCACGCCCATAAACTTCTCCTCCCATTGTATTTTTATTATTTTAACATATTAAAATAAAAAAAGCAACTGTATGAACGAATTTATTTGGTATGAACGGGAATTTTTTTTAATATACTGTACCATGAGCGTTTTTAAGTGTGTCAAATACGGTTTTTTATCCATTTTTCTTTTTGCCCTTTGTCTATTGACCGCCTGTACGAAAAGCATCGATTATTTCGATTACGTATCCGAGCTGCGCGGGAATATCCTTGTCGCGAAAACGGACAGTTTTTCCCTTCGCGTATTCGCCGTAACAAAGGAAAGCCCCTACGTGATGGACGGCATACCTATGGAACGAAATAAACGCTTAGAGGCGTACCTGGTAGCCCCCGAGGGGGATAAAACCTGCAATATTTCCTTTACTCTGCACGGGGAAAGTTACGGCGGGGAAATGTCGTACGATAACGTAAAAGCGGAATATTACTACGCCTGCCCCCTCGATATTGAAGCGGAGAAAGAACTGCTTTTTGAAGTCGAATACGGAGAAACGACCCTTTCTCTTAGCGCAACCTCTGTACGCGGCGAAGATACGCTGACCCCGCAAAACGTACTTAAAAACCTGGAACGGGAAGAAAGCGAGCTATTTTCCTCTCTTACCGATAAACACGGCTTTGCAGGAGAAATTTATATGCGTCTTATCTACGAGGACGCCCCCTATTACTACGTTGGTTTGATTGAAAGAAACGGCAGCGTACACGCTTTTCTAATCAATGCAAAAACAGGCAAGCTTTTAGCCAA
>JAZKXK010000092.1:0-4294 GCA_045611525.1 Candidatus Scatosoma sp. | reverse complement strand
GTCAAGGCGCCGTGAGGAAGCGTACCGAGTAGTACGTGACCGAACGGCAACGAAGACCTGTGACATCTATACGTATTTAGCTTACCCAAAGGCCGTGAAGATTGCAGTATGCATACACCTTAACAGCCTTATCGCCGTCCGCGAGCTTGAATTCACACACAGGCTCAGCGCCAGCCGTCAAGTACTGCACTTGATACCCCTTTTCCGTTTCCAAAGCCACCCAAACGATAAGGTGTTCTTCCGTCATGGGATGCGCTACGCTGCCTACGTCTACCTGCACCGTCTTGCACTTCTTCGCTACCATAGGCACGTGCTTTTCCTGCGCCGCGTCCGTCGTGTTGGGGATAAGCTCCTTCCAACCCTCTATTTTCAATTCTTCCTTGCTGATTGCAATCTTACCGCATTGTTCACATTGATAAATTTTTAACATAATTTCGCTCCTTATTGAGATTTAATCTTATTTAGATTATAGCATATCTAAACAAGCTTGTCAATAGTTTGTGCAAAATTTTTCCAAAAAATTACTGATATTTATCCATCAATTCTTCCAAATATTCGCAGGAGCGTTTTAGCTCTATGGGTTCGCGATAATCCCCTTGATATACTTCGATAATCAGCGCGCCGTCAAAGCCCTCGCCCGTTAGCCTGCGAAGAAGCTCGTTGAAGTTGAACTTCCCCTGCCCGGGCAGGCACATACCTTTATCGCCGAAGTCGGATACGTGAACATATTTGATTTTACCGCCCATATCCTTGATATACTCCTCGTAGGGAAACTCGGAAATGCGGGCTTGCTTGATATCCAGCACCCCGCACAAATCGGGGATTTCCCGAGAGAGGATACCGAACACGCCGGGACGGTTATAGGTGGACCATTCGACGTTTTCAAGACACAGGGTTACTCCGCGCGCCTTGCAATAGGCGGTAAGCTCGGCAAAGCCCTCAATCATACGCGGGAAATCGTCGTATTTTCCCGAATGGGTAGAACGCTTTACCCGCGAAGTCCCGTGAAAGGTATAATAGGGCGCGCTAAGCGCGTTTGCGCTGTCCAGCACCTTATCCAAAAGAGTATATGCGTCCGCTTTTACCCGCGGGTGGGCGTTGAAAAGCTGAGGCTCGAACTGCGTGTTCAAATCGTGCACGGAGTTGACCTGCAAGCTCCCCTTTCTCTCCTTTAACGGCTCGGCAAAGGGATAGCCGTATTCGCTGAACGAGGTCAAAAAGACCTCTACCGTCTTTATGCCCAAGCTTTCCAAAAGAGGTAAAGCGTCTTCGTTGTTTTTCCGCGTGAATAAGGACGCGGTAGATACGCCTGCTTTCATAATTTTTTATATCATATATAGTATACGCGGTTTTCCTTTCTGGGTTTCTTTTCAGGGTCGATATCCGCATAGCCGATAATACAGTTTCCGATGCCCTCGTACTCCCCTTCGATGCCGAGCTTTTGCAAAATGGCTTTCCCTTCGGGTTGGTTAAACGTTTCCTTGGCGCGGTGAATCCAGCACGCGCCAAGCCCTAAGGCGTGCGCCGCCAACAGCATATTCTCCATCACGAGCGAGCCGTCGTAAAGATAGGTCGGCACGCTCTTATCCGCAAGCACGACCAGCACCGTCGGCGCGCCGTAAAAGGGGTCGGCACGGAAAAACGGGTCTTTGCCTGCGTTGAGTTTGGATAACTCGTCGCGTACCTGCTTATCGCTTACCGCGATAATGATGGGCGATTGCTTGTTTAAGCCCGAAGGCGCGCATAAGCCCGCCTCTACGATTTTTTCAATCAGTTCCTTCGGCACGGGGTCGCTTTTGTATTTTTTCACGCTCTTGCGCGTGTAAATGGCTTGTAAAGTATCCATAGTTACTCCTTATACGATAAATTTTCTTCTTTCCAGTCTTTCAACGCCTCGTACATATCCTTGCCGAGGGCTTTTGCGCCCGCCAAGTCGTGGTCGAGGTAGTTTCCGCATTCCTCTTTTTTATTGCCGGGGATTTCCCCCTCAAAATCACGGGCAAACACCATACTTGCCTTGACAAGCTCGATTGCCTGCGTATGGGAAAGGGTATCGCGGGTAAGAAAATAAAAGCCCGTTCTGCACCCCATAGGGCCTACATATATCACTTCGCCGCCGTGCGCGCTGTTGCGGGCGTAGGTGGCAAAGAGGTGTTCCAAGGTATGCGCCGCACTCATACAAAGATACTCCCCGCCGTTGGGCTTTTTCATACGGATATCGTAGGTTACGATATCCCCGTCGATACGGGAAATGTACATACCCTTTTCCAAGGTATCGTGATTGACTTTAAAGCTTGCTATCTTTTGCATATTTATCTCCCGAAATATTCTGTAAATGCCGAGGGCAGGGGCGCGTTGAACACGGTTATCTCCTTGGTTACGGGGTGGATAAATTCCAGCTTAGACGCGTGTAAGCCAAGCCGTCCAAGCGGGTTCTTTACCTGTGTGCCGTCGATTTTTTTGCCGTATTTATCGTCGCCGACAACGGGCGCGCCAAGCGCCTGCATTTGCGCGCGGATTTGGTTTTTCCTACCCGTATCAATACGCACGCGGAGCAAAGAATATTCCCCCGCCTCTTTCATAACCTCGTAATGGGTGATTGCCTTTTGCCCCGTCGGGTCGTTGGTTACGTAAACGAGATTGTTTTTGTTCTCTTTCAAATACGCCGTAAGCGTATCTTGCTTTTTCTCCAAAATCCCCTCTACCACGGCGTAGTATTCCCGCAAGCTTACCTGCTCGTTCCAGTGCATCTTCAGCATGGAATGCAGCTTAATGTTTTTAGCGAACACCAAAACCCCGGAGGTTTCTTTATCAATTCTATGCAGAATATACGGACGGCTGTTTTTACCCGCCGACTGCAGATAGGACAGCGCGTAGCCGTACGCGCACTCGGTATCCTTGTCGCTTTCCACCGACAAAAGCCCCGCGGGCTTGTTGACGGCGAGGAAATCTTCGTCCTCGTAGATAATGGAAATTTGCGGACGGGAAAGGGTCTTTTTTACAACGGGTTTTGCCGCGGCGCCGTCTTTGACGGGGCGCTTGGCAAGCTTTACCTCATCGTCCTTTGCAAGCGGGAAATTGTACTGCGTTACCACGCTTCCGTTGACAAGCACCTGTCTTCTCACCAGCAACGCCTTGACGTTGTTTCTCGAAGTGGCACATTTGCGGAGAAGAAACTCCAAAAGCTCGTCGCTTTTGTTCACCTTATAAATAGCGGTATACACGGGCGCACCGTTGACGCGTTCTGCGCTTTCAACGCGACCCTGCCCCCGCCTTTTTGTTTTATTTTTATCAAAAATCCTTTGCACGGCGAAAGTCCTTATTGCAAAAATATACCCTTTGCAACGCCCATATCATAGGTATTGCCGTTAAAAGGCGCGCCTTCAATCAGCTCCGCTGTTCCATTTGCTTGGTCTTTCGTGTCGTTGTACCAGCTTTCCTTTTCGGGCTGTTTTTCTTCCTTTTTCTTTTTTGGAAAAATTTTTCTAAAAATGCACATACGTTTTCTCCTTATTTCATTGCGGTCTTCACCGCAACGCTCACGTCGTAAGTGTTTCCTGAGTCTCGCGCTCTATCTATCGGACCGTCGTAACGGTATTCGCCGGCTTTATCATTAAACCAGCTTTCCTGCTTGCTTGTTTTCTTCTTTTTTCTTTTGAAAAATTTCTTCAAAATACACATAATCTTACCCTTTAATGATTCCCGGCGCAACGGGCAACGCCCGTTTCGTACGCGACGCCACACGCCCCGCTCACACCGTCATACATCGATTCGCTATGGTATACGTAGCCTTTATCGTTATACCACGGCTCTTGCTTGTTTTTTTCTTCCTTCTTTTTTCTTTTGAAAAGTTTTTTAAGAAATTTCATAACAATCCTCCATATATAATATAGCATAAAACTTTGCCTTTGTCAATAGGAAAAACGGCTTATCCGTTATGGATAAGCCGTTTCATAGTTCCGCGAATTAGTTGCGGGGATTTTTGATGTTAGCCTGTGCTGCGGACAATCTTGCGATAGGAACGCGGTAAGGCGAGCAGGAAACGTAGGAAAGCCCGATTTCGTGGCAGAATTCGATGGACGAAGGGTCGCCGCCGTGTTCGCCGCAAATGCCAAGGTGCATATTAGGACGAACAGCTTTACCGCCGTCTACCGCAAGCTTCATAAGCTTACCAACGCCCGTCGTATCCAGTCTTGCGAAGGGGTCGGATTCGTAAATCTTGTTCGCGTAGTATGCGGGCAAGAACTTACCTGCGTCATCGCGGGAGAAGCCGAAGGTCATCTGCGTTAAGTCG
>JAZKXK010000091.1:0-15010 GCA_045611525.1 Candidatus Scatosoma sp. | reverse complement strand
AAAACGGGCTGGTATCCCAAGCTCGTGTTTTGTAATTTGATTATCCTCGGCGAGGACGCGGCAAAGGACAACGTGTTCGAGGCTCTTGATTTCTTTCTTCGGGACGAATATTTGACGGACAACTGCCTCGTCGCCACCTGCGACGGGTACGCGAAGGATTTGCTCAATACCACCGCCCTCGTCGATTCGTCCAGCTCGCTCGCTATGCAAAAGGTACTTTCCGCGCACGCGGAACGGGTGGGGACGGTACTCCCCTCTACCTTGCGCGAATTTTCTATCGGGTATTTCAGCGAAAGCAAAAGCGGGTATTTGCCTATCCTTAAAAAGCAGCCTCAGCAAGAGGAAGTGGGCGAAAACACCGCGCAAACCCAAGCCGGCGGGCAAAACGAACAAGCCCAAAACGGCGGGCAAACGGAGAAAAAAGAGGATAAGCCCGTGTTCAGCGCAGGAGAAACGGCGCTTTTTGTCGGCGGAAAGCGGGTTGGCAAGCTGACGGCGGAAGAAACCTTTGCCTTGAGCGCCGTCCTCTCCAAGCTCCGCTTGGCGTCCTATTCCGTCGAGCGCGAAAATACCGCTTGCACTTTTACCGTCAAGCAAAACAATCAAAACATCAAGCTCAAAGCCAGCGAAAACGAGAATTTCACCTTAAAAATCGACCTAACCATGACGGCGGGCGTTGCCGATATATCCAAGGCGCAGTCGATTGAAGAAATCGGCGACGCGGGCAACGTACCCAAGGAATTTTTCACGGTCGCCGAGAAAAAGCTTGCAGGCGAAATCCAAACGGTTTTTGAAAAATGCAAGGCTGCGGGGTGCGACCTGTTCGGCGTTCGGGAACGGCTCGTAAAATATGAAAAGCACCGCTTTCATAACCTGCAATCCGTCGCTTTAGAACGCACCCGCGCGGAAATTTCCGTTCGCTTCAGGAACATCCGATAACCCTTTTATGCAATTATTCTATATGGTATATCGGTGGATAACTGTGGATAACTTTCGCACTTTTTAAGAAAAAAACATATGTTTGTGGATAAATCGCTTGTTTTTATTGATTTTTTCGATTTTTAACCGATTTTCTTTCAAAAAATAGAAAAATTTGTTCGCTTATCCACACTGTTTTTGATAATTTTTTATTGTTGAAAAAATTGATTTTATGAAAGTTATCCACCAAAAATACGGGGTTTTTGCGGTTGTCCCACGAATTTAGCGTTTTTTTAGAAAAAGTCCTTGGCGGTTTGGATTAAGTTATCCACATAAAATTTGCGTTTTTCGTGGACAACCCGTATTTGTCCACATTTTTCCAAAAAACAGGGCTGTTTGCGCTTTATGCAGGCGTTTATAAATTTATTTTCGACAAATATATTTTTTCTTCGACAATCCCGCCCGTGCTATTTTTTGGGGATAAGTTTGCCCCGCCGTCCTGCATTGTGGATAAAAAATCCTCGCTCCAAAAGAGCGAGGATTTTATACGGTTTTTCGATTTCTTATAAGAACCAGCCTATCATCACGAATAAGGGGTTATGATTATAAAAGTAGGAAAGGATTGCGCTTTCGGTCAAAAGCTTCATATTCGCCGACGAGGGAATCATACTAAGAAGGGCTACGAAAAGGCTGATGATTAAAAGGATTTTTATCATACCCACGATTGCGCCCAAAAGCTTATTCATTGCGTTCAAAAGCTTGATTTTTTCTACGATTTTATTGATTATCCGTCTTGTGAGCTTGATGAGGAGTTTGGTTACGATGAAAAGGGCGATGCCCGTAAGTAAGGTTGCGCAAAGCTGTGCTGCAGCGCCGCCAACCAGCATAGCAAGGGTCGTACCCGCCGCCACCGTACCCGTTTGGTTTTTAAGTATTGCAGTTACCAAAATGGCGGGCAGGTCTTGGGCTGCCACAACGCCCTCGATATTCTGCCCAGAAATATCGATATTAAAACCGGGCTTTTTAGAGAAGGTTTCCACCCAATTGCTTTCAAACATTTCTCTTACGCCGAAAAATCCGCCCGTTACCTGCATAACCGGCTTTGCAAGGCTGACCGCCACGAACAACGCTACAATGGTGGACACAAACCCGAAAAGGCAGGTGATAAAGCCCTTATTCGCTCCGCCTGCAACGAAAGAAATCATCAATACGACGACGGCGATATCCACGATAATTCCGGAAGTCCCCGCACATAAATTCTTCAATAAATCCATATTTGCCTCCTATGCCTCTACATTATAGCATATATTTATGCGTTTTTCAAGCGATTGTATAACTTTTTCCCTTTTTTCGGGTTTTATACCCGTTGTTTTTGGCTATACTTGCTTGGGTAGGTGGAATTATGGAGTATTCGTTTCATATATATAACAAGCTCGCCGCGGACGGCGTAGCCATGGCAACGGATAAGCTTTTGCGGACGGATTTATCTAAGAAAACAAGTAAAACGCGGGGGGCAGGTACGAGTTTAACCCTTGACAACGCCCCGCCCGTTATCGTTTGTATCGGGAGCGACCTTGCCATCGGGGACAGTTTAGGCCCCATTACCGGCTCTATGCTCAAGTTTAAAACGCAAGGGCTGAAAGCCTTCGTGTACGGTACGCTCGCCGCGCCCGTTACGGCAAAGGAAATCCGCTATATGCGTACCTTTTTAAAGGAAACGCATAAGGGCAGTCAGGTTATCGCCGTGGACGCGGCGGTGGGAAACGAGGGGGATATCGGGCTTGTTAAGCTGAGCGATATACCTCTGCACCCCGGCGCGGGCGCAAACAAGCGCTTGGGCGCGCTTGGGGATATTTCCGTGATGGGCGTTGTCGCTGAAAAATCGGTAAGCAATTACGCCCTCTTAAATACCACGAGGCTTAACCTCGTGTATACGATGGCGGAAATGATTTCCGACGGGGTAGCCTCTTTGCTTTGGGAAAGGTGCGCAAAGCAGGCGAAAAACGCTTGACTTTTGTTTTTGTTTTTACTATACTATGCGTAGAAGGTTTTCGGTAAACACTTCTATATAAAAAAACCGAGGTATGACAAATGAAAAGCTTTTTTACCACAAAACGGCTTTGCCGTGCGGGGGTTATCGCTGCGTTATACGCCGCGCTGACCTACGCGTTTGCGCCCTTTGCGTTTGGACCTTTACAGTTTAGACCCGCAGAGGCGCTTTGTATTTTGCCCGTCTTTTTCCCTGAGGCTGTGCCTGCTCTTTATATCGGGTGTATGCTCTCGAATTTAACGTCGCCGTACTTTGTTTACGACGTGTTTATCGGCTCGCTGGCGACCCTGTTAAGTGCGTTAGGCTCGTACACGGTAGGCAGGTTTTTAAAAAAAGAGCCGATAAGGTTTCTCCTTGCGGGGTTCTTCCCCGTCCTGTTTAATGCCTTGCTTATCCCGCTGATTATCGTATTCTTATGCGGGGACAGCGGGGGATATGCAAGCGTATGGACGGCGTATTTCGTGTTTGCAAGCTCGATAGCCTTAACTCAAAGCGTTTGGGTATACGGACTTGGAACGCCCTTATATTTTAGTTTAAAACGGTTTCATAGATAAAAAACAGCCCTGCACACAGCAGGGCTGTTTTGTTATCCGTTGTTTTGCGGATAATTCATTGTATATATATGCGGAGGCATC
The DNA here is from genome assembly GCA_045611525.1 of Candidatus Scatosoma sp. GTDB lineage: Bacteria > Bacillota > Clostridia > Christensenellales > Borkfalkiaceae > Scatosoma. The sequence goes on along the minus strand of JAZKXK010000091.1, from coordinate 11,407 downwards.
GCATACGCCATATTCATATAAGGATTGATGATACAGTTGCTCTTTATAACGCGCGCAATCTTTTTCTTCAATCTTCTCGGTCTTTTTACGCCCGTCATTACCACTTCGCCCGCTTCGCCCAAGCCCATGGAAATGACTACGTCGCCGTATCCAAACAGCTTGCCTTTGAATCCTTGCTTAACGTATACGGACATACCGGGGAAGAAAACAAATCTGCGGATTTCTTCCGCGCTTGCAAACAAGCGTCCCTTTTTGAAGATTACAAGACTGCCGTTAATCTCGTAAGAGGTCTTTTTCGCGCAAACGATTTTATACAATATATTATATAATGCAAGAATAAAGCATACGATTCCCACGCCCAAGCAGATTTCCGCGATTTTTTCCAAATCTGCCCAAGATACGTCCATTTGAATAAACAGGGTATTCGCTAAACCGAAAAGCCCGCCTTGGTATACATTTGCACCCAACGTATTGTTTTGCGCCGCTTTCTTGTACTCTTCCACCGTTTTGACGCTGTCCCAGCCAAGATTTTCAATGTACTTGGGAAGTCCCTCTGCGTAAACACAGTAATCTTCAAGATAAAAAAGAATTAAAAATAAAGGAATTATCAACCCAAAGACCAGCACGCCCCACCAAATGGAAAAATTGCTCCACGCGCTCTTTTTTGCCGTTATCTCGCCGATTTGTTTTTTCGCCATCTTAAGCCTCTCCTTTTATAAGAATTTCTAACCTTAGGTTATGCCGATTGACCCATCAAGACCGAACGAACCCCGCCTCAAAGCCGTCTTTTTCGTTAACCCTTCTATATTATATACTAATTTTTTTGGTATGTCAAGTATATTACCAAAATTTTTGGTAATATTTTTACTATGAAAGAGTTGAAATTTGCGGAAAATTTAAGAAATTTGCGGAAATGCTCCGATTTAACGCAAAAACAGATAGCCGCTTTGGTGGGCGTCGACCAACGCACGGTGAGCGCGTGGGAAAGGGGAATTTGCGAACCGAGCTTTTCTACTTTGTTGACGCTTTGTGAAATTTTTGACGAAACGATTGAAGCCTTATTAACGTAAAAAACGCAGCGATTGCTCGCTGCGTTTGATTTTTTTATGTAGCTTAGTTTGCCATAAATTGATGCATTCCTTTTACGGTTGCAATACGGGAATCAAGGTAGTTTTGTAATTTCTTGGGTCTTTTAATTCTGGTAAGGTCTACGTCCCAAGGGCCTACCATATCCACCTTTACTTCGCCGTAGCCAAAAATTCTGCCCCAGAATTTTTGGTCAACTTTAACGGCAAGAACCGCGGTGAAGACGTTGCTCTTCTTTTCAATATCGAACACGCCCCATTTTTCCACAACTTTGTTTCTGTAAAATTCAACGCGGTGGCTCTTAATGACGATGATTTTACAAATGAAGATGATAAGCATAAGCGCAAGCCAAGCGATGGGCGCGATAAGGGGGCTGAGTTCAAGCTCCAACAATTTTACGCCGAAATAAAGACCTGCGGGGATAGCAATCCAAAACAGTAAAATCTGCCATAAACGAATAATCGACCAAGCGCTTCTTTTTGCAACGTATTCAGGTTTTTGCATACAAGTAACACTCCTATACAGTATTTTCCTTATTATATAATCATTATACAATAAAAATACCGTTAAGTCAAGAGTATTTGTAAAAAATTTATTGAAAATATAGCAAAAACACGGCTCTCGCCGTGTTTTCTTTTAGCTGGCTTGTTTATAGACAAGCCGAGGGGTTGCTCCGTTTGTCAAACATTCTTTGGTGATAACGACTTCTTCCACGTTTTCTTCAGACGGGATTTTGTACATAACGTCCGTCATAACGCTTTCGATAATCGTCCTAAGCCCGCGCGCGCCCGTTTTTAAACGGATTGCCGTTTGCGCAATCTCGCGCACTGCGTCTTCTTCCACCGTCAGCTTTACGCCGTCAAAACCCACAAGCTTTTGATATTGCTTGATAATCGCGTTTTTGGGTTCGGTGAGAATTTTCACAAGCGCGTCCTCGCCGAGAGGGTCGAGATTGACGACGATGGGAAGTCTGCCTACAAATTCGGGAATAAGCCCGAATTTCGTCAAATCTTGCGGTTTTACGTCGTCAAGCACGGAATAGTCCGCCTCGTTCGCGCCAAGGCGCACCTTTCCGCCAAAGCCTAAGGTGGTGTCGTCCTTTCTGGACGATACGATTTTGTCCAAGCCTACGAACGCGCCCCCGCAAATGAAGAGGATATTCGTCGTGTCGATACGAAGACATTCCTGACTGGGGTGTTTTCTCCCGCCCTGAGGGGGAACGTTCGCCGTCGTGCTTTCAATGATTTTCAAAAGCGCCTGCTGTACGCCCTCGCCCGATACGTCGCGGGTGATGGATACGTTTTCGCTCTTTCTTGCAATCTTATCGATTTCATCGATATAGATAATCCCGCGCTGTGCGCGTTCGATATCGTAATCGGCGTTTTGGATAAGCTTTAAAAGAATATTTTCCACGTCCTCGCCAACGTAGCCCGCTTCGGTGAGCGTGGTCGCGTCCGAGGTCGCAAAAGGCACGTTGAGGATTTTCGCCAGCGTTCTTGCAAGCAAGGTTTTCCCGCTGCCCGTAGGCCCCAAAAGGAGTACGTTGCTCTTTTCGATTTCTATGCCGTCGTCTCCCTTTTTCTTGGATTTTATGGAAGCGTTGATACGCTTGTAGTGGTTATACACCGCTACGGAAAGCACCCGTTTTGCCTTATCCTGACCGACGATATACTGGTCAAGCTCCGCTTTGATTTCCGCGGGCTTTTTGAGGGGAACGTCCTTTTGCGGTTCTTTGTCTTCCGCCCATTCGTCGAGCATAGACTTGCATACTTCGATACACTCGTCGCAAATGCTAGCCCCGTCCGGCCCGTCAATCAAACGGCGGGTTTCGTCTTTATATTTTCCGCAAAAGGAACATTGTTTATTTTTGTTTGCCATAATAAAAACTCCGTTAAAGAATACGCGCAAATCTTAAACGGATTTGCGCGTTGTTTATTGCCCTTATCTTCTAGAGAACACTTTATCAATCAAGCCGTATTTTTGCGCCTCGTCCGCGGACATATAGTTATCTCTGTCCGTATCGCGCTCAATCGAGGCGAGGTCTCTGCCGGTGTTTTCGGCAAGAATACGATTGAGTTTTGCTTTCGTGCGGAGAATATGTTCCGCCTGAATTTTGATATCGCTCGCTTGACCCTGCGCGCCGCCGAGGGGCTGGTGAATCATAATTTCCGAGTTGGGGAGCGCGTAACGCTTGCCGCGCGCGCCGCTGGAAAGAAGGAACGCGCCCATGGACGCCGCCAAACCGATACAAATGGTCGAAACGTCGCACTTGATATAGTTCATGGTGTCGTAAATCGCCATACCCGAGGACACGCTGCCGCCGGGGGAGTTAATGTACAAGCTGATATCCTTCGTCGGGTCTTTGCCCTCAAGGTAAATGAGCTGCGCCACAACGGTGTTTGCCACCGCGTCGTTGATTTCGCCGCTTAAAAAGATGATTCTATCGTCCAGCAAGCGGGAATACAGGTCGTAAGAACGCTCGCCCGAAGCGGTACGTTCCACGACGTAGGGGATTAAAACGTTTTTTTCCATGATTACGTCCTTTTTAATGTGGATTGAAAAGCTTTGCTTTTCGTGAGTTGGCTATCGCCGTGAATTGACGGCATAGCCGTCGTGAATTGCCGACTTTTGTCGGCGTTATTGTAATATTCCCACAACGTCTTGCTTTGCAAGACAATTCACGTCCCGCAAGGGACAATTCACCTAAGTTTCACGTGAACGAAGTTCACAATTCACTTTACTTACTCTTTCACCATTTCGTTGTTCGCCTTAAGCATATCAAACAACTTCGTGATGATAATATCGCTGCGGATATAGTCGAACTGACGGGGGTCCATACCCTTCTTGTATTCTTCCGTTTCCTTGCCTACGGACGCAGCCTGCTCGGCAACCTTCGCGTTTACTTCGTCCTCGGTTGCTTCGATATTTTCTTCCTTGATAAGCTGGGAAATGATGAGCTGGTTCAAAACGTTCTTCTTCGCTTGGTCTTCGTAGTTCTTTCTAAAATCAGCCATGGTTACCTTCAAGAAGTCAAGGTAGTCTTGCAATTTCAAGCCCTGATACATAAGCTGATATTCAAATTTTTGAAGCAAGGAATCAATTTCTCTTTCAATCATCGCTTGAGGAATTTCCGCCTCGGTGTTTGCGGAGATTGCCTCTAAAATGCTGTTTTCCGTAGCGTCTTTTGCTCTGTTATCCGCTTGCTTTTGCAATCTTTCGGTTACTTTCGCTTTATAGTCCGCAACCGTTTCGCTGCCCGTTGCCTCTTTGATGAATTCGTCGGTAAGTTCGGGAAGCTCTTTCGCTTGAATGCCGTTGAGCTTAACCGCGAATACTGCGGGCTTGCCTTTGAGGTTTTCCGCTTGATAGTTTTCGGGGAAGGTAACGTTAACGTCCTTGCTTTCGCCGATATTCATACCGACGACTTGGTCTTCAAAACCAGGGATAAACTGACCGCTGCCCAGGGTAAGGTCGAACCCTTCCGCCTCGCCGCCGTCGAACTTAACGCCGTCAACCGTGCCGATAAAGTCGATATTTACGATATCGCCGTTTTGCGCGGGTCTGTTGTCTACCGCTACTTTACGAGCGTTTCTGTCAAGCACTCTCGCGACTTCCTCGTCTACTTCTTCGTCCTTAACATTATACGCGTATTCCTTAATCTTCATACCCTTGTAAGAGGAAATTTTTACCTCCGGCTTAACGGGAGCAACCGCAATCATGGTAACGCCGTCGTCCTCAAGCTTGTCGATAGAAACTTCGGGTTCGCCTACTACGGTGTACTTGTCCTCGATTTTGTCAAGAATTTTACCGTAGTTTTCGGAGAAGAGAAGGTTGAGCGCGTCTTCAAAGAATACGCCCTTGCCGTAAACGCTTTCAATTACGTTTTTAGGCGCTTTGCCCTTACGGAAACCGTTGATAGCAAATCTTGCGCGCGTTTGCATATACGCTTTCTGCTGCGCGTTTTTCCATTCCTCACCGTCGAATTTGATGGTGATTTTTACCGTGCTTTTTTCTGCCGCTTTGGTAGTGTACTTCATAGTTTTATATCTCCTGCTTTTATTGCTGATTTTTAACTTTTACCATTTTACCACATTTATCAAAGAAAATAAAGCGTTTTTAGATCGTTTTTATTTACATTTTTCTTTTTTTAGGGTATAATTATGGCAAGCTGAGCTTGCAGGCAGTCTTAGTGTCTTTGCACCCGTGTTTTTAGATTGCCTCATTTTGAAACCGATACAGTACGAGACTTAAAGTGGGTAGATGCGAGCAGTTCAAGGCGCAGGAGCACCCCCGACGGGAGTTTACTGAGCGTAAACGAACAAGGGGGCGCGGACTGCAACGCTGAAATGCGACGCATATACACGCTTTATAAAAGGAGAACTCATGCCCCAAGACGCTTTCCATATCCGCCGCTTGGCGAACGAACTGAATACTTACCTCGTCCACGGCAGGGTCAACCGTATCTCGCAGGTCAATAAAGACGAGTTGACCTTTATTATATACACCAAAAAAACGACGGTTAAACTCATTTTAAGCGCAAACGCATCCAACGCGCGCGTTTGTTTGTCGGCTACGGAGAAAGAACCCGCGCCCGTTGCGCCGAACTTTTGTATGCTCCTTCGAAAACACCTGCAAAACGCGGAGATCGTCGATATCCGTCAGCACGAATTCGAACGTATCGTCGAAATCGAGTTTTATTGCAGCAGCGATTTTTCTAATTGCAGCCGCGTACTGCACTGCGAGCTTATGGGGAAATACTCCAACATAATCCTCACCGAAAACGGCGTGATTTTGGGCGCGCTCAAATCCACCGCTTTGGAAAGCGATTCCCACCGCGTACTTTTATCGGGGGCAAGGTATGCCTACCCTGCTCCGCAGGATAAAATTTCGCCTTTCGATAGGGCAGGTATGCGTTCAGCGCTTGAAAGCTTCTTTGCCTCGCACGAAAATCCCGACGGGGAAACGCTCGCCTTATTCTTGTTTGAACGGGTGTTCGGGCTTGCCCTTTCCACGGCGAGAGAGCTTGTCCGTATCGCAAAAGAGCGAAACGCTCCGCTTTGGGAGTTCGTGGGAGATTTTTGCTTAAACGAGCCTTGCAAGCCCTGCTTGCAAATGAAAAACGGCGTCGCCGCGGACTTTTTCGCCTTCCCCGTAGGAGGGGGCGCGGAAACCCCTTCCTTATGCAAAGCCGAGGACGAATTTTTCACCGCGCGGGAAAACAAAAAAGGATTTGAGGGACAAAAGCGCAAATTAGAAAGCGCGCTGCGCGCGCTCAAGAAAAAGCAGTATAAAAAGCTGCAAGATACGCTCGAACGCTTGAAAGAGGCGGAAAAAGCCGAGGATTTCAAAACCAAGGGCGAGCTTTTAACGGCGAACTTGTACCGCATACAAAAAGGGGATAGCGAAATCCTTTTGGAAAACTGGTATTCGCCTGACTGTGAGAAAATAAAAATAGAGTTAGACGCGACCCTGTCCCCCGCAAAGAACGCGCAAAAATATTTTAAAGGGTACAATAAATTAAAACGCGCGCGCGAAGTTTTGACCCCGATTTTGCACGATTTGGAAAAGGAAATCGACTACGCGGAAAGCGTGGGGGCGTTTATTGCTTCCGCGGAAACACCGCTTGATTTGAAAGAAGTGGAAACCGAGCTTATCGATATGGGCTTGCTCCGCGCGCCCAAGGAAAAGGTCGGCGCAAAGAAAAAAGACCCCGTACCCTTTCGAGAGTACGAGTATATGGGCTATACAATCTACGCGGGCAGAAACAATTTGCAAAACGACAGATTGCTCCGCGAGGCAAGCCCCGACGACATCTGGCTGCACGCGCAAAAATACCACTCCTCCCACGTCATTATACGCACAGCAGGGGGGCAGGTACGAGATGAAGCGTTACTTTTCGCGGCGGAAATTTGCGCGTTCTATTCCAGCGGAAAGGACGGCGGTAAAATCCCTGTGGATTACTGTAAACGGAAATTCGTCAAAAAGCCGAGTAAAAGCAAAGCGGGCTTCGTAGTCTATACCGACTACAAAACCCTGCTGGTTACGCCAAATCCTCACAAATAGGATTTCCACTTTTTCTCAAATTCTTCCTCGCGGGTAATCATTTCATCCATCAGCTGCATAATGCGCTCGTCCCCTTTGGGAGAAAGCTCCCCTGCCGTCCGTTTGAGAGAGGTTATTCCCATAACCGTACCCTGTACCATCATTTCCGCGATATGAGAACGGGAATTATCCGTTAAGGTATTCATTTTGATAGAACCCCACATCATCGCTTTTTTCATAGGGTTGGGTTCTTTGAGCTCGATACCGCAATCTCTGGCTATCATCGCTGCTCTTGCGGAGAATTTCTCGTATTCCTCGTGCTGGGAATGGAGTTCGGCTTTGACCTCTTCATCCTCGCCCACTTCGGGAAGAATATCCGAAATGGAAGTCAAGGCAAGCTGTGCGTTACGATAGATTTCGGCAAGCGCCTCTTCCGTTTTCTTTTTTTCCATGTTTTTCACACTCCTTTTTCCTTACTATGCGTAAACGCGGAAAAAGTATGCTTTTTCTTTGAAAAATATAAAAAAACAAGCAAAAACGCTTGACGGAACTCTTTTTTTTGTGTTATAGTTATAGTCGAGCCGATAGAAACGGGCTTTTTTAAGTCAGCAATTTTGCTGCGCCTTGGCATTTCTTCGAGACTGGAAAGAGGAGGTAAAACTTAATGTACGCTATTATCGATAACGGAAACAAGCAATACAAGGTTGCGGAAGGCGACGTTGTTAGAGTGGAAAAGCTCGCAGCAGCGGAAGGCGAAACCGTAAGCTTCAAGGTTGTAATGGTTGCCGATGAAAACGGTGTAAAAGCAGGCGCGGAAGTGGAAAACGCAAAGGTTACCGCTACCGTCGTTAAGCAGGACAAAGCAAAGAAGATTATCGTTTTCAAGTATAAGGCAAAGAAGAACGAGCGTAAAAAGCAGGGTCATAGACAGCCCTTCACCGCAGTTAAGGTAGAAAAAATCGAGCTTTAATTGCAACCGCCCGAAAATAAGGGCTGACAAATTAGACTATAAGGAGAAATAAAGATGATTTTTATCAGTTTATTCGCTCATAAGAAAGGTACCGGTTCCTCTCACAACGGCAGAGACAGCGAGGCAAAACGCCTTGGCACGAAGCGCAGCGACGGTCAAGCCGTTCTCGCGGGCAACATTCTCGTTCGTCAAAGAGGTACGAAAATCCATCCCGGCACGAACGTTGGTATCGGCAAAGACGACACCCTGTTCGCGCTCGTTGACGGCGTAGTTCGGTATGAAAGAATGGGCAAGGACAAGAAAAAAGCAAGCGTTTATCCCAACGCTTAATGTAAAAAAAGAGAGGACGCAAGTCCTCTCTTTTTTTTGCGATATGTTTGCTAAGCAAACGCGATATAATAATTAGACATTGCGATATACCTCGCGTTGCTCGGCGCGATATGATATAAATCCTACCATCACGCCCACAGGGCATATAGCATCGAAAATATATCGCACGCAAGACGTATATCGCAAATCCAAAAGGATTTATATCGCCGCGTGTTCTCTTAAAGAGAACACGCAAAAGCAGTCGGCTTTTTGTTTACTTTTTTGTTGCTTTGGTATATAATATAGTATATGGAAGAGATGCAAACGGATAAAAATATACAAAACAGGGCTACCATGTCCGCGTTGAATAAAGAAAAACACCCGAAAAAGCTTTCGGGAATTTTCTATATCCTACTTTCTGCGTTCTTTTTTTCCGTGATGAGTTTATTCGTCCGCTTGGCGGGGAATTTGCCCACCTTCCAAAAATGCTTTTTTAGAAATTTCGTAGCGGTTATCGCGGCGTTTTTCGTTTTATTGAAAAGCAAAAACTTCAAAATTCAAAAGGGCAACCTGCCCGACCTTTTGGCGCGTTCTATCGTCGGTACGGTGGGGATTATTTGTAATTTCTACGCCATCGACCATATGAACATTTCCGACGCGTCCATTTTAAACAAGCTCGCCCCCTTTTTTACGATTATCTTTTCTATCCTTATTTTAAAAGAAAAGGCGTCTTTGATAGAATGGCTGTTGGTATTCGCCGCCTTCGTCGGCGCAATCTTCGTTGCAAAGCCCTCGTTTGATTTTTCGCAAAGCCTGCCCGCTTTTGTCGGTATCCTCGGCGGATTAGGCGCGGGACTTGCTTATACCTTCGTAAGAAAACTGGGTAATAAAGGGGAACGGGGCGCGATGATTGTATTTTTCTTCTCCGTCTTTTCCTCGTTGACCGTTTTGCCTATGGCGATTATACAATGGCAACCTATACAGGCTTGGCAATTGCTCTTTTTACTGTTAGCGGGCTGTGCGGCAAGCGGAGCGCAATTCTCGCTTACGGCGGCGTACAAATACGCGCCCGCAAAGGAAATTTCCGTATACGACTATTCGCAGGTGCTTTTCGCTGCTCTTTGGGGTATGCTTTTCTTGAGTGAATTTCCCGATTATTTCAGCTTGATAGGCTACGCAATCATCATCGGCGCGGCTATACTAAAATACCTCGTTACGCTTAAAAAACACGATTAAACGCGTACATGGTAGGCTTGTTTTAAATTTTTACTATGAAAAACTCGCTCGATTTCATATTGAAATCGAGTTGTTTTTTATTCTTTTATCCGTTATAATATAGGTATAAACTATTTTTGGAGGTAAACGATGTACACAATCAAGGATTTAGCGCTTATGAGCGGGCTTACGGAAAGGACGTTAAGAAATTATTTGCAAATGGGTATCTTGACGGGAGAAAAAATCGACGGCGTTTGGCAATTCAGTATAGAGCAAATCGAGGAATTTTGGCAAACCGATTATGCGAAAGCAGCTATGAAAACCAACAGAAAAGCCCTTTTATTCGATTATTTGCGTAACGCGCCCGAAGATAGAAATTCCGCGTGCGCGGTAATGAATTTTCCAAAAGAAAACTGGAAAAAAGTATCCTCTTATTTTTGCGACGCAGTCAACAAAGGTAAAAATTTGCAAATGACGTTCGATAGTGAAAAGGGCATGAATAAGGTTATTTTGATAGGCGATTACTCGACGGTTTGTGAAATTTTGAATAAATGCCCTTTTAATATATAAAAGTGCTCCGTTTTTTATAAAAACGGAGCACTTTTTTTAAGAATGTTATACCTTTTTAGATTCGTATTCTCTAATATTTTTAAAGGTGTTTCTCACCTTTTTATAGGTAAGAAAAGGCGCTATGTAAACACAGAAAAAAGCCCAACATATAAAACTTACAATTGCTGCTATTACTGCAAATAAAATCCCTTTATCATCCGTATGAGAAGAAACTTTATATGTGTTCGCATATTCGTGTTTAACGGTAACATACTCACTTTTTATTTGTTCACCAACCTTATATCCTATTTTTCCTGCATTTAAAACTGTTTTAATAACCTTTTTAAAATATAATAGCATTGAAGAATAACCCATAGCCGTTAAAAGTATAAGAATTAATAATACTACGCTAATAGGAAAGACTATGTTAATGATTTTTATTAGTGAGGAATAAATTATTAAGCCTATTAAGGAAAAAATGGCGTATAATTTTATAACCTTTTTTACCCATGCTTTCTCTTTTTGGATATCTTTTTCACTTTCAATTGAATTGGCTGTACTATAAGTTGCAATAAAATATTTTATAATATTTTTTAGTACTGTTTTCATGTTTTTCTCCTTTTTTATTTTTTTGTTTTGTTTTTGTTTTTTTTAATTTACTACATTTTTTACCCCCTAAAAATAAAAGTGCGCCAACCAAAGTCAGCGCACAAAAACACAGACTCCGGTAGTCGCCAAACTAACTTCACGCAAAAAATGGTGTAACCATAATAGCACAAAAAAGAATCTGTATTTTATCAAATTCAGTAGTACTATTATGGCAAAATAAGAGGGGAATTATCCTTAAAAAAAGAAAAATACACCTCGTTTTTTGCGTTTATTTAGTTAGTTTGGCATCTTTATTATAGTATATATAATTACGGTTTGTCAAGTATTTTAACCAAACAAAAACTCGACTTTTAATAAGTCGAGTTTTTGTTTTTATTACTTATGTTTAGTTTATTATTCTTCTTCGTCTTCGTCGGTTTCTACCTGCTGGCAGCAACGCTTGAATTTTAATTCCTCTACGGGATAATCCTTATAAATCCAACCGCCGTTTCTATCGTCCATCTTGGTTTTTACCTGCATTTTCAGCATATTAACGGACGCGACGATGGCTTTTCCGTCAGGCGTGCCGACTTCCGCGCCGATTTTGGGCATTTGCTTACTCGCCTCGGCGTAGTAATCGTTTTCGTA
>JAZKXK010000090.1:0-11534 GCA_045611525.1 Candidatus Scatosoma sp. | reverse complement strand
ATGTACGATTTAGAACGTGAAGTTCGCTTCATCGACACCAGCGACTACGACGTGGCTGGCGAAGCGGCGCTTTGCGGGTTCATCAAGGGCGTTATCGCAGGCAACAACGACAACGAATACGTATTCATCGACGGCGTCGTTCGTATTGCGGGTAAGCCCGTACAGGAACTTGCGGCATTCTTCTATATGTTAGATAAAGCGGCGAAGGACAGCGATATCACGGTAACCGTTTCCGTTACGGGGACGAGAGAGGAGCTTCCCGATTTTGTAACCAAATATTTGGAGGCGTAACAAAGTACTTACTACGCGGCGGGGAAAAGCTTTTCCCCGCCGTAGATTAAAAAGGGGAAAATGAAAAATGTAAAATCTGGCGGTCGAAGACTGCCGATTTTGCGCGTTAAAAATAAAAATCCACGAAGGCAGGTAAACGGATTATGTATTTTATCAGTACGCGAGGCGGCGAAAAGGTAACGGGCGCTGAGGCAATCGTACAGGGCTTAGCGAAAAACGGGGGCTTATACGTTCCCGAAACCTTCCCCAAGGTTTCAAATGAAGAATTGCAAAATATGGCGGATATGAGCTATCCCGAACGCGCGGCGTTCGTACTCGGCAAATATCTTGCCGAGGAGCTTGGTGCGGACTTTTTGAAAGAAACTTGCGAAAAGGCGTACTCTTCCTTTGAGGGCGACGACCCCGTTCCTCTTGTAAAAATCGACGGCGGCGAAGGCTTGTACGTGTTGGAGCTGTTCCATGGCCCTACGTGCGCGTTCAAGGACATGGCGCTTACCGTACTTCCCTATCTTTTGAAAAAGAGTTGTGAAGTAACGGGTGTGAACGACGATATCCTTATTCTCGCGGCGACGAGCGGGGATACCGGTAAAGCGGCGTTGGAGGGCTTCCGCGACGTACCAGGTACGAAAGTAGCGGTATTCTTCCCCGACGAGGGCGTAGCGAAAATGCAGCGCTTGCAAATGTGCGTACAGGACGGTAACAACGTACACGTGTCCGCGGTGAAGGGCAATTTTGACGATTGCCAGCGCGCGGTAAAACGCTTGTTTGCGTCCAAGGAATTCAACGAAGAGCTTGCGAAAAAAGGCGTTCGCCTTTCGAGCGCGAATTCGATTAACTTCGGCAGACTTGCCCCGCAAATCGCGTATTATTTCTCTTCGTACGTGGACTTGCTCACTTCCCGTCAAATCGAAATGGGGGATGAAATCGACTTCGTCGTGCCTACGGGGAATTTCGGCGATATTTTGGCGGGCTGGTACGCAAAGCAAATGGGCTTGCCCGTAAGAAAGCTCGTTTGCGCGTCGAACAGAAACAAGGTGCTTGCGGACTTCTTTAAGGACGGCGTTTACGACGTAAAACGCAATTTCCACCGTACCATGTCCCCGTCTATGGACATTTTGGTGTCTTCGAATTTGGAAAGATTGCTCTTTGAAATCAGCGGCAGAAACGCCTCTCTTACCGCCGAGCGTATGGCTTCGCTTGCGGAGAAGAAGGAATATTCGATTACCGCAAAGGAAAAGGCGGTTTTGGATAAGGAATTCTTCGGCGGATTCGCTTCCGAGGACGATACCATCGAGGCGATGTACGAGGTATTCGAGGAATACGGGTACGCGATGGATACGCACACGGGCGTTGCGCTCGCGGTGCAGGCGAAGTATAAAGAAGCTTGTATGAAAGAGAATGAAAAGGACAATACCCCTTGCGTCGTGCTTTCCACGGCAAATCCCTATAAATTCCCGCAGGACGTACTCTACGCGCTGTCGGGCAACGACGTCAAGGACAGCTTTAAGGGGATTAAGAGATTGAACCTCTTGACGGCGATGAAGCCGCCCAAGAGCCTTATGAGCCTGCGCTACCGTCCCTTGCGCTTTAAGTCGGTGGTGGAAAACGATTTGGACAAGATGTCTCAGCTGATTTTGCGTTTTGCGGACGGCGAAATCGTTCCCGTACCTGCAACGGAAGAATAATAATTTGTACGCTTTGTGAAGAAAACCGTCGTTTCTTGTGAAAACTAAGAAAGGGCGGTTTCCTTGAATTGCCTTTATGAAAGCGATATGTTATAATGTAAAATAGGAGAAGGGATATGTTCGGGTACGTTCGTGCGGATACGCCGTATTTATTTATCAAAGACGACAAGCTGTACCGCGCTATGTACTGCGGCGTTTGTAAGGGCATAGCCGAGGTGTGCGGACATTCTGCGCGTATGGGGCTGTCCTACGACGTTACCTTTCTTTCCGTTTTGCTGCATAATATCTTGGGCGAGGACGTAACCATCGAAAAGAGCCACTGCCTTACCCATTGTATCCGTTCCCGCCAAATGGCGGGGGTGGACGAGCTGACAAGACAGCTCGGCGCGCTCAATACCGTGCTCGCGTACTACAAGTACACGGACGATATCGCGGACGGCGATAGGGGCAGGGGCAAACGGCTTTGGTTTAGAAAAGGCTTTCGCTTAGCCAAAAGGAAATACCCCGAAATTGAGAAAATCGTGCGCGAAAACCTCAAAAAACAAGAGGAAGCGGAAAAATCGGGCGCGGACAGCTTAGATAGGGCGGCGGACGCTACGGCGAATATGCTCGCGGAGTTTTCTGCGTATGCATTAGGAGAAAAGAGCACTGAGCATACGAGAAAGCTGTGCTATTCTCTTGGGAAATGGATATATCTTATCGACGCGTTGGACGATTACGATAAGGACTTGAAAAAAGGCGCGTACAACCCCTTCCGTCTTGCTTACGGCGGGGGGAGCAGAAAGGAACTGCTAGCAAGCGTTCACGGCGAGGAAATCAATTTCGTATTCCATGCGATTTTCTTCGATATACGGGAAAGCTTGGCGAATATAAGCTTTCATTTCAATCGGGATTTATCGGATAATATCCTGCTTCGCGGTCTGCCTATGATGACAAAGCGCGTTATGGACGGCTGCGGGTGTATGAATAAAGGCAAAAAAACAAAAACTAATTAAGTGGAGAGCAATATGAAAGAATATTACGAACTTTTGGGCTTAACGGAAAGCGCGACGGACGAAGAAATCAAAGCCCGCTACGAGGAGCTGAGAGAAAAAGCCAAAGAGGACAGATGGCAGGACGGCGAGGCGGGCAACGAGGCGGCGCGGCTTTTGACCAAGCTGGAAGTGGCGTATAGGGAAATCACCGCTTCCCGTAAAGAACAAAGCAAAAATACGGACGGCGAAAGCTCCTTTGAGGTCATTACCGCCCTTTTGAAGGAGAATAAGATAGCCGAGGCGCAGGCGCTTTTGGACGATTTTAACGAACGCAGCGCGGAGTGGCACTATTTGCAAGCGGTGGTGTTCTATAAAAAGAACTGGACGAACGACAGCAAAAAACAGCTGGAAATCGCTATGCAAATGGACCCTGAAAATCAAAAATACCGTTCGGCGTACGGCAAGATGAACGCTAAGAACGAGTACGAAAAACAGCAAGCCTATCAAAACCAGCAAAACCCCTATGCTAACGCGCCTATGAACGATGAACAAATGGGGGGCAACGCTTGTTCCAACTGTATTTCCTGCTGCTATACCTATCTTTGCATTGATTGTTTATTCTCTCTTTGCTGCGGTTGTCGTTAACATGAAAAAAATATCCGCCTATGAAATTGCGTTGTCGGCGCTCTCCTGCGCGCTGGCAACCATTATGCTCACCGTCGGCATATATTCCGCGTTGCTGCTGTTTACGGGATATCTGTTCGGGTGCGTCGCGCTTATGCTGCCGCTTGCGAAAAAGAGCTACTTAGGCTATACGCTTGCGTATCTTGCCACCTGTATCCTTTCGCTTATGTTTAATGCGGCGGGCTTTTTCGATTTATTGCCCTTTATTTTATTTTTCGGGCTGCACCCGCTTGTCAACGAATTGCAGTTAAAAATCAAAATCAACCGCTGGCTTGCCTGCGGAATAAAGGCGCTGTGGTTTGACGGGACTATGTACTTAATTTGGCGGTTTGTGTTCGGTATGACGACGACCATACCCTTCGTCGACGCGTATATCCTGCCGATTATTTTGATAGGGGGAACGCTGTTCTTCGTCTTTTACGATAACGTAATGTATAAATGGCGGTATGCCGTCAATACCTTGGTGAAACGTATCACCAAATAAGGAAAGAGAGTATGATAGAAAAAAACGATATCCTTTGCGCGGTAACCGACGCGCTTGGGACGAATGGGGAAGGCATTATCAGGCACGAGGGGATAACCTTTTTCGTGCCTGCTTGTTTACCCGGAGAAAGAGTACGCTTTAGGGTACTGAAAATAAAAGGGAATATCGGCTACGGCAAGGTCGAGGAAATCATCACGCCCGCCGAGGAGCGCGTGCGTGAAAAATGCCCCGTCGCCTTGCGTTGCGGGGGGTGCGCCTTGCAGCATATGGACTATAACGCTCAGCTTGCGTATAAAAGCAAGCTCGTGCAGGACGCTTTGCGCAAAATCGGCGGAATTCACCTGAGCGTACCTATCGCGGTTAAAAGCGATTTGCCCTTTGGCTATCGAAATAAATTGCAGCTCCCCGTCGGGGTGGACAGGAACGGCGAGAGCGTCATCGGTTTTTACGCCGAACACAGCCACCGCATCGTACCCGTAACCTCTTGCGCCATTCATCCGGAATGGGCGGAACGCTTGATTGCTATCCTCAAGGACTATATGAGCAGCTGCAAGGTCAAGGGCTACGACGAGGTCAACAAAACGGGGGTTTTACGGCATATCGTTGCGCGGGAAATCGGCGGGAAGTACATATTCACGCTGGTGATTACAAAGCGTACTTTGCCGAATATTCCTTATCTTATCGAGCTTTTGTCCAAGGGCTTTTTCGAGTTTTGCCTGTACTTAAATTTCAATGACAGCGATACCAACGTTATCTTTGGAAAAGAGTTTCAGCTCGTACACGGTAGGGGGGTATTCGAGGCAGTCGAGCAAGGAATTTGCTACGAGGCGGGCCCCGTAACCTTTTTGCAGGTCAACGAAAACGTGCGTACCAAGCTGTATAAGGACGCTTTAAAAACGGTATGCAAGGACGGGGACGAGGTGGTCGTCGACGCCTATTCGGGCGGCGGGCTTTTGACGGCTATGCTTGCCAAAAAGGCAAAGCGGGCGTACGGTATCGAGTTAGAGGAAGAGGCGTCCCGCTGCGCGGACTCTTTAAAGAGAAAAAACAAGCTGGAAAATATGACGAATATCTGCGGATATGTGGAAGAACATTTGCCCGCGGTTTTGGAAAAAGAGAAAGGGGAAAAGGTGCGCCTGATTTTAGACCCGCCCAGGGCAGGTATCGCGCGAAGCGTATGTAAGGCGCTTTTGGAAAGCGGTATTCCTAAGCTGACCTTGATTAGCTGCAACCCCGCAACGCTTGCGCGGGATTTGGGAATTTTGACGGGGCGTTTGGTTGAAAAGAACGGAGAGCTTGTCAAAAATCCAAACCTTGGAGAGGGTAAGGGATATTACGAGATTGAAACAATTCAGCCCTATGATATGTTCCCGCAGACCAAGCACGTCGAAACCGTCGTTTGTCTCACACGAAAATAACCCAAAATCAAGCAAAATAAGGGGTTTTTGCCCCAAAACAAGGCTTTTTCGGTCATAACCGACCGAGGGAGCCTTTATTTTTTTGCTATCAGAGACCCCAAATGCTTTGGGACAAATGATGATTTTGAGCGAAGCTCGAAACTTCAATTTACACCTGTTTGGTATAACATATCGAAGAAAAAGTGCCTAAAACGAACAAAATAAGAGATTATTCACGTAGAATCGGTAGAAAGCCCATAGCCAATGTGGTATGCTATTAGGCGAGGGTATTTCGACTATAAAACCCATACGAAAAATGGGCAGATGATGGCACTACATTTCGGCGAAGTTTCAACCCCTCATTCTATCCTCACTCGGAGCTGTGCGAGCTCAAATCTTGGGTGAGAGAGGGGGTGATATTATGCAACCACGCAGACGAAAAAAACAAGGCTCTGCATCGGCTGAACGGATACAAAAAGCATACTCCGAAAGGCACTATGAGATAGAGGTTATTCCGCCTAAGGAAGAGTTCGTCTTCGACCAAACGAACCGCACTTTGAGGGTGGCCGCATACTGCCGAGTAAGCACCGAAGAAGAGTCCCAAGAATCGAGCTATGTCCTCCAAGTTGAGAACTACGTGGAGTTCATCAAAAAACACGATAATTGGGAATTCGTAGATGTGTATGCCGACCGTGGTATATCGGGAACATCGACCGCCCACCGAAAGCGATTCCTCGAAATGATTGAGGATTGCAAGGCAGGAAAAATCGACCTGATAATCACGAAATCCATCAGCCGATTTGCGAGAAACACCCTTGACTGTATTCATTATGTGCGATTACTAAAAGCATTGAAACCGCCCGTTGGAGTCTACTTTGAGATGAACGGTTACAACACCCTCGACTCCATGAGCGAGACAATGCTAACACTATTGAGTACGGTCGCACAGGGAGAATCCGAACAAAAGTCCGAAGCTCTCAAGTGGTCATACCGACGCCGATTCAAAAAAGGAATCCCCGTCAACAATATGTGGGCCATTATGGGTTTCGGCTACGATGAGGAGGGCAACACAATCATCGTTGAAGAGGAAGCGGTCTTCATACGGTTTATATTCGAGGCATATCTGCAAGGCAAGACTGCCAGAGAAATTGCCAATGCATTAACCGCGCAAGGTGTCCCTACCCCCACGGGGTTGGAGGTGTGGAATCCCGGCACGATAACGGGAATGCTCCATAACGAAAAATACTGTGGGGAGATGAGGATGCAAAAGACGGTCACACTCGATATGTTCACGGAGAACCACCGAGTCATAAAGAACCGAGGACACGCAGCACAGTACATCATAAGGGATTATCATCCCGCCATCGTTTCGAGAGAGTGCTTTTTGAAAGTACAGGAACGATTCCGAAACGGAGGAAATAGGTCTCACCCCGAAAGGGCGAAACCCGAAAAGATAAAATACAAGCCGATTCGATCGGGCTCACTTGCGGGATTTGTGCCAATCCCTGCAAGCATCGAACTCATCGACATCGAGCATCTCAAAAAAATATGTGAAATTCAAAATTCAAGGAGAAAACAATCATGTTAAAAGGTTTTAAGGTTATCAAGGTTTTAGGCAACGCATCGGAGTCCACGGTCTCCATCACCCCCAAGTATTTCAAGTTCAATGCTGAAACAGCAACAGAGCTTGGCAACCCCAAGTCCGTCAAGTTCCTTCTTGACGCTGATACGAGAAGATTTGCAATCATCCCTTGTGCAGAGGATGATGAGGATGCGGCGAAGTTCTTCTCGAAGCCCACGACAACAGGCAAGAAGACAGTCATCAACGTGGCATTTAAGCCTGCTCACTCGGCAATCGTCCGTCTTATGGATTGGCAAGACAGCGGTGTTACTCACAAGGTAACGGGCATCTTCGTAGCAGAGGAAAATGCCATCATCTACGACCTTACTCGTGCAACCGAGTATAAAACCAAGGGTGGCAAAGACGAGGAATAATCCTCAATCAACTTAATACTGCTTGTTAAAGCCGGGGGCGGTCTGAATTAACGGATCGCCCCCGTTATTTAATTGTTGCGAAAAACTGACACCAAATACTTGTGATGTTGCGGAAAACCGACAACTCAACCTTTACAAACGATAAAAGATATGGTATAATAAAAGAGTAGATTGGAGGGCTGTACCTATGAAAAACGAAAAACTCAACAAGATAAGACTACTCAAAATATGGGAGATGCTCCAAGCCGAGACAGACGAAGACCATCCAATGGGAACGGAGGAAATCATAGCTCGCCTTGCAGAAAGCGGAATCGAAGCTCACAGAACAACCATATACGATGACATCAAACTCCTCAACGAATGCGGATATGAAATCCTCACTCGCAGAGGTCGGAGCAACAAATACTATGTCGAAGACCGTAGCTTTTCGAGTGCGGAACTCCACATCCTCTTGGACGCGGTTCAGGCAGCGAGTTTCATAACGAGCAAAAAGACCGAGGAACTCGTAGATAAGATAGCACAGCTCGCGGGCAGCCAAAAAGGATTGGTGCTGAAGAGGAACATTGTTCAATTCAACACCTCCAAAAGTAGCAACGAATCCATATATTATTCGGTCAATGAAATCGTGACCGCTATTAACAACCGACAAAAAATCATTTTCTTGTACTTCGACTACGATGCGAACCATAAGAAAGTCTATCGCCGAGACGGACATCATTATGTGGTAAGTCCTTTTGCAACGGTTTTTTCGGACGGACACTATTACCTTATAACCTACGATAGCCGATACAACAAAATGGTCAACTACCGCATAGATCGAATGGAAAAGGTGGAGATGGTTGAAGACCATGCCATAATGCCCCCGGACGAACTCGCATTCGACATCGGAGTACATAAGAAACAACTATTCGGTATGTTCTCGGGCGAAGCGACCGAGGTAACTATTGAAATGCATAGGTCGCTCATAGACGCGGTGTTTGACCTCTTCGGAGAAAAAACACGTATCATCTCAAACGGAACGGATACCATACGATTCACAGCAGAGGTTCAAGTTAGTGCCTTATTCTTCGGATGGTGCTGTTCGTTTGGGGACAAGCTCAAACTACTCGGACCGTCTTCGGTTATCGAACAACTTAAAGAATACACCGACACAATCAAGGCTCAATACACGGAGGAATAACGCAATGACAGAAATAATTGATAAAAAGGAAGAAAGAGTAGCAAAGAGATTAGTAGAGATAAGATTCGATAAACACGATTCCAAACTCTCGTACCTTTGCGAAATTGAGGACATAGAGGTCGGAGACCTCGTGACGGTTGACGGCAAACTCGAAGACCAGATCGGAACAGTAACCAAGGTTCTCAAGTCATTCAAAATCCCCAAATTCGAGATGAAATGGGTAACCGCAGTTCTCGACCGAGACCTAACCGGGGAGTACAGAAAGGTAGGCGATGACATCGTGTCGCTCGATGGAACACTTACCGCCGAGAAGTTCTGTACTATGTTCATCGGCGAAAAGTATAAGGGCAACGAGGCAATCGGAGAAGCAGACCTCGACATCGACTTGGCAACATTCGAGGAGTCAGGCTTTATTGATGACGAACTCGTAATGCTCAAGGGCAAGGATTACTACAAGCACGACCGAGTAGCATACATTTCCCTCCAAAACGGAATCGGCAAGGCTTACGTTGTCGGTTCGGAGTGGTACGAGGTGGACTTTAAATACGAAGACGGTAAGATTACATACATTGCTTGCGAATGCCCCTATTTCGGCAATTGTAAGCACATTGTGGCAGTTCTCTTAAAGTTAAGGGAAATGCTCAAGAAGATGAAGAAAATCGATTGTAGGGCGAATTTCACAGCCTGTCGCAAGGAATGTTTCAACAGCATCCTTACCGCAGCCAAGGGAAAAATCGTTCTTGACTACTAATGGAACAGATATGCCTAATTTGAACGATTATCACGCATTTAAAAGCACAAGTGGGAGTGGCAGAGACGGTCGAGGTAGTGGTTGCTCAAACCATCCGTGGATATGGATTGGGATAATAGTTTTGATAATTTATTTGATAGGTAGGCTTGGATAGAAAAAACCTCAAAAATGACACCAAAACTTTTGGCGTCTTGGCGTTTTGGCGTTGACTTTTTTCGTAAATAGTGTTATAATGATATTAATTCTTTTGGGAGGACTAACATGAAAGACGTTAGAATTAGTGTCAGACTGACACCCGAACTACACGAAAAACTCAAAATCTTGGTTATCAAAAAGAAGACAACCATCAATGAATTTCTTTTGCAGTATATTTTAGAAGAGGTCGCCAAAGATGAAAAAGATGCAAAAAAAGATTAAAGCCATATCCCTCTTTGCGAACATTGGTGTAGCGGAGGCATATTTCGATGAGATTGGTGTCGAAGTGGTTGCTGCGAACGAATTGATTGAACGAAGAGCGAATCTGTATCAACGCATATATCCACAAACCAAAATGATTTGCGGCGATATCTTTGATGAGAACATACAATCGTGCCTTGCAAATATCGCCATAGAAAATAAAGTGGATGTGATTATGGCAACACCCCCCTGCCAAGGTATGAGTACAGCAGGCAGACAAGAAATTGACGATTATAGAAACACATTGTTTTTGCCCGTAGTAAAGCTTGTGAAGAAAGTCAAACCACGATTCGTCTTCATTGAGAATGTTCCATTATTCCTACAAACAGACATTCTTTATTTTGGGGAAAGAAAACGGATTATCGACATTATAACCGAAGAACTTGGCAACGATTATCGCATCAATTGCAATGTTGCGGATACAGCAAATTATGGTGTCCCCCAAACGAGAGAACGAGCGATTATTCTCATGACTCGAAAAGACTGCGACTTCGATTGGAGCCTTCCTCCGATGGACAAAAAGCGTGTAACTATGCGAGACGCAATTGGTCATTTGCCTATGCTTGACCCGTTTGTGCGAGATGTGTCCGAGGAGGAACTTCTGCGAATGTTCCCTCAATACTACGAGAGAGAAAAGACCGCACTTGCTATCTCGCCATGGCACTTTCCTCCTCATCATGTAAAGAGACAAGTTGAGACCATGATGCATACCCCTACAGGGCAAACAGCCTTTGCGAACCCTGACGAGTTCAAACCAAAGAAAGAAAATGGCACTCCGTGCAAAGGGTTCTTTAACACCTACAAGCGACAAGAATGGGATATACCTGCATACACAGTAACAATGGACAATAGGAAAATTTCCTCACAAAACAATGTGCATCCCGGACGCCTTATAGGCAAAGATGAGCTTGGTTACGAATTATATTCCGATCCAAGAGCTCTTACGGTTTACGAGCTTATGCGGATAATGAGCCTTCCTGACAGTTGGCCCTTGCCGAAGAATACACCGCCCGCATTTTTGCGCTCCATTATAGGAGAAGGAATCCCTCCGCTTTTCGTCAAGAAAGTCTATGAAAATTTATTGAGGCAATTATGAGCAAAATTATAGGATTGTCGCTATTCGCTAACGTAGGAATAGCGGAAGCATATTTCAAGGAAATAGGAGTCGACATCGTATTAGCGAACGAACTATTACGCGACCGGGCAGAATTTTATAGCAAGGTCTATCCGCACACAGAAATGATTTGTGGGGATATAACCGATGACAACGTAAGAAACGAAATTGTCGAGAAAGCAATTTCAAAAGGGGTAAATTTCATAATCGCAACACCCCCCTGCCAAGGTATGAGCGTAGCGGGCAATCGAGACCCTTTTGATGAACGAAATCAATTAATTTATTATGCCATTGACGTTATCAAACGAGTGAACCCCAAATTCGTGTTACTCGAAAATGTTCCTCGCCTCCTTGTGACCAAAATCAAAGTGGATGGGGCCACTATGTTAATACCTGATTATATCAGAGGAGAACTCGGCGAAGTTTCAACCCCTCATTCTATCCTCACTCGGAGCTGTGCGAGCTCAAATCTTGGGTGAGAGAGGGGGTGATATTATGCAACCACGCAGACGAAAAAAACAAG
>JAZKXK010000089.1:0-3118 GCA_045611525.1 Candidatus Scatosoma sp. | reverse complement strand
CCCGCACAAAAAAGCAAATAAAAGAGGCGGTGAAGGAAAAGAGGTAGGAAATGACAACCGCCCAAGCGGCTTTCTCCGCGCCCGCAGCGGGAGAAGAAACGCTTTGCAAAAGGAGTACCCCCGCAATTACCATAACGCTCTCTTCCGCGATTTCTAAAACGGACGGGAGCAAGAATTGCTTATTCCCCCAAAAGCTGCCTCGAATGACGGCGTACAGCGAGGAAAAGCAAAGCCCGACAAGGAGAATGCGAAAGACGGTAAGGCTGCGGCTATCGGTAAAAAGGAAGGTGAGCCTTTCCCCGAATATGCCGAAAAAAAGACATACGGGTAAGGTCAGGGCGAGGCAAAGACACACTCCCGCGCTCACCGCGCCCCGTTCGTCCAAGGGTTGACGCTCGGCTTTGCTTTTGGAAATCATACGGGAAACGGTGATGGGGATACCGCCCGTACCGACGGTCAAAAAAAGCCCGAAAAGGGAAAGAGCGACTTGGTATAAGCCCAACCCCTCCGCGCCGATAAGGCGGGAGAGGACGACCCGATATAAAAAGCCCAAGCCGCGCTCGGCAATCGAGAGCGCGGTAACGATGGTGGCGGTGGTATAGACGGTGGTTTTGCAAGCCTTCATAGTTTATTGTACGGGCTTGTTTTTGGGATTATGCGTATATTTTTAGGTCGTGGCTGCATATATTGCTATATGTTAAAAACGCAAAACCAACGGTATTACAAGGTAAAAAAGGGGCAGACCTTGCCTAAAATTGCGGCGTACTTTTCAGTGGCGGAGTATCTTCTCATACGGGAAAACGGCTTGACGAAGCCGCCCTTTGCGGGGCAGATTTTGCGTATTCCCGCCGAGCGCGGCAACGCCTATACCGTCCGGGAGGGGGACACGAAGGAGCTGCTTTGCGGGAGCGCGGAGCATTATTTTACCAAAAACGGCACGGATATTTTTTATATCGGTATGCGCATAAGAATATGAACAAACAAGGGACGGTTAGGAATACAATATAATAAGAAACGATAATGCGAAAGAACCGAGAAAAAGTTCTCGGGCGTATTCGTAACACAGGAGGTAAACCATGTCCTTTTTTTCTAATTTTCAATCGGATAAATGCCCCTGCTCCATGACGGGCAATCCGTTGAACGGCTTGACGGAAAAGGTTTGTATTCAAGTGGAAAAAATCTTCGACGCGGGGATAAAACAAACGCAAATCGAGAACTATTCCTTGACCCTTACCGACCCCGACCCCGCAACCGTTACATATCCTTTGACCTTCGTCAGCGCGCGTACTCTTTCTTCGGCGGCTACCGTTACCGACCTCAATATTGACCGTCAAGCGGATAAACGCTGCGCGCGCGTGCAGGGTACGGCGAGCGTACCCGTCGAGGTGCTTTATACCGACGCAAACGGCGTAGACGGCAGCGCGACGGCTACCGTTACTATGCCCTTTGACGTATTTCTCTTCGTACCTGCCCCGTCCATTATACCTTTCGAGGTGCGCGCGGTGGTCAGCGTAGTCGCGCCCGACGCAACCTATAATCCCGAAACGCAGGGCTTTACGGCTAACCTTTGCGTAACTATGATTTTGAAGATTGCTATGCCCGTAGAACTGCTTATACCCGCCTACGGCTATTGCGCGATTCCCCCCTTACAGGAATATTCGCAAGAGGTATGTTCGGGCTTTTTCGAGCTTCCGTTATATCCTCAGGGAAACAAATGCAATAAATAAACAAAGAATGCGCGGCGCAACGGAAAGTTGCGCTGCGTTTTCTTTCGTAAACGCTTGCTATTAAAGAAAAAAACTGCTATAATAAAAGTATGAACGTGTACGCAATCGGCGATTTGCATTTATCCTTGACCGCGGATAAACCTATGGATATTTTCGGCGGAAACTGGGAAGGGCATTTCGAGAAAATTAAATTAGACTGGCTGGACAAGGTCAAGGAAGAAGATATCGTACTCATTCCCGGAGATATTAGCTGGGCGATGAAGCTTTCGGACGCCCTCGCGGACTTAAAGGCGATAGCGGCTTTGCCGGGGAAAAAAGTCCTGATAAGAGGCAATCACGATTACTGGTGGAACGGGATTTCCAAGCTCCGCGACGCTGCGCCCGACGGGAATTTTTACTTTTTGCAAACGGACGCGGTAAAGATAGGGGAGTTTATTTTCGTGGGTTCGCGCGGGTGGTCGACCCCCGGCAGCGCCGAGTTTACCGAGCAAGACCAAAAATTATATCTTCGCGAGGCGGAGAGGTTCCGTCTTGCCTTTCTCGACGCTAAAAAACTGAAAACGGGAGAGGAAAAGTTAGTCGCGCTCGTACATTTCCCCCCCTTTAACCTGAAAGAGGAAAAAACCCTCTTTACCGAGCTGTTTGAAGAAAACGGCGTAGAGAAGGTCGTATTCGGGCATTTGCACGGCGCGGGGTATTTTCCCCTTAAAACTTGGAAAAACGGGGTGGAATATCTTTTGACTTCCTGCGACAAAGCGGGTTTTCACTTGGTGAAAGTATATTAATTTTAGAAAAGTTTCTCTAAAAGAGAAAAAAGGGCGTTTCAACGGTTTACTTTTATAAAAAAAAGTGTTATAATGATAACCGTACAACGAAACAATCCAAATCGGCAAATCTGCGTCTTGAACGTTTCGTTTCAAGGCGTATTTTTTAAGGAGAAAGCTATGCTCAAAAGAAAAGACCTGTTAGGGCTTATCGACGCTTCGGCGGAGGAGATTACACAAATCCTCGACCTTGCCGAAGAGTTCAAAGCCCGTATCAAAAAGGGCGAGAAAAAAATCCCGTGTCTTGCGGGCAAGACGGCGACCATTCTCTTCTACGAGAACAGCACGAGAACGCGTACAAGCTTTGAAGAGGCGGCGAAATACCTCGGCGCTACCACCGTCAATATCGTGGCGGGCAACTCTTCCGTCGCCAAGGGCGAAACGCTGGTGGACACGGGCAAGACCTTGGACGCGCAGGCAAACGATTTCATCATCATGCGCCATCCTATGGGCGGCGCGCCCTATCTTTTGGCGAAAACGGTCAAAGCGAGCGTCCTTAACGCGGGCGACGGCATGAACGAACACCCCACGCAGGCGCTTTTGGATATGCTGA
This sequence comes from Candidatus Scatosoma sp., assembly GCA_045611525.1. Lineage (GTDB taxonomy): Bacteria > Bacillota > Clostridia > Christensenellales > Borkfalkiaceae > Scatosoma. Next base: position 14 of record JAZKXK010000089.1, on the reverse strand, counting down.
CGATGAGAGAATAC
>JAZKXK010000088.1:0-4597 GCA_045611525.1 Candidatus Scatosoma sp. | reverse complement strand
GCGCGAATACGGGCTATACCGTAGAAAGCAACGGCACGGCAACGCACGGCTCGGCTTACGAATTCACCGTAGTTTTGGCGGACGGCTATGAAAAGAGCGCAAGCTTTGCGGTCAAAGTAAACGGCAACGCGGTTACCTCGGAAACGAACACGTACGTATTTGAAAACGTAACAGGGGCTTTGGAAATTACGGTTGAAGGTATATACAAATCCGAGCATGTAAACTTGGGCGATGGGGAGCATGAAAACGAAGATCAATGGTGGCTTTAATAACGCTGGATTCTCTTGAATTTTCCTATTTTTTGCAAGAAACTATTTTATAAGTTTTTTAAAAGTTAGCTATTTTTCAATCAAAACAATAAGGTTGACAGTTGTTATATGTTGATGTTTTAAGGCTGAAGCTGACTTTCTAAAGGCGAATAGAGAAGTTTATTAATCTTATATTTATCAAAAAGGCAACCGCTTAAGCGGCTGCCTTTTTGATAAAGAAAACTCTGCGTTAGAAGATATATCCCCTAAACTTAGATAGACTTTAGGGGGTATATCATTTAGTGAGGGATATTTGCTATAAAAGATTACGGTGCTTACAAAAATGAGCGCCGTAATCTAGTACATAGAGATAGTTTATGCTTATTTGCTCTAAGTATAGTCAGTATTTATTTGTTTTGCCATCATTGACGTCGCAGAAAATAAAAAAAGCAAACTTTTATCTTCCAATTCAATTATAAATTATGTATACTGATAAAAAATGGGCAAAACTGTTGACAATTTCTTTTTATTTTGTTATGCTTAATATAATAAATTATACTAAAGAGAAGGATGGATAGATATGGCTACGGTGGACGTGCAGGGAACGAAATTTTCATTTTCCCTCTTGCCTCTTAAGGCGTTGTCAAGCAACCGTTACGCCCGCGCCCGCATTGAAATTGAAAACGAGTACGTACGCTATGACTACACGGTAGAGAACATTTTGCGGGAAGATATGGAGGAATGGATTTTCTGTATGTTTCGCTTGCTTGCAGGCGCGTACGGAAGAGAGTACAGCCTCAGCTTCGAAAGAACAGGCATACGTGTGGATTTGTGCGCGCATACCGAGGACGGGCGCGAGGTTTCCCGCGAAGAAAGGAGAAAACACGACTGCCTTATGCTCATGCACCTTGCGCTTCAATCGAGGCAAGGAAACTTTTTGGGCGGCACGCAGTCTTTTATTTTTCATAGACGGGAAATCGAGCAGTTTGCAAGCGCGCTAAGGGACGAGTTTTATCAAATTTTCGCTAAGTACGCGAAAGGTAAGGGGAATTACCTGTTCGTCGGCGTAAGCCCGTTAGGGTATAAGGGTTGTAACTACTGGTATTTAGACAAATCGGGCAAGACGAAAGCAGGCGACCGCGTGTGGGTACGTATGGGCAGGCATAATCTTGAGCAAGTCGTTCTAGTGGACAGCGTGCGTTACTTTACGGCGGATACCGCGCCGTACTCGCCTGAAAACGTTCGGCAGGTGCTTAAGCCTGCTTTAGAGGAAGATTGGAAAGAAGAAAAATAGATATAAGGAGATATATTATGAAAAAACTTTTGGCATTTTTGGCGTCCTTGTGCTGTTTGCTGGGGCTTACCGCTTGCGACGCGGTTAGCGGTTTGGTGGAAAAGCTGAAAGACCTTACGCAAAGCGAAAACCCTCAAGAGGATAGCTCAAGCGTAGAGGATAGCTCTCAAGAGGGCGAAGTTTCCGCTGAAACACTGGCGCTCATCGGTCAGGCAAGACAGAAAAACAATTTCACAGCGTTGCTTGAAGAAAATGATTCTCTTTACCTTGAGCATAAGAGCTATGGCAAAGAAAATACGTTGTCGCAGGCGGATAGCTATTATTATACCAAGGACGCGGACGGCGAGCTGGTTTTAGACTATAAGCAAAGCATAGACGAGGAGGAAGGCTCCTATCTTGCTGCTTATATGGACGGTATGTGTTACATAACCTACGGCAACGGCGACGTTGCTTTGGAGATTTCTCCCGACGGTGATTTTACCGCCTATGCGCTTTGGCTTGGGCAAACGATGTTTGAAGGGCAAACCCTCGTTGGCGAGGCGGCAGTGGCAAACGGCGTGGTAGAGCTTAAAACGCAAAAGAAGATTACCCTGCCTGAGGATAGCAAGTCGCCCTACACCTACGAATACAAGTACGTGTTTGATGCGGACGATATGCAAATCGTAAGCGTGCATTATACAATTACAAATAAAAAATCCGTGCAGACGGGTTGCGGCGATATGATTTTCTCTGTCGACGAAGCAGAGTATACCCCTGACCGCAGCGCGTACGAGGCGCTGGAAAACGCAACGGATAAAGGGGAATTGACGGTAGTTTACAATCCCAAAACTGCTCAGGAGAGAGAGGAAGTATACGAGCTTTCCCGTTCTGCGCAAATCACACTCGGGAAAGACGGCAATCTTAATCCGTACTCCTTCTATAAGAACAGAGGCTGCTCCAAGGATATCGAAAATTTGGCGCTGTACTGGGGTGGGCAGGAGACTTTGACAGTATACGCAACGGAAACCAAACCGCAGGTTCCCTTTGAATACACTCTCACGGAAGCCTATCTTGCCGAGTATGCGGAGATGGTGGAAACGTTTGAAGAATTAGCGCTTACGGGTACGGATACCGTCAATATCGAAATCGCGTACGCGGATATGTGGGACGGCTTTGAATACATAGTTTCGCAGTATCAGGTGGCGATGATGCTGTATTATTCCAATATGGAAGATCAAGCCTTGGTAGATAATTATGTGGCGGCGGAAACGGCGTACTACGACGCTTACAACGGATATATGGATACCTTGCGCTTGATTAATGAGTCCGACTCACCTTATAAGGATACCTTCTTTGCGGGTTGGACGGACGAGGATTTTGCGCAGCTTGAGGTGGACAACGAAGAGGAAACGCAGCTCCAAACGGAGATTAGCGAGCTTGAAAGACAGTACGAGCAGTTGGCGAGCCAAAATTCAAGAGAGGCGAACGAGCTGTACGTGCAGGTCGTAGCAAAGTATCAGCAAATCGCGGCACTTTACGGGTATGACAACTACTACGATTATGCAGCCTTGAACGTTTACGGGCGCAATTATACTAAGACGCAACGCGAAAGCTTCCGTAGCTACGTTGCCGAGTACGTCGCGCCTCTTGTTGAGGATATGAGCGTCTACTTTGGCAACTTGTCTTATAGCTATGAATACGGCGTATTTGCAAACCTCGCGACCAACGATTACAGACAGGTTGCCCCTCAGTATTTAGAGGGCTATATCGCTTCCTTTGAGGGTAGCTTGAATAAGAAGATGAACGCCATATTTGAAAAGGACGCGGCATTCTTCGCAACCGAGGAGGGCTGTCTTGACGGCGCGCACGCAAACTACATCGATTACTACGAAGAAGCGTACACCTACTTTGGATTAGGGTATCAAGACCTGCTCACCGTAGTCCACGAAATGGGGCATTATATCTCCTTCTACGAATACGATAATTCACTCTTGCCTTTCGACTTGGCGGAAGTACATTCGCAGGCGAACGAGTGGCTGATGCTCTCCTACTTAAGTAATAAAATCAGCAATAAAAAAGTATTTAACTTGCTTGAGCAGTATAGAGCGCTCAACGGTATGTGGACGATGCTGTACGCAACCATTGTGGATGAATACGAAGAGCTTGTTTACAAGGCGGAAACGCCCGTAACGGCAGACGGTCTTGCCGCGATTATGGAGCAGGTTATCGCAAAATACAACGTAGACTGGGAAATCATCGGCTACGAACCTTTCGCGTATGCGCAGCTCGTTACCCTTACTTCGCCCGTATACTATTTAAGTTACGCAACTTCTGAAGCGGCGGCGCTCAGCTTATATCTCGTTGAGGCGGAGCAGGGCTATGCTGCGGCGCAGGAAGTGTTCCGTAAATTGCAAGAAGAGGTTGACCTTTCGCAATCCTTTGCGGATATGGTTACGGGGGTAGGCTTGCTTAACCCCTTCGAGGAAGAAACCTTCGTTAAATTTACAGAGGTATTTGGAGAATAACCGTATACACGTTTGGCGTGCTTGTCGGTTGAATTATAAAACGAAATACAAACGTTAGGTACGCCTTTTGCGGAAGGCGTTTAATAGGGAAGAGGGAAATTGCCGTAAGACGAATTGCCCCGCTGCCCCCGCAACCGTAAGAACGGTTGCTTTTATGCACTGCGTAAGCGGGAAGGATAAAAGCAGGCGAAAGCCAAGCCGTTGTAAGCCGGGAGACCTGCCTAACCTTTTAGCACGGCGATTTTCCGAGGGGAAGCGGAAAAGGCGTTCAAGCACCGCGTTTTGGGCGGTTTTGTTTGCATACCTTTTTTCCGTTTGCTTTCGGCAAACGGAAATTTTACTTTTGGAGGGCGTTATTATGAAACGCAAACTGTTTTTTCTTTTAACTGTTATATGCACCCTTGTGCTTTTGTGCGGTTGTGGCTTAGGTTGGGATGATTCTTCTATAGAAAGCGCAGCTTCGGTCGAAACGGAGGAGAGCGTACAAGCGTCCGTTGTGGAAAAGACGGATACCATGGTCGTGATTAAAGTAGAAAAAGCCGAGCAGGATA
>JAZKXK010000087.1:0-6947 GCA_045611525.1 Candidatus Scatosoma sp. | reverse complement strand
AGAGGTTACAAAGCCGTAGACCTCATGAAAAAACACGTAAAATCTACCTATAACGAAAATGTAATAGGGGATTTGGGCTCGTTCGGCGGTTTCTTTTCCATTGCGAATGAAAAGATGGAAGAACCCGTTTTGGTTGCCGGTACGGACGGCGTTGGCACGAAGTTGAAGTACGCGTTCTTGCTTGAAAAGCACGATACGATCGGTATCGACGCGGTGGCTATGTGCGTAAACGATATCGTTTGCCAAGGCGCAAAACCTTTGTTTTTCTTGGATTATTACGCTTGCGGTAGATTGTATCCCGAAGCAGAAGCTGAAGTAGTAAAAGGTATCGCAGAAGGTTGCCGTCAGGCAGGTTGTGCATTGATTGGCGGTGAAACGGCGGAAATGCCCGGTTTCTATCCCGACGGCGAATACGACCTTGCGGGCTTTGCAGTAGGTATCGTAGACAAGAAAAAGGTTATCAATGGTAAAAACATTAAGGAAGGGGACGTTATTATCGGTTTGAAATCGACGGGCGTACACTCCAACGGTTATTCCCTTGTAAGAAAATTATTTGGGGATAGCGATAAGGCGGCGTTGGAAGCGTACGACGAAGAACTTGGTGCTTCGGCGGCGGAAGTTTTGTTGAAGCCTACCAAAATTTACGTGAAGAGTATCCTTGCCTTGATTGAAAAGGTAGAGGTAAAGGGGATTGCGCATATCACAGGCGGCGGTTTTATCGAAAACATTCCCAGAATTTTGCCTGAGGGCGTCGCTGCGGAAATCGATAAAAACTCCTACGAAGTCCCCCCTGTCTTCAAGGTAATGCAGCGCCGCGCGGAAATCAGCGACGAACAAATCTACAATACTTTCAATATGGGTATCGGTATGGTAGTATGCGTTGCGCCTGAAAACGCAGAGGCTGCGATGTCTGCGCTCAAAGCGTCGGGCGAGGAAGTCGTTCGGCTCGGTAAAATCGTTGCAGGACAAAAAGGCGTTATCTTAAAATGAAAAAAATAGCGGTATTCGCGCCGGGCGGCGGTACGGATTTTCAATCGGTTATCGACGCGAACGAACGCGAACAATTTTGTATAATCGAATACCTGGTAGCCTCTAAACCCGATATCGGGGCGATTGACCGCGCGAAAAAGCACGGGATAACCCCTCTCGTTTATAACAAAAACGAGGAAAATAAAACGGAGTTTTACGCACGCGTAGCAAAAACCTTGCAAGAGGCGGGCGTAGAGTATATCGTTTTGGCAGGCTGGCTTATGGTCGTGCCTAAAGAGTTTATCGAAAGCTTCGAGGATAGGATTATCAATATCCACCCCTCGCTGATTCCGTCCTTTTGCGGAATGGGGTATTACGGTATTCACGTACACGAAAAGGCAATCGAATACGGGGTCAAGCTCAGCGGTGCGACGGTACATTTCGTTTCCGCAGAGGTGGACGGGGGCGCCATTATCATGCAACGTGCCGTGCCCGTTTTATACGGCGATACGCCCGAAAGCTTGCAAAAAAGAATTTTGAAAGAAGAACATAGTATGCTCCCTGAGTGCGTCAAGCTCCTTTGCGAGAGCAAGGTGCAAAAGACGGGGAGAAGGGTAAAAATTTTGGAGTAAAAATATGAACGTTTTGGTCGTAGGAAACGGCGGTAGAGAGCACGCGGTCGTGCAGGCGCTCGCAAAATCGCCAAAGGTGGATAAAATCTACGCAATGAAAGGCAACGCGGGGATAGCGGAGATTGCCGAGCTTGTCAATATCGACTATTGCAACGTCAAAGCGGTAGGCGACTGGGTGGATAGCAAAGGGGATATCGATTTCACGGTAGTAACCCCCGACGACCCCTTGGCGCTTGGGCTTGTGGACGAGCTGGAAAACCGCGGACACCGTGCGTTTGGGCCGAGGAAAAACGCCGCCGTTATCGAGGCGAGCAAGGCGTTTTCTAAAGAACTTATGAAAAAGTACAATATCCCTACGGCGGGATACGAAACCTTTGACGATTACGAACAGGCAAAGGCGTACGTAGATACCTGCGATATCCCCGTCGTACTGAAAGCAGACGGCTTGGCGCTTGGGAAAGGGGTGTTGATTTGCAAGACCCGTCAAGAGGCGCAGGACGGCTTAAAGGAAATGATGCTGGATAAAAAATTCGGCTCGGCGGGAAATAAAGTCGTCGTAGAGGAGTTTTTGGTAGGGCCGGAGGTTTCCTGCCTTGCCTTTACCGACGGCAAAACCATGCGCCCTATGATTACCAGCTGCGACCATAAACGCGCGAAGGACAACGACGAGGGCTTGAACACGGGCGGTATGGGTACCTTTTCTCCCGCGCCTTTCTACGGCGAAAAGTCCTTGAAAGAGGTCTATGAAAAGATAATGCTGCCTACCATGTACGCGATGAACGCCGAGGGCAGACCCTTTAAGGGGGTGCTTTACTTCGGGCTGATGAAGACGGCGGCAGGGTATAAGGTTATTGAATACAATTCCCGCTTTGGCGACCCTGAAACGCAGGTTATCCTGCCGATGCTGAAAACCGATTTAATGGAAATCTTCGAGGCGGTCGTGGACGAGCGCTTGGAAGAAGTGAATATCGAATGGGAAGACGGCGCGTGCGTATGCGTTGTACTTGCAAGCGGCGGTTATCCCGAAAAGTATGAAAAGGGCAAGGAAATCACCTTCGGGGATTTGGATAAGGACGTCGTTTTGTGCCACGCGGGAACGAAGAAAGCGGACGGAAAAACGGTTACGGACGGCGGGCGTGTGCTTGGCGTTTGCGCCAAAGGCAAGGATATCGACGAGGCGAGAGAAAAAGCCTATCGCAACGCGGAAAAAATTTCTTTTGAGGGAATGTACTACCGCAAGGATATCGGCATTAAGTATAAAGACGTTGCAAAGGAATAAGAGATATGATTTACAGAATTTTCGTAGAAAAGAAAGACAACGTGGCGGCAAGAAAGGAGGCGGCGGATATCAAAACGCTCCTTAATATCAGCGCGGAAGATTTCCGTTTGATACTTCGCTACGACGTGGAGGGCTTGACGAAAGAGGAATTAGACGCGTCCTTGGGCACGGTCTTTTCCGAACCGCCCGTAGATAACGTGTATTTGGAAGAGTTGGAAATCCCCGCCGGCTATAAGGCGTTTGCCGTTAGCTACCTTACGGGGCAGTACGACCAACGCGCGGACAGCGCGGCGCAGTGCGTACAGCTTTTGACAAGAAAATCCCGCCCGCTTATCAAGTGCGCGAGAATTTACCTCGTCAAAGGGGTAACGGACAGTGAACTTTCCGCTATCAAAAAGCATATCGTCAACCCCGTAGAAAGCGAAGAGGTCGGCTTTGATAAGCCCGAAACCCTCGTGCGCGATACCGTTGAAGGCGCCCCCGTGCAAGACGTAGCGGGCTTTATCGCGATGACGGACGAGGAAATCGCAAGCCATCATAAATCGGTTGGCTTTGCCATGAGCGTGCAGGACTTGATTTTTGTGCGCGATTATTTCAAGGGCGAAAAGCGCAACCCTACGGAAACGGAGCTTAAGGTTATCGATACATACTGGTCTGACCATTGCCGTCATACCACGTTCGCTACCGAGCTTAAAAAGGTAAAAATCAACTCGGCAAACCCTGCGATAGAAAAGGCGTATCACTTATACGAGGACTTATATCAAGAACTCAACGGCGCGCGCCCCGATAAGTACCCTTGCCTTATGGATTTGGCGACGATTGCCGCGAAGAAACTCAAAAAAGACGGGAAGCTGGACAATTTGGATATTTCCGACGAAATCAACGCCTGCTCCATTCAAATCGAGGCGGAAATCGACGGAAAGAAAGAGGCGTACCTCGTCATGTTCAAAAACGAAACGCACAACCACCCGACGGAAATCGAGCCGTTCGGTGGTGCGGCGACCTGCCTTGGCGGCGCGATCCGCGATCCCTTGAGCGGCAGAACGTACGTATATCAGGCGATGCGCGTTACCGGCGCTTCCGATCCCAGAGAGAGCCTCGAAGATACGATGAAGGGCAAGCTCCCTCAGCGCGTTATCACGCAGCGTGCGGCGGCGGGGTTCTCGTCCTACGGGAACCAAATCGGGCTTGCAACGGGAATCGTCGACGAGGTTTATCACGAAGGCTATAAGGCAAAACGCTTGGAAACGGGCTTTGTCGTCGGCGGCGCGAGAAAGGAAATGGTGTATCGCGAAGCGCCTAAGGCAGGGGACGTGATTATCCTGCTCGGCGGGGAAACGGGTCGCGACGGCTGCGGCGGCGCTACGGGTTCGTCCAAGGCGCACGATTCCCACTCGGTAGAAACCTGCGGCGCGGAAGTGCAAAAGGGTAATGCATTGACGGAAAGAAAACTGCAAAGACTGTTCTTAAACAAAGAGGCGACCCGTAAAATTAAAAAATGTAACGACTTCGGCGCAGGCGGCGTATCGGTTGCCATCGGCGAGCTTGCGGACGGACTGGATATCGATTTGGATAAAGTGCCCAAGAAATACGAGGGCTTGAACGGTACGGAGCTTGCGATTTCGGAATCGCAGGAGCGTATGGCAGTCGTCGTGGATAAAAAGGACGTGGACGCGTTCATCGCGCTCGCAGCGGAGGAGAACCTTTCCGCTACGCCCGTAGCAATCGTTACGGACACGGGGCGTATGAAAATGTTCTTAAAGGGCAAAACCATCGTGGATATTTCCCGCGATTTCCTCAACACCAACGGCGTGAAACAGGAAACGGAGGCGGAGATTTGCGATAAGGCAAGCGAGTGGTTTACCAAAAAATCGGGGCTGGATTTTGCAGAGCAAACGAAAAAGACCCTTTCCGACTTGAACGTATGCGCCAAGAAAGGCTTGTCGGAAACTTTCGACTCGACCATCGGCGCAAGAACGGTATATATGCCTTGGGGGGGGAAGACCCAGCGCACCCCTGCAATCGCTATGGCGGCGAAGATTTGCGGCGGGGAAACGGACGTTTGTACGGTATCTGCGTACGGGTATTCGCCCTATCTTATGGAAAGCAGTCCGTTTATCGGCGCAATCTATTCCATTGTAGCTTCCGTATCCAAGGTAGCGGCAACGGGCGCAAAATACAGCGACGTACGCCTTACCTTGCAGGAATTTTTCCAAAGAATGACCAAAGACCCCAAGGTATGGGGCATGCCGACTTCGGCGCTCCTTGGCGCGGTGTACGCGCAGATGGGGTTAGGCTTAGGCGCAATCGGCGGTAAGGACTCTATGAGTGGTACGTTCGAGAGTATTCACGTGCCGCCCACGCTCATTTCCTTTGCCCTCGCGCCTGCGAAAGCCAGCCAGCTTATCACCAACGTGTTAAAGGGCGGAGAAACGCTGTATCATATCCCCGTACCTAAGGACGAGTACGCAACCCCCGACTTCGAGGCGCTTAAAAAGGTCTACGAAGAGGTGTATAAGAATATCCAAAACGGCAATATTACCTTTGCGACCGTCGTTGAAAACGGCGGCGTAGGGGCGGCGGTTATCAAGTCCGCGCTCGGCAACTCCCTTGGCGTAAACTTTGAAATGTCGGCGGACGAACTGTACAGCGAGGGCTACGGCGATTTGGTTGTTTCCTTGAAGGACGAAAGCGCGCTTTGCAAGTGCGTTGCAAGGAAACGGGTAGGGCAGGTACGAGGCGAAAGCTATACCTGCGGTAAGACAAGCGTGTCCTTGGACGGCGCGGCTTGCTCGTATATCTCGCCTTTGGAAAGCGTATTTGCAACCACCGCGCCCGCAAACGGGAATGCCGAGGCTTGCGATTATACGAACGGCGCGAAGTATACGAATATCGCAACGAAGACAGCCAAACCCCGTGTGTTCATTCCCGCATTCCCCGGTACGAACTGCGAACTGGATACCGCAAGAAAGTTCCGATTGGCGGGTGCTGAGGTGGAAACGGTGGTCGTTCGCAACCGTTCGGCGCAGGATATCGAAGAAAGCGTAGAACGCATTGTGAAAGCAATCAAGAACGCGAACATTATCGCTTTCCCCGGCGGGTTCTCGGGCGGGGACGAGCCAGACGGCAGCGGTAAGTTTATCGCAACGACCTTCCGTAATCCGTATATTGCGGAACAGGTGCAAGAGCTTTTGAATAACCGCGACGGCTTGGCTTTAGGTATTTGCAACGGATTCCAAGCGCTTATCAAGCTCGGGCTTGTGCCTTACGGCTGCGTGAAAGAAATGACGGCGGATTCGCCCACGCTTACCTTTAATAATATTTCCCGCCACGTATCCACGGTGGTGGACGTGCGCGTGGCTTCTAATCTTTCGCCTTGGCTGTCCGCTTGTAAGGTGGGCGAGGTGTACAAAGTACCCGTATCCCACGGCGAGGGTAAAATCGTTGCGCCGATTGCCGAGCTTGAAAAGATGAAACAGGGCGGTCAAATCGCAACGCAGTACGCCGATTTGGACGGCAACGCGACCATGGTATCCCCCTTTAACCCCAACGGGTCTATGTGGGCGATTGAAGGTATTACCTCTCCCGACGGCAGAGTGCTTGGTAAAATGGGTCATAGCGAGCGTATCGGCGAGAACCTGTACAAGAATATTGAAGGCAACTTCGATATGAAGATTTTTGAAAGCGGTGTAAACTACTTCAAGTAAGCAAAAACCCGTTTGAGATGATTATCTCGGGTTATAAATAAGAAAAGAAATAAAAAGGAGAATAAAGAAATGGCTAAAATTACGGCAGATACTTTGATTGCGGAATGCTTGCAAATCAACCCCAACGCACCTGAAATTTTGATGTCGGCAGGTATGCATTGTTTCGGCTGCGCAATGGCGCACGGCGAAACGGTAGCGCAAGCGGTTGCGGTTCACGGCGAAGACTTGGATGCATTGCTTGCAAAGTTGAACGAAGGCTTGGAAGACTAAGTAAAATGCTAAAAAGGCGAAGGTTTGCCTTCGCCTTTTTACATTTACACAGAAAAAATTGCAAAATTTTTACAAAAAAACAGTTGATAT
>JAZKXK010000086.1:0-45552 GCA_045611525.1 Candidatus Scatosoma sp. | reverse complement strand
CACGCATCACCCGTGCGATGATGGGTTGCACGCAAAATACGGTAAATGACGGGATCGCGCATATTCATATTCGGCGAGCTCATATCGATTTTTGCACGCAAACACTTGCTCCCGTCGGGATATTTCCCTGCTTTCATTTCTCTGAAAAGTTGTAAATTTTCTTCCACGCTACGGTTTCTGTACGGACTCTCCTTGCCTGCTTCGGTGAGCGTACCGCGCGTTGCGCTGATTTCTTCGGGAGAAAGGTCGCAAACGAAGGCTTTGCCGTCCGTAATGAGCTTTTCCGCGTACTCGTAAATGGTATCGAAGAAATCGGACGCATACACTTCCTTCGCCCAGCCGTAGCCCACCCATTCGATATCCTTGCGGATAGCGTCTACGAATTCCGTTTTTTCCTTGGACGGGTTGGTATCGTCGAAGAAGAGGTTGCACTTGCCCTCGTACTTATTCGCCGTACCGAAGTTGACGAGCATACTCTTGATATGCCCGATATGCAAATACCCGTTGGGTTCGGGGGGGAAGCGGGTCTGTACCGCGGAAATCTTTCCGTTCTCGATATCGTCGTTGATGATTTGTTCAATAAAATTCGTCGCTTCTATCGTTTTCATAGTTCTCTCTGGTTGGTGTCAAGAGGCGCTGCCTCTTGCGGGGTGCAGGGGCAGAGCCCCGCGATATGGTACACTTATAAGCAACCGATAGGTTGCGTCTTAACGCCTCTGGCGTTTTGCTTTTTGGGGTACGGTTTTACGCTTGCGCGCAACGACTGCCGTTGAGGCGCAAGGGTTCTACCCTTGCAACCCGCCAGAAACTGAGTTTCTGGACTTCCCGTCAGGACAATCCCACAATCGTTCCGTCGCTGAGCAGGTCTATCTTTTCCGCCGCGGGGTGCGCGCCCAGCCCGGGCATAAGCATAATCTTGCCCGCAATCGCTACGATAAAGCCCGCGCCGCCTTTCAGTACGACGTCCCGTACCGTAACCCTAAAGCCCGTAGGTCTGCCGAGCAGGTCGCCGTTGTCCGAAAGGGAATACTGCGTTTTTGCAATAATCACGGGCAGGTTCCCGCAGCCTTTTTCTTCAATCGTCTTGATTTTCGCAAGCGCGTCTTCGCTAAAATCCACGCCGTCCGCGCCGTAAATCTTCTTTGCCACGCTCTCTATCTTTTCGCATACGCCCTCGTCTAATCCGTAAGCGTATTCCATCTTCGAAGGGATTTCGCAAGCCTTGACAACCTCTGCCGCAAGCTCCTTACCGCCCTCGCCGCCTTTCAAGAATACGTCGGTGAACACCGCCACCGAACCAGCTTCTTTGACCTTTTCGATAACGAAATCCGTTTCCGCCTGCGTATCGGTGAAGAACCTGTTCATCGCCACAACGACGGGCTTTTTGTATACCGTTTTGATATTTTCAATATGCTTTAAGAGGTTAGGCATACCCTTTTCCAGCGCCACAAGGTTCTCTTCGCTCAGCGTCGTTTTGTCCGCGCCGCCGTGCAGCTTTAACGCCTTTACCGTCGCTACGATGACCACGCAGTTCGGCTCGATACCCGCCGCGCGGCATTTGGTATCCAAGAACTTCTCTGCGCCAAGGTCTGCCCCAAAGCCCGCCTCGGTAACCGCGTACTCCGCAAGGCTCATCGCCGCGTAGGTCGCCTGTACGCTGTTGCAGCCGTGGGCAATATTCGCAAACGGCCCGCCGTGAATGATTGCGGGGGTATGCTCCAAGGTCTGTACGAGGTTGGGTTTCATCGCGTCTTTGAGCAGCACCGCCATCGAACCCACCGCGCCGGGAATATCCTTTGCCCGCACATAGTCGCCGTCCGTGTTCAAGCCCACGATGATATTGCCCAAACGCTTTTTCAAATCGTCGATATCGGTTGCAAGGCACAAAGCCGCCATAATTTCGCTTGCCGCCGTGATGTCGAAGTGGTCTTCTCTCTCCACCCCTCTGCCCTTACCGCCGACGGTAACGTTGATAAGCTGGCGCTCGTTCATGTCCATACAACGGTGGAAATAGATTTGGTCGATATCGATTTTCAGTTCGTTCCCGCGGAAAATGTGATTATCCATAAGGGCGCAAAGCAAATTGTTCGCCGCGGTAATCGCGTGCAGGTCGCCCGTGAAATGCAAGTTGATTTCGCTCATGGGCACGACTTGCGCGTAACCGCCGCCCGCAGCGCCGCCCTTGATACCGAATACGGGCCCCAAGGAAGGCTCTCTAAGCGCAAGACACGCCCGCTTGCCGAGCTTGGAAAGTCCGTCCGCAAGCCCGATAGACACGGTGGTTTTCCCCTCGCCCGACGAAGTCGGGTTAATTGCGGTTACCAAGATGAGCTTGGCTTTACGCTCCGCATTTTTCGGCAGGGCGATTTTCGCCTTGTATTTTCCGTACAGTTCCAAATTCTCTTCCGTTAAGTTGAGGGTTTTGGCAACCTCGCGTATGTCGATAAGCTTGGCGCTTTCCGCAATCTCGATATCCGACAGCATATTCTCTACTCCTTCGTACTTGCCCGCGAATATATAGAATATATATTCTCGTTCTATCATTATAGCATACTTTCTTAAAAAAGGGAATAGTTATTCAAGGATTTTTTTGATTTTTTTTGACTTTTTTCCAACTTTTTTTCCGTTCTTTTCAAAAACCGCGCAAAGCGTGAATTTTTTCTTGATTTTCTCCCCCCCTTTCGTTTGACTTATCCTACCAAAACATTGTATAATAACCATGTATAAATTTTAATCGAGAGGTTTTACGGTTATGGCAGACAAAAGAGCAGTAACGATGGAAAAACTCGTTTCTCTTTGCAAAAACAGAGGCTTTATCTTCCCCGGCAGTGAAATTTACGGGGGGCTTGCGAATACTTGGGACTACGGCCCCTTAGGCGTAGAGCTTAAAAACAACGTGAAAAAAGCGTGGTGGAAGAAGTTCGTGCAGGAAAACCCCTACAACACGGGCGTGGACTGCGCTATTTTGATGAACACCCGCACCTGGAAGGCGTCGGGACACCTCGGAGGCTTTTCCGACCCCTTAATGGATTGTAAGAGCTGTAAGGCTCGCCACCGCGCGGACAATCTCGTAGAGGCGTACGTCGCGAAAAAGAATTTGGACGTTAAGGTAGAGGCGATGGACAACGACGCTTTGGAAGCGTTCATCAACGAACACAAAATCGTTTGCCCCGTTTGCGGGAACAGCGATTTCACCTCGATTCGAAAGTTCAATCTTATGTTCAAGACCTTCCAAGGGGTTACCGAAGATTCGGCAAACACCGTATACCTTCGTCCCGAAACGGCGCAGGGCATTTTCGTGAACTTTGAAAACGTACAGCGCTCCACCCGCCTTAGAGTGCCTTTCGGTATCGCGCAGGTAGGTAAGTCCTTCCGTAACGAAATCACCCCCGGCAACTTCACCTTCCGTACCCGCGAGTTCGAACAAATGGAACTTGAATTTTTCTGCAAACCGGGCACGGATTTGGAATGGTTTGCCTACTGGAAAGATTTTTGTAAAAACTGGCTCTTGTCCCTCGGCATGAAAGAGGAAAACCTTCACCTTCGCGACCACTCCCCCGAGGAGCTTTGCTTCTATTCCAAAGCCACCACCGACTTTGAATATAAATTCGCATTCGGCTGGGGCGAGCTTTGGGGCATCGCGGACAGAACGGACTACGATTTGAGCCAGCACGCCAAAGAATGCGGTAAGCCTATCACCTACCTTGACCCTGTAACCAACGAAAGATACGTACCCTACGTGGTAGAACCCTCTTTGGGTGCAGACCGCGTCGTGCTCGCTTTCCTTACGGACGCATACGACGAAGAAGTGGTTGACGAGGCGAAAAACGACGTACGTACCGTTTTGAGATTGCATCCCTTCCTTGCTCCCTATAAATGCGCGGTATTGCCCTTGCAAAAGAACTTAGCGGAAAAAGCGGATGAGATTTACGCGAAGATGATGAAGAAATTCTCCACCACCTACGATATCACGGGTTCTATCGGCAAACGCTACCGCCGTCAGGACGAAATCGGTACGCCTTACTGCGTAACGGTTGACTTCCAAACCCTTGAAGACAATACGGTAACCGTGCGCGACCGCGATACGATGGAACAAATCCGCGTACCCGTCGAAGAGGCAATCAAATATATCGAAGAAAAGATAGATTTCTAAGCGGAGAACAAAGAACATAGGCAGGTACGCGTTGAACGCATACCTGCCTATATTATTTTCAATGCGTACATGGTAGGGTCGTTTTATTTTCAACGCGTACCTGTACCCCACTCTTTACACAAAAACACGGGCGCATCCGCGCCCGTTTTATGTTTTTGTTTTGGATTAGAACAATTTGGTGAAATCTTCGATAGCGTCTTCGGTGCCAACGCAAACCCACTTACCGTCCCGTTTAAATGTTTCATCTTCTTCAGCTTCGTCTTTATGTTCTTCATAGTATTCTTTTGCATCAGAAGCCGACTCAAAAAGAATGGCAAAAATTCCATCAGCATCACCAGTCAAAGCGTCTGCAACCGAGTCAGCTTTTGCTGCGGTAATCGAACCAACAGAACCATCAACGCCAGGAACAGCTTTGTCCGAAACAGTAACAATCGTGTAGCCTGCATCTTTCAACTTTTCTTCTGCTTTTTCAACGCTAGAGGGAGCGCAAGCTACGCAAGCAAGGCAGGTAAGAGCAGCCATAAGTGCAACTAAAAATTTCTTCATATTTTTGGTCCTCCAAAAAAATTATAGTATAATAATTATAGCATAATCGGTAGAATTTGTCAAGATTTTCAAGAAAAAAGTTGCTTGGTTTTTGTCATGAATACCATTGACAAACGTGCATCTAACTCACTTTTCCTCTACCTCCCCCGCAAGATTTGAAAGGTCGTACTGGATATTAGAAACGTCTTTTTGCATAACCGAAAGCCCCATAGTCATTTCCATGGCATTGGAATTGATTTTATGCAACTTATCATCCATCTCAGTCAATTTCTTATAAATTCCCGTCAATATCGCCTTGATTTCTTCCATCTTTCCACTCCTCTTGTTTGATACCTTAATTATATTCTCAAATTTTGAGAAAGTCAAGCATTATTCTCAATTTTTGATACTATATTATTGAGGAACGGATATGGGATTTAAAGACAATCTAAAAACTTTACGGACGGAAAGAAATTTAGGGCAAAACGCGCTGGCGGAAGCGTTAAATGTATCTTTAAAAACGATATCGCACTGGGAAACGGGATATACCGAGCCTTCGATAGCCCAGCTTACGCAAATCGCAAAATTTTTTGAAATCTCGTTAGACGAGCTTGTTGAAGATTAAAAGCACTCCTTAGGGAGTGCTTTTTTTGGCGTACCCGATTGGATTCGAACCAACGACACCAGGCGTCGGAGGCCTGTGCTCTATCCAGCTGAGCTACGAGTACATTTGTGAAAGTTTTTTAAAAATCTATTATATTTTACTTTTTTTGCTTTCTTTTTGCAAGCGTTTATGGTATACTATTGCCAAAATCATTAAAATATTTTCCGCTCGTGCGGAAAAAAGGGGGAAAAATGTCGAAAACGGTCGTCGTAGGCATGAGCGGCGGTGTGGATAGCTCGGTTGCCGCTTTGCTTTTAAAACAGCAAGGGTATAACGTTATCGGGCTGTTTATGTTGAACTGGGAAGAGAACGACGAGAACGGCTGCTGCACCGCCGAGGACGATTACGCGGACGTTCGCAGGGTTTGCTCGGTGCTGGATATCCCCTATTATACCGTTAATTTTGCCAAGGAATATATGGACAGGGTGTTTTCCTACTTCCTCGCCGAGTACAAGGCGGGCAGAACGCCAAACCCCGACGTTTTATGTAACCGCGAAATCAAGTTCGGTCCATTCCTGCAAGAGGCGAAAAAGCTCGGTGCGGACTTCATTGCTACGGGGCATTACTGCAAAATCGCGCACGAAAACGGCGTCCACCTCCTACAAAAAGCCAAAGACCAAAACAAGGACCAAACCTACTTTTTAAACCAGCTTTCCCAAAGCCAGCTTGAAAACGTACTCTTCCCCTTACAAGACATGGAAAAGCCTGAAATTCGCCAAATTGCGCTCGAATACGGGCTTGCTACCGCCAAAAAGAAGGACAGCACGGGCATTTGTTTTATCGGGGAAAGAAACTTTAGAAAGTTCCTCAGCTCGTACCTGCCTGCCTCTAAGGGCAAAATTTTAGACCTTTCGGGCAAGGAAGTGGGTGAGCATTGCGGGCTTATGTACTACACCTTGGGTCAGCGCCGAGGGTTAGAGCTTGGCGGTATCAAGGGCGAGGACGAGGGCGGAAGATGGTTCGTCGTGAAAAAGGATTTGCAAAAGAATATCCTCTACCTTTCCCACGGCGACGAAAGCCCCTTATATTCCAAGTCCTGCGAGGTATCGGGCTTTAACTGGATACCCTTTAAGAGGGCGGAAAAGGAATTCGACTGTATGGCAAAATTCCGCTACCGCCAGCCCGACCAGCCCGTACACGTAAGCGTGAAAGCGGACGGGGGCTTACACATTGAATTTATGGAAAAACAACGCGCCGTTACCGAAGGACAGTACGCCGTATTATACGACGGAATCAACTGCCTCGGCGGCGGCGTAATAGAAAATACGGAGTATTAGTAATGGCAAACTTTTCCCAAAATATCGGGCATATCTCTATTCAAATCGAACAGCCCAACGTTACCTTTTTTGAAAAAATCTTGACGGTGCTAAACGCACAAATGACCGAGCCGTCCCTTTACGGCTGGTTCCACTGGCTTTGCCTATTCGCTCTTTTAGGAGCGTGCGCGCTGGTGTGCGTAAAGGCAAAAAATTTAAACGATAAGCAATTCGATATTGTCCTTGGCAGTATCGCGGGCTTGCTGATTGCGTTAGAGATTTATAAGCAATTTAACTTTGCCTATAATCCCGACGACGATAGCTGGGCGTTCCACTGGGGCGCGTTCCCTTTCCAGTTCTGCTCCACGCCTATGTATGTCATGCTCGCGGCGGTATTTATCAAAAAGCAAAGCATACGCGAAGCCTTGTACTGCTTTTTGGGTACTTACGGACTGTTCGCAGGCGCGGCGGTTATGCTTTATCCAAGCACGGTATTCACCGAAACAATAGGCATCAACCTGCAAACGATGATACACCACGGCGCAATGGTCGTCGTCGGCGTAATGATGTATACCTGCCGTAAAATCCCCGCTTCAAAGCAAACTGCCCTCAAAGGCATGCCCGTGTTCGTCGTGCTCGTTACCATTGCCTTGATTATGAATATTCTCTACGGAGAGTTCGGCAATCCCGATTACGATTTCAATATGTTCTATATCTCCCCTTATGGCAGCTGCCTTTTGCCCGTATTCGAAGCGATACAAAAATCCGTTCCGTATATCGTGTTCTTGGGGCTGTATATCGTAGGCTTTACGGTAGCGGCATATCTTATGTCTTTGCTTGCAATCCTTGGAGAAAAAGCGGCAATAAAAGCGGAAGAAAGCAAAAGAACGCAGAATAAGTAAAGTTTCCCCCTTGCCTTCTCCTTGAGGCGATTCCCCTGTTAGGGGAAATGTCCGTAGGACAAAGGGGTTTGCGTCTCCGCTGAAGGAAAAGGTGTCAACGAAGTTGACGAATGAGGTGGAAAATAGAGAACCCCTCATCAGGCTTCGCCAGCTTCTCCCCAAGGAGAAGCCAAGAAGAGCGGGAACGAACGCCAGCTTCTCCATAACACAAACAAAACCCGTTTACGGATATACCGCAAACGGGTTTGTTTTACCATAAAATCAAGCGTTTACGCGTTGTGATTAAGCTTGAGGTTGCGTTGTAAAGAATTCAAGGAACAAGCCGAACCCACCGAAGTTGATAGAAAGATATTCGCTTGCCGCAAAGCCCTGCGCGTATACAAGTTGTTCTTGCTGAGTTAAGGAAACGGGACCTTGCGCCGTTATATAACCCAAGGAAGCAGACGTATCACTCGTCATATACCCCATTGCATCGCCGGCATTGAATACCATACCGTCTCGACTATACTGCGATTTGAAGATAGCCAACGTGTCGTGTACCTTTTCACCAACGGTATCGGGAAGCTCCGTCATCCAGTTCGCTCTGTTATTTACTCTGTCAAGCGCATACGCCTTGTCGCCCTTCGTGTAGGTGAAGGAAATTTGCGCTTGATACTGGCCGATAATACTTAAATCAGAACCGATAGGCATGGAAAGGAGAACCATGTTCATCTTATCCTCGGAAGTAACCGCCTTAGGAATTTCCATATATGCGAACAGTTGATCCAAGGCTCTTATACTCGCGATTTGTGATTGTGCGCCAAAGAGGTTGAACCAGAACTCTTGACCCGTGACCATGTTCACGAAGTTGCTGTTTTCGTCCGCCGTAATGGTGGGGAAGTTGTTAAGAGTGGGTTCTTCAGGATCGATATCCTGTGCAATCATCAAGGGGCCGCCTGCTCTTTCAAAATTGCAGTTTTCAAAAGCAATGGTGTTCTTACCCCAAATGAACGCTGCGTCCTGATAGGAATCGTATACCTTAACGTTTCTATAGGTTGCTACTTCGCCCTTACCGTGAGGCATAAGAGGAATGAAGAAGGTACGCGCGAGTACGTTTTCAATGTTCGTATATAAGCCGCCCGTTTTAACGAAAATCAAACCGCCTGCGTATACCGCTTTCTTATCGCCGCTCTTGGTCACGTAAACGTGCTGTTCAATGTTTGCGTTGCCCTTTACGTCAAGATTTTTAATCGCAAAGTTGCCGCCTGCGGTAGGCGTCTCGTCCGTACCTACGCCGTCCACTACAAGGAAGGACGCGTTAGAGGTATCGCTGCCGTAGCCGTCTTCAAAGGTGTTGCCCTCATCCGTACCGAAGGACGCTACAAGAGGTACTTTCGACAAGTCGAGATTGAAGTAGTTGCCGTAGATAGCAAAGCTTTCGCCTTCTGCAATCGAACGATACAAGATAGTGTTGGAATTGTGCATAACCTTGCTGCTGTTGAGATAGTCGTAGAGGAAGGTGTTAGAACCTGCGATAGGATTTTCCTTGGTTTGCGCGTCAGCGTCTTCGTAGTATACGACCTCTTTATCCGTAAGCGTATATTGCATCGCTGCGGGAATATCGTCCTTGGTCATAGTGATATCGTTTTGGAAAATAACCGCCGTGGGGTTAACGCCTACCAAGCCTTCCGCCACTTTGATATCGTCCCAAGCGCCGTCTCTGGGCGCTAAGCTATTCGGGTCTTGATTCACATCAACGTAGTCGTTGTCGATAACGCCGAGCTGTTTTGCGGTGTATACGTTGAAGCCGTCTACTACCTTCACTTCGCAGTCTACCGATTTCGTACCCGTGTACTGGAAGTTGCCTGCAGGAAGAACTGCAAGTTTGAACTGCTTGCCGATTGCCGCGTCTGCGAAATCGTAGGTGTTGTTTTCGGTGTTTGCCGTAAGGTATACGGTGTCGCCTTCAAAGTATTCTACAACGCCTTCTGCGCCCTCTTTCGCTCTGCTTTCAAGCGCGCCGTATTCGGTGCCGTTATGAAGGCTAACCGTCGTCGTCGAAGGGAATTTCGTCGCCGTTTCGGGCTGGTCGTTTGCGTCCAAGAAACGAAGAGTGGGCAAGAACTTGAATTCGTTGTCGTCGCCTGCCATGAACATATCGTCGCCTTTCGCGAATTCCGTTTCGTAAGCGTTCTTTTGCGTGCCTTTTTCTTTGGTGTACGCCGTTTTGCCTGCCGCTGCTTTTTTGGAAAGGTGGGTGGTGTACGCGCTGGGCGCTTCAAAGCCGGAAACGATAACGGGTTCGGTTACGTCGCCGCCGCCTACGTCGGTGGATACGGTAATCGTAAGCTTAGCCGTTTTGCCCTCGTATTCAATCGTTACAAGCTTGGTACCTACGCTTTCGGTGATTTTGTTAAGGTTGTTCGTGATATCCTCGCCTGCAAGGAATACTTTCACCTTACTAAAATCGATGCCCTCAGTGGACGCGTCGTTATACTTTGCCGTGATAACGATGTCTGCAAAGCTAACCGTTTCGTTTAAGGTATAGCTTGCGTCATAGGAACCGTTTGCGATAACGATTGCCGTGAGCTCACGGGAACCGCCGAAATCACAAGCGGTAATACCCGTTGCGGAAACAAGCATGGTCAACGCCATGGTTGCCGCAAGAATTTTCTTGATTTTTCTCATAGTAAAACCTACCTATTGTAAATTTTGTATTTACATTATACTATATATATTTTTGTTTGGCAAGCTTTTTTTGTCATGTATTTTTATGACGGGATAAACGTGAATTGAAAAGCTTTGCTTTTCGTGAATTGGCTTACGCCGTGAATTGACGGCATAGCCGTCGTGAATTGGCAACTTCGTTGCCGTTATTGTAATATTTCCACAACGTCTTGCTACGCAAGACAATTCACCCGCCTCAAGGCGCAATTCACGTCCAACGGACAATTCACGTACCGTTAGGTACAATTCACGTGAACAAAGTTCACAATTCACTAAAAAAGCTCCCCACGGGGAGCTTTTTTATCAATGCTTAGGCGTTCTCGGTAAGATGAATACCTTCGTCTTTATATTAGAACCGTCCGCCGCTACGATTTCAATCGTGATACCTCTGTCGGGCTCTAAAAAGGTGACCGTTTTTGCCGTTTCGTTAACGTGACAATATTCGCTGGTCGTTTCCTTATCGTAGATAAGCTTTACTTCCGTATTATCCGCCGTTTCGGGGTATACGTGCGGTAAAATCTGCACCGTGTTCGGGTTAGCGTCTATATTCGTTTCGTCGTAATACCCGGGGATAAAATCAAAAATCTGCCAAACAACGTCGTCCGTAGGGTCTTGCACCGCTTTGATTTCCTTGGGGTCTTCCCCTCTATGGATAACCTCGCAGGTGATACTCTCTACGTATTTCGTACCCTCGAAATTCTTCACGTTCAAGCCGAAGAAGTTTACAAGTACGATAGAGCCTAAATAGATAAGCAAAATGGCTATAATGACCGTCTTTTTCATACCGCTTACTTCTCCTTATAGAATACTTTGATTTTAATGAAGTACGACCAAACCTTGAATGCGCAGAACGCAAGCCCGATAAGGGTTACCTTAATCCACGCGCTCGACACGCTTTCCAAGGACAAAAGCAGGGTTACGCCCGCCACCAAGAAAGAGAGTACAAAACACAAAATCGTCGATTTGCCCTCGTTGGGGTTGTTGGCTTGGTTTGCAAAGGTTGCGTACTGGGCGTACTGGGGATTCATGAGGTCCATTTCCGCGCTCCACAAGAGGTGGGTTGCGTAGAATAAATATACCGTCGCGCCGAAAAGGATATTGTTTCTCGTGCTCAAGCCCGAATGGCCTGCGAACACGTACGTCGTCACCGCTACGCCGACAAAACCGACGAGCAAGGGAATAACGAGCTTGGCAAACAGCAATTTGCCGTAGGTCGAGGGCTGTACCTTATTGAGGTACGCCGTCGAGCCGTCTTTAGAATACGCGCTGGCGATACGGATACTGCCCGAAAGCATGAACAACAGCACGATTAAAAGGTTGAACGCGATAGCGAGCTGTTGCCCGAAGAACCGCGTATCCATTGCTGAATACAGCTTATTCAAAAGCTCGATTGCGATCGGCAATATCACTACCGTTTGCACGAATAAGGACAAAATACTGTTATCCCTAAGCCCCACTATCCATTCCTTTTTCAATGCGGAAAGGAATACGGGGGTTTTGCGGTTGGGTTTGCTCTTATCAAAGACGCGTTTTCTATACTCGAAAGGCTTGGACGCCATCTTGTAGAACAAGGGCTGGGAAAGCGCAAAGCAAAGCCCGATAAGCGCCGCAAGCACGCCGATTAAGATAAGCAGGTGAGGAAGGGTCTGTTTGGTGAACAGGACGTTGGACATCCCCACGCGCTTGCCGATAATCAACTGGGTGAACTTCACGACGATACCGAATTTATCCTCGAACGCGGCAAGGAAGTCCTGTATCTTCCAATACGTCGTACCCCACGTTGCTACGAGGTCGATATTATCGGGGATGATATTGATTGCCGCCATTACCCCCCACGCTACGAGCGCGATCCCTGCCAAAACGAGGATATACTGCAAAATGCGGAGCTTTCTGCAAAGCTGGCAAATAAACAGCGCAGGAATGGACAAAATCGCCGCAATGAGTACGGGAAGCAGGGATACAAACAAGAACAGTACCAGCACCCATACGAAGTAGAACGCCGCCAAGCTCTTCACAAGCCCGTAGGCTACGAAGAAGGGAATGAGGAAGAGGAAGTTCTTCCTTAATTCATATATATAATATACTAAAAGCTTGGACAAAAATACAATCGAGGGCTTGACGGGGAAGGTCAAAAGCACCAAGTTATCCCTCGACAGGTACAAGGATTTGACCAGCCCGAAAATCGTAAACACGATAGAGAGCAAAGTCATGCTCCCGAACACGATTGCCATTACGCTTACGGGGATATCTCCTACGAGGGAGAAAATCGAAAGGATGTTCGCCGCCTTGAAGAGCAGGAAACAAATCGCCGTCACCGCTACGAACCCGAGTATGAAGTAGATAATCGGGAAGAAGCGTTTCGCGAAAGATTTCGATTTACTTCTATCCATTTTTTCTTTCAGCTGCATTGCCGTCAGCGTTTTCAACGAGGAAAGCGTTTGACGGAAACCGCCGAATTCTTTTTTGGTTTTTTGCGACATAGCTCTCTCCTTACGCCTCGGCTGCCTCGGCTGCCTCTTTTTCTTGCTTTTTCGCTTGGTCTGCCTCGGGGTTCATTTCAATCTTTTCCATATAGTACTGTTCAAGCTGAATACCCTTTTCTTCAAGCTCTTTCAAGGTATGTGTGCAAAGGATTTGACCTTTTCTAATAATCGCGATGCGGTCGCAAATTCTTTCCACAACGTCGATGATGTGGCTGGAGAAGAATACGATATTCCCTGCCGCTGCGTGCGCTTTCATTGCCTCTTTTACCTGGAAAATACTCTCGGGGTCAAGACCGGTCAAGGGTTCGTCCAAAATCCAAAGCTTGGGCGCGTGTACGAGCGCGGACATAATCGTAATCTTTTGTTTCATACCGTGGGAATAGGTCTTGATGGGGTTATCGAACGCCGCTTGCAAATTGAAACGCTCTACGTATTCTTCGATACGCGCGTTTCTGTCTTCCTTGCTTACGCCGTACAAGTCCGCGATATAGTTGACGTATTCGCGCCCCGAAAGGTTTTCGTAAAGCGCGTAGTGGTCGGGTACGAAGCCCGTTTGCATTTTCGCGCCTACCGACTGCGTTTGCACGTCGTAACCGCAAACGCTGATACTGCCCGAGGTAATCGACTGGATACCTACGATGCTCTTGATAATCGTACTCTTACCCGCGCCGTTAGGGCCGAGGAAACCGAAGATTTGTCCCCCTTCGATTTCAAGGTTCGCGTTCTTCACGGCGTACACGTCGCTCGTGGCGTATTTTTTGCAAAAATCTTTCAATATAAGTTTGTTTGTCGTTTCCATATTCATAGGCTCCGTAATATTTCTTCCTGCAAGCTTGACCTCTAATGCAAGGCGGTCGGCTTTGATTGCTTTGTTGCGTTTGAAAATTTCCTGATATAAGTCGGCTACCATAAACCCTTGCTCGTACAAGAACCACATTGCAAAGGACAACGCCACGTATACGAGGAAGAACAGCACTTGGTATAAGGGATAGAAAGTAAGGGTCAGCTCCCCCACGTTAAACGTCGTTACGACGTCGCGCAAGTCTTCCGCCCACTTGCCCAGCTTTTCGGCAATGAAATCACTGTTGATAAAGAAGAAGTCCACGCTACCGTAGTTACTAAACCACGCGTTGAGGATAAGCACCAACAGGAAGTATCCGCCAAAGCCCGCCAAGGAGTACAGGAACTGCCGCATCTTCGGGCGCTCGTACATGCCCAAAGCGATAAGCAATATCGGCATATAGAACGCTAAGTGGTGATTGAGCCAGAATTCTGCCGAGCGCACGGAGAATATCGCCGTATCCGCCGCCGTATTCGGCATTGCCATAGCAAAGAACGCGCCGAGTACGTTAATAAACAAGGTGAAGTAGAATACCTTATTCAGCTTGAAATACAAGCAGATAGGAATGATAAACATTGCCGTATTACAAAGATGCAAGGGCCAGTTAATGGGATTGGAGAGGTGATTGAAATCCAACCTGAAAGAATACCCTATCATGCCCGCCGTCGCAATGAAAATCAACCCGTAACGGCGGTGGTCGTAATCGAAACGGGAAAGCACCGTCCCGATAAGCACGGGAATGATAAACGCTCCGTACAGCACAAGTCTGTGTTCAAGCCCTAAGCCTTTGAGCGTAATCGTTTTCGGCCCCGCGCCGAGGAGTACCTGCGGTACGTACACGGGCATACACATGATAATCATGGGAATCAGCATAAGCGCAATCTTGCCCATGGCTTTATAGTCAAGCCTGGTTTTATAATTGTCCGCCCAAACGCCGGCGCAAAGCCCAAGCCCCATACCCAGCTCCGCTGCGTACACGACGCCCTGCAAAACGACTTTATCCGCAATCTCCGCGCCCGCCATACCGATAAGCGCGGGGAAAATGGTAACAAACCCGAAGAGGTACAAGGGGGTTACAAAGAACTTCATAAGCCCTGTCAGCGAACGGATTTTGTCCTTGAAAAAAGGATAAGTTACGCTGATAACGAATGCAGGCACTACCGCCCAAAGGGAAACGGTTGCCAAAAAGGTCTTTACCTGCCCGTCCGTTCCAAACGGAGAATAAAGGTTCAGCCCGATGGTTCCCGTTAAGACGACCTTACCGCATAAGTTTCTCAAAGCGAATACCGCCATGAAAACGTATACGAATACCTTTAAGACAATCCCTTTCGTCCTCTCTCCTATTTTTTTATGTTTTCTTACGACGACCTGCAACGCAGACGCCAGCGCCGCAAACACAGCGGCAATTCCGTAGTACAATCCTTGCATACTATTTCTTCCTTTCTTACGCACGCGCGCTCACACGTACGCATATTTCGACATTATTATTATAACCAAACAAAATACAAGTGTCAACAAAAAATTTTTTCCACTTTTTAAATGTTATTTTTTATCACTTTAAAAAACAAACGCCCGCTTGTTATGCGGACGTTTTGTGAATTTTCATTGATAATTTTGTGAAATCACAAGGATTTTGTTTGAAATTTTCTTTGTCATATGTTATAATGACAAATTTTCAAGGGTCATATCCCGCGATTCGTGGCAGCAAAAGTACACGATTTGACGGGTTTTGCTAAGCTCGGCAAGCAGAGCCTTCGCCCGTTTCAAGTGTTCCCCGTCGAGGTGTACGAAGGGGTCGTCCATAACGATAAAGGGCTTTTCCGTCTCATACATATTATCGACAAGAGCAAGGCGCAAACACAGAGCGCAAATGCTGCGCTCGCCCGCGCTCAAATGGCGTTCGCTCCTGTCCTCGCCCCCGCGCTCGAATAGGATATGCAAATCGGCGTCCAGACGCACCTTTTCGTCGAGTACCCGTTCCAACGCCTCGGCGTAATGGGAAAAGCGTTCCTTGACGGGGGCGATATATCGCTCCTTTAAGCTCCTGTCCGCTTCTTGCAACGCGCTTATGGTATCGGCAAACAAGGCGTGCTTTTCCTTATAGTCTTTAAGCTTTTCTTCCGCGCATTCGAGCGCGCTTTGATAATCGGGCAGCTTTTCCACGTAGCGTTCCGTTTCCGCGATACGCTTATCGCAATCGGCAAGATTTCTTCTCACCGCGGATAAGCGGGCGTGTAACTCGTCTAAGTCCTCTTTCTCGCTTTCGGGACGCTCGTTTAAGCCGTTTTGCGCCTTGTATTCGGCAAGGGCTTTCACCAGCGTTTCTCCTTCCTTTCTCGCGTCCAAAAGCGCTTTGCAGTCCAGTTCAAGCCCTTTCAACCCGTCCATGGTAGCCACCGACGGGGAAAATCCGTACTTTTCAAGGATTTCGGCAGTCTGTCTTTCGTTGTCCTTTTGGCGCAGGCGCAACCCCTCTCCGCTTTTTGCCGCCTCTTGCTTGTCCGCGCGCAGGGTTTTATAGTTTTGTAAAGCCGAACGCAGAGCGTTGACCGCCCTTTGCCCGTTTTCCGCGCTTTCTCCGTAGTCCGCGAAAAAGACGGAAAGCTCGTCTTGCAAAGCCCGTCTTCGCGCTTCAAGCGCGGAAATTTTGGCTGCCCGCGCTTTTTCCGCTTGCAAATAGTCGTTATACGCCGTCAAATCTTCCTCAAGGCTCGCGCAATCATACAGCGCGCCAGCGCCCCCGTAATACCCGTAGGGTACGGTGAACGCGCGGAGCTTTTCTTCCGCCGTTTTCAGCTCGGCTTGCAGTTTTACAAGCTCCGTATTCATATTCGAGGGGGGCATGGTCTGGTTCACGCCCTTTTTCAGGTGAACAATCCCCCCGACGAGTACCGCCGCCGCGCAGGCAAGCACCCCTGCGCCTATCGGGGGATAGACGAATAGCAACTCCCCGCCCGCAATCGCCATCGCTACGGCAAGCACAAGCGCAATCGACCAAACCGAAGACTTTTTCACCGTTTGGGAAGCCGATAAAAGGTTTGCGGAAACCGTTTTGATTTTCATATCGGCGGCTTTGTATTCCTGCGCCGTTCGGCGCATTTGCTCTAACTCCTGCTCGGTTGGCGCGCGCAAAGAAAATTTACCCTCTAAAAGCTGTTCCTTTTGCGTTTTCGTACGGTTTTTTAAGCTCTCCTCTTCCGCAAGAAGGGCGTTTGCCGTATGTATACCCGCCTGTACCCCGTCCAAAGCCTCTTCCGTAGGCAAGCCGCCGCGAAATTTTTCTTCTAAGGCTTGCAGGGCGGCTTCTTTTTCATGCCCAAACGAAAGGGCGTTGATGGCTCCCGTAAGCGAGCTTTTTTCCTCTACGCATTCGCGTAAGCGCGCCCGTTCTTCCTCGGTGGGGATACCGTGGGGGTACTTGGCGTGGATTTCCCGAAAGCGGACGCGTTTTTCGTTCGCTTGGCGTTCCATACGCTCCGCCGTTTCCCATTTTTGCAAGACGAGATTGCGCTCGTTTGCCGTCTTTTGCATTTTTTCAAGGGTTTCAAGGGCTTTTTGCAGGCGTTCGCGTTCCAAATATTCTTCTTGCAAGCCCTCGCTCATATCATTGAGGTTGCTAATCTGCGCGGACAGTTCCAAAACCCGCTGTTTTTGATTGCTGATGAGGTCGTTGTTTCCGCGCGCGGCTTTGAGTTCCTTCTTCACCTTGTCCAACGCCTCGATTGCCCGTTCGCAGTCCCCGTCCTCGCCGAACGAGGCGATATCCCCGTGCAAGCGTTCGTTGATGCTCTGGGTGGAAGAAATTTCGATTTCATCGGCGGTAATAAACACCGTCTTTTTGAAAGCGTCCTCGTCCAAGCCGAAAATTTCCCTGCCGATTTCTTCCCCGAAGCCAAAATACGGCGCGCCGTTTTGGTAGACCTTAAGCTCGTCGCCTTTACTGCTTTTTTTGTCGAAAAACCGTTCGATTTTATAGGTTTTTCCCTGCATCTCAAAAGTAAGATTGCCCCCGAACTTTCCGCCGTTAAAGGGATAGAAATGCTGTCTGTCGTCAAACGCCTTGGTTTTCGTTGTGTAGGTAGGCAAGCCGTAAAACATCGCCTTGATAAAGGACGCCAGCGTGGTTTTCCCGTACCCGTTCTTCTCGCAAAGACTGGTCAAACCCTCTGCAAAGCTCCCGTCGGCACCGTGGATTTTTCCGTAATTTTCAATATGATAGGAAATAAGCTTCATCATTCCACCTCGCGCCCGGACAGCGCCCTCAGCCCTAAGGCGATGACCTGCCGTTTTTTCTCTTCGCTCCACTCCGTATGCCCGGATACGGCGCGGATAAACTCCCCGCGCAGGGAAATATCCCCCTCGTACGCGGTCAAATCGATTTTCCTTTGCGTGCCGTCCTTGACGGATACGAAATAACAGTCGTTTGCAAGAAGCTTTTCCAAATCCTCGCTAAGCGCGCCGTTGTCGAAATCGATTTCGCCGATAAGATGAATACGGTACAAATTTTTAGGATTGAACTTTACCTGCGCCTTTACCGCTTGGTATGCCGAGTAGGCGTTTTGCGCAAGCGAGATATCCACGAATTCCTCGCAAACCGTACGCTCTGCAAAGGGGATAAAACGGCTGTTGACCTTCTCGCCGACCTCTAACAAAACGAACCCTTTTTCGCCCGTTTCGTCAAAGCCCCTGCCCTCTAAACAACCGCTGTACGCGTACATACCCCTATCGTCCAGCTTATTTTGGCTGTACGAGTGGATATGCCCAAGGGCTAAGTAATCGATATGCTTTTCCGCAAATTTCGCCGTATTTATCTTGTCCGCGCCCGACGAAGCGCCTACCTGCCCGTGGAGCATAACGATATTCTTTCTATGCCCGTCCGCCTTAAAGGTGGAGTACAGGGAAAGCGCGTTTTCCTTTACAAGCTCGATGCCGTATACGCTCGTATCGCCGTATTCGTATACCGTCCACTCGTTTGAAAAGGTTTTGAGGTTGGTTATTCCTTCTTCGGTATAGGACTCCTCACCGTCGTGGTTACCGCGAAGATAGAGGAAATCCAGCTCGGGATTGCCCTTGACCACGTCGTAGAAAAATTCCTTGTCCCTTTTCAAGGGTCTGTCGCAATCGAAAATATCGCCCGCGAGCAAAATCGCGCGCACGTCCTCTTTTTTGGCGTACTCCACTAAGCGGTGGAAGGTTTTTCTCACCTCTGCCCGCCTTTCGTCCGCTTTTTCTTTTGTCAGCTTGGCTTCCATTTTCGAGCCAAGATGGATATCCGCACAATGAATCAGCTTTAACATAAAAACTCCTTTTTTCTATTATAGCACGCGGACGGGCGTGTTGTCAACTTGAAAAAATAATCTCCTGCCAACCTGACAGGAGAATTATCTTCGTTATTCAGTTTTAAGAATGCACTTTTGCGTTGAATCCGTTTCTTTTTGAACTCAATTTCAATGCGCCGTATCTTTTCGCGCTCTTACCTTTTACGGATTGTATTTACTTGCATTCCTCACTTGCTTGGTTCATTGGATTTTACCTCGCTTTGTCTTCTTTGTTAAAGTACCTTCTTGCCGAATGGAATAAAATCATTTCCCTCGTACCTCCTTTAACAAATTGTCCTTACGACGTCCCGTCGTTAGGGGTTTACCTGTACGTTGGAGTATCCTCTTTCGTATCGGTTTTTCTTGAAGTTACACAAATCATTCCCGTGTACCTCCGCTTTTCGTTCTTGCGGTTTCTCCCGCATTCTTTGGCTTCTTCTTGAATTTCGTCAAATCCTTTCCGTTAGCCTACTGTTCATTCACGCTTTCACCTGCCTGCGGCTTGTCGAGTGCCTACCGGGAATTCGTCAACTCCCCATTGCCTCGCTCACGGTTCTTTCGTGAATGGGTGTAATCGTGTTTATTAGGCGTCCGCCTCACTGTGGGAAGGAATCATCGCTTTTCGTACCCTCCTTTTTTAGTTTTTCTGCCGTGTCCCTACGGCGACCTTGAGCTCACCAGCTCCCCCTTATCAGTTCATCGGTTTTTACCCCTTATCATATGAAAGAAATTAACATTTTTTGTTGCTTTCTTTCTTTTGTACCTTTATTATAGCATAAAATCAGCGTTTGTCAATAGGTTTTTTAAAATTTTTTTAAATTTTTTAGAATTTTTTTTAGAAAAGAAAAAGGCTCTACATTATATATAAGAGCCTTCGTTTTTTCTTTTTATTCCTCTTTTTTTGCAAAGCTACCCAGCAGTTCTCTATCCTGCAACAGGACGCCGCCGCCTAAAACGGTGGCGAATTGCGGTTCCTCGCAGACGTGATAACGCATATTCAGCTTTGCCCCGATATACTGCGGGACTTGGGAAATTTTCATAACCCCGCCCGAAAGGTATACGCCGTTTCGATTGACCGCCGCCGCAACCTCGGCAGGTAACTGCCACAGCACGCCCGCCGCGTATTCGATTACCTTATTGATATACACGCGTATGCACTCGGTCAAATCCGCCGCCTGCACGGAAGTCGACGCGGGCTGGCAGGTTTCCGTAGAGCTGCCTTCCGCGACCATAGTCCCCAGCGCGCTGACCGAAAGCGACCCGATTTCGTTTTTTATCCTCTCCGCCGTTAACGCCCCGACAAGCAGGGAATTGTTGGCTGCGATTTTGGAAATGATATTCGCGTCCATATTATTCCCGCCGACGTTGATGGAAAGCCCCGAAATAATCCCGTTTGCCGAAATGACCGCGGCGTTGGTTACCCCGCCGCCGATATCCAAGCAAAAGATAGGGTCGGTATCGCTGATTACCGCCCCCGCACCGAGCGCGGAAAGATAGGGCTGCTCCACAAAACGAACCTTTCTTAACTCGCAATCCTCTACAAGCTGCTGATATTCCGCAAACCGTTTCCCCGAAAGCCCGCACGGCACGCTCATAAGCACCTGCGCCCGTTTGAGCGTGCTTTTCTTTATCCCAATGCGGGATAAAAAGGCGATAAGCATCGCCACCGCAAGGCGCATATCTACGATAACGCCCTCGTAAACGGGGTAGACGATTTTTGTAAACTCCGCCGTTTTGCCGATTAAATTTTTTGCCTCTTTACCGATGGCTTTAATCTCGCCGTCCTCGCCCGAAACTGCCACGCAGGAAGGCTCGGCAAGCACGATACCGCTGTTGGTATCCGCGCGGTATATCTTGGTTACGGAAGAACCTAAATCGATTGCAAGTTTAATCATTTTTTTCTCCTTTGATGGGGGCAGGTATGGGTTGAATACCGTTTATTATCTCTTTGCAAGCCTCTACCGGCAAGCCGACCACGTTGGAAAAGCTGCCCTCTATGCGCTCCACCAAGCCGCCGTCTTGAATACCGTACGCCCCAGCCTTATCCATAGGCGAACCGCTTTGAATATACGCCGTGATTTGCTCTTGCGACAGGGCATTAAAATGCACCCTCGTGCAAACCGCCTCGCATATTTTTTTATAGCCCTCTTTCGCGGGGTAGAGCACGCAAATCCCCGTGTAGACCTCGTGTGCCTTACCCGAAAGCAAGGTTAACATACGCCGAGCGTCCTCTTCGTTTTTGGGTTTGCCGAGGATTTCTCCCCCATACGCTACCACCGTGTCCGCGCCGAGCACTGCTTTGCCCTTTGCGCAAGGCAGGGACGCGACCTCTTCCGCTTTTTGAACGGCGAGCGCGCAGACAAGCCCCGCGGGCGTGTGGTTTTTGTCCGCAGTTTCTTCGCCCTTGGCGGGAATAATGTCAAAGTCTTTTACGATTTCCGCAAACAGTTCCTTGCGCCGCGGAGAAGCGCTTGCTAAAATCCATTCCATAGCATATGTAGTAAGAGCCGTCGTTTGACGGCTCTTTGTTAAAGAATTTCGAGGTTCTTTTTGAAGGCTCTCTTAAATTCGACGCTTGCCTTTTCCGCGTCGGCGATTTCCAGCGTTGCGTCGCCGGAAAGCAGGGTTTTCATAATCACCGAATCCCCCAAAACGTCGCAGTTTAAGCCTGTTACGACTCCCGAATGCGACCTATCCAAGCTTTCCGCGATACGGAGAAGCACGCCGAGCTTTTTGACTGCGTCCAAGTCCTCCTCGCCAACGATACCCTTGTACTTTTGCCAGTCCGCCATAGGCACGTCCTCTTTGTTATGACAGCCCGCCACGAACGCCGCCAAAACGATTTCTCTATGCGTTGCACCGTAAATCGTGGAGTTCAAAATGGTATAACAGCTATGTCTTGCGTGGCTATAGTATTGCGTGTTCATACCGCAATCGTGCAGACTCGCCGCAATTTTAAGTACCTTTAAGTACGGACGGGGGAATTTATGCAGCACGCGGAGCTGCTTGAAAAGCTGTACCGAAAGCATAAGTACGTTTTCCACGTGCTTGGGGTCGCACCCGTAATATTTCACCAAGCGGTCAAGGGAGTAGTTGAGTACGTCGGAAATGGGCTTTTCCAGCGTAATGGGCAGGGCAGTGTTGACCATAAGCCCCTCTCTAAGCCCCGAACTGCTGATTGTAAAGCCTTCGATATTCATATGGTTGACGAAGGATTTTACGATAGCCATCGCCGCGGGCATAATATCCGCGCGGGCGGGCGAAAGCCCCTTGATTTTCTTACGCTTGTCCACGTCGAGCATTTTGAGCATATCGTAAATGCCCAAGAAATCCTCGGTTGCAATCTTATAGTTGTGTACGGTATCCATAGGATACTTTCTTACGAGTTTGCTGATTTTGAACAAGTTTC
The DNA here is from genome assembly GCA_045611525.1 of Candidatus Scatosoma sp. Classification (GTDB taxonomy): domain Bacteria; phylum Bacillota; class Clostridia; order Christensenellales; family Borkfalkiaceae; genus Scatosoma. The sequence continues at coordinate 23,295 of JAZKXK010000086.1, read as the reverse complement.
TAAACGAACCGCCTACCCCTATCATTTGCGTTTCGGGGTCTACCTCGGCAAGCCAAGGCAGTTTTTTAAGCTGTTCGGTGAAAAATTCTTCGATATGGAGCGCGGACTGTTCGGGCGAAGCGTCGTTTGCAAACAGGTCGGTCAAGGTAACCGCGCCAAAGGGCAAGGTCGCATAGCCGAGTACGTTTCTTCTATTATAGTAGATAATCTTCGTGCTGCCCCCGCCGATTTCCAAAATCAAGCCCTTGGGGATATCCATAGAATTGATAACTCCGCGGTAAACAAGGAACGCCTCTTCCTCTTCCGAAAGCACGCGAATGGTGATATTACAGCTTACCTGTACCTCGTCCAAGAAGGAACGCTGGTTTTTTGCGCGGCGAACCGCCGCCGTGCCGACGGCGATAATGCGTTCTACCCCGCTTGCGTCGCAAAGACGCTTGAACATTTTCAAGGTCTTAATCGTCTCCGCAATTCTTTGGGGCTTGAGGAACCCGTCCCTATCCATATCTTGTCCCAAACGGACGCTTTCTTTGAGCTCGTCCACGACCATAAAATGCCCGTCCGCAAACATGTTTACGATGACGAGCCTCGCCGTATTCGAGCCTAAATCGATAATCCCTATTTTTTCCACTTTACACCTCTTTTTAGTCTGTCCTCCCTTACCTTTTTATCGGCAAGGCTTTGCGTGTATATGTATCTGGCAAAGGCATAGAAGAGTATGCCTTCTTTCCCATTCTAATTTTTCCCATAGTTTACCACATAAAACCCGTTTTGTAAATACCCTTTTTAAAAATTTTTTCGCTTTTTCTTAAAATTCTTTCTTTCTTGACAAAAAAAGCGCTTTTTTTCGTGCAATTTTACCTTATGGGGAAATGTTATGGTGAAGTTTTTACTTCGTAAAAAAGTTATGAATAGGTAGCACGTTGATGCTATACCCCCGAAGGTTTGTCCAACCTTTGGGGGCATATTGTTTCAATTGTCTTTAATTTAATCCACGCTTTCCACGTATTCCATAACGATATGGATAGGAATACAATACGCAAGCCCGTAAATCACGTTTCCCGCGTTATCTTTCGTGCGAAAGGTGGTTATCCCCACCAAACGCCCTCGCTCATCCAATAACGCGCCGCCACTGTTTCCTTCGGCTATCGTCAAATCGCATTGTATTACTTCTCGAATAACACCTGCATACTCTATCTTTATCAAAGGTATGCCTATCATACCTTGCGATAAGGATAATCCGTAGTTTACCGCGTTACCGATTGCATACACCTTATCCCCGCTACGCAAAGCGGACGAATCTCCCAACTTCATGGGAATAAATTTGCAGGATATATCCACCAATCTTAAAACGGCAATATCCAACGCTGTATCGTATTTAACAAGCTCCGCTTTTCGATATTCCTCTTCCGTTGCAAAGCGAATTGAATACTCCTCAAACACATTCACCGTCCCTAATTGCGTATAGGTTACTACGTGGGCGTTGGTGATAAGCGTACCGTCTTTATTAATCAATTCCGCCGTACCAAAGCTTTCGCCTACGGTTTCACTTGACGCCTTTACCTCTACGATACTCTGCAAGTTGTTTTGATAAATTTTGCTCGGTTTTGGCGCAGGAATAAACACCGCGCAAAGAATAGCGGCAATTAACATTACCGCTATTCCTACGCTGATTAAAATATTTTTGCTTTTGTTTTTCATAACAAACTACTTATGTTTTATGCTTTATAATTATTAACTATGCAAGCGGAAAAATTCCAGAGCATACTCAACATCGGCAAGTTGACCACTTCCTGATAAGGTTTTCATGGAATTAATAGTTGTGCCGTCAAATGACCCAATGGCAATAATAATGTTTCGCTCGATACCGCCAATTGAAGTTTTTCCTTCATTAGTATATAACCACCAACCGTCGATTTCTTTCACAACCCGACCATAGTGTTGCATACGATTAATTTGTTTTTTCTTGAACTCCTCGATTTCAGGATACTTATCCTGTAAAAAAGTATTATTAACCGTATCAATGACAAACACCAAGTTTTTTTCTTTTCCTCCAAGGAAAGAATAAAATTGCTCAAACCCCTCTAAATCTAAAAAATCAGAGTCTTTTAAACGATTATATTTGACAAAGGAATCCATCCCAACCGAAGTTATACCGATATAATCAAAATAGCGATGAATGTCAATAGGAAAAGCTGCAAATTGTTTTTGAAAAAAACGAAAAGCCTCTTGCCCCGTATATTTTTCTTTGTTACCAAGCAAGGTTTTAATTTGCAAAGATACTTTTTTATAAGCTTCATGATCAAAATGATATTCCATTCCGTATTCGTCTTTACAATACTCACAATCACGATGATTTTTAATTTTATTAAATGAGCCTATAAAACTATACATAAGCATTATTTCTCCCAAAAAGAATGTAATGTGTTACCTGCAACTTTGTAACGAGGATTTTCCTCGACAGGACGTTCTGCACTATAATTAGCGCTTAAAATATCTATTGCCTGATAATGTGGAACGCCCCCTTCATTGGTGGGCACATCAAGGAATATAGGATACCCCACAGGCACAGCCGCCATTATTACTGACATAGCATCATCTTGCAAATAGGTTACCGAACTTTTACCTTGCGTAGACATTAAACTCGCCATTTCAACAGATGTGTACGGTTTATCCACCCTAACTTTTGTCGGTCTATTGGAATTACCAACACATTCAAAGTATATTGCAGGGTCTCCCGAGCTTTTTTTGTTGGTAAGAACAATATCCCTTATAGCCTCTCTAGTTTTTTCATCCCATGTAGCATATGTAATGTTTTTAACTTTATTAATCTTAATACCAGGGTAGGAAGCTTCCCACATATCTACTGTAAGCATAACGCCTGCCGCCACAGCTGCAGTAGCCAATGCATATGTACCAATTGTTGCAGCGGCGGCTACCCCCACAGTGCCAACCCCAGCAACAACCACAGCGGTAGCGGCTACGGCTGCTGTCGCCGCCACGACCGCTACCGCTACGTTTATCACGGTTTGGGCAACCTTTTTAACCGCCTTGGCAAACCAACCGCAGTTTTGAATCATTCCTGCATCGCGCATTTCGCTTAACAAAATGCCTTCGCCCTCTACGTTCATTACTGCGTCAATTTCGCCTTTCTCGTTGATAAATCCAACCCCGCTAAGCGTATCGATTTCCAATTCGCCAAACTCGTTTTGCATTTGAGCATAAAGGGTTACAATATTACTTTCGTAGTCATATGTAAACTTATAACCTACTTTGCACCCTTTTAAGACTTCGACGTCGCTCTCGCTTACGTTATCGATTCCTTCAAAAAGCGAAGAATCAAGGGGTTGATAACCCGTAAAGGTTGTGAGCGAGCCTTCCGTGGTCAGCTCGGAGTCCTCAAATTCGTTCAATATTGCTTGATAATCCATTTCGGTATCGCTTAATTGAACGGTTCTTACGCTTGCGTTTACTTCTCCACGGTTTACCGAAAAGAAACAACTAAGCGCATAGTATGCCCCGACGACCATCGTCAGGACAAGTGCCAACGTTGAAAACCAGTACTTCTTGAGTTTTTTCATTTCTCTCCTCCGAAAAATAAATATTTATTGTATATATTATACCATAGCAAAGGAAGATTTTTCCATAAAAAATATTAGAAAATATTTTTTCTTGAAAGATGTTAAAATTTTTCATATTTTGCTCTTTTGCAAAATAAACATATCGCAAAAGAGGACGGCTCAGCCGTCCTTTTTTATAAGAAATTCCCTTAATTCGTCAAACCCGTCAAAGATATATTCGGGGTTTGCTTTTTCGTATTCGTCCGCGCTTTCCGCACCTTTTATTCGGCAGGATACCAATATTCATCCGGATCGTCTATCCAAGAATCTCCTATTTCCAAAGAAAGGGACGACAACCCATCAAATATTTCGTTGGCTTCGAATTGCAAAGTTACGCTGTTTTCGGTATCATCCGTGTAAGTACCCGACAACAAACAAGTTTCACTCTGCACCCCGCCTATCAACTCGAATATTTCAAAACGGTTATTTTCCCGCCAATAGAATACGATAGCTCTTTCTTCTTCTGCAATATTGCACGTGCCTACGCCAAATCGCCTATAACATTGATAAACGAAAAACTCCAATCCTACGCTTTCGTTTTGCCAGCGCAGCTCATGCCTATCAAATGCACCATAGTTTTTCGGGTCAACGGCAGTTGCTTTTACTGTAATGCGTTTATCAACAAGTGCTCCGTTAAATAAATAGTCGTAAAGAATTTCAAGCTCGACTTGGGTATCATCTAAAATGTTATACCCACCACCTACTACCGTTGTTTCCGGTTGACGCTGACCATAGTAATTCACTGCACAAATATCAAAACTGCTATTTCCCCAGTCAAGTGAAATTTCATATCTCTGGTTATTATACTCAATATAACCAAAATGGTTCGCATTGTCCTGCAAAACAAGAAATTCCAAAGTTAGCATATTTTCGGTTGTGTCTTCCGTTTTCCAAATCACATTTTTCAACTCTTGTTGCTTATTTACCCAAGCAGGAGTACAAGCATTGAATAAAACTAATATTAAAAAAAATATTAAGAATAAAAAAAGATTCAATCTTTGCTTTAATTTGGGCATATATTTTCTCCAATCTTAAACATCTAAATCTGATATTATCCAACTATAAGTCCAACTATCATCTTTTTGTTAGCTAAAATTGCAGATAAACTTGTAAATGTTTTTGAGTATTGATTATTATTTTCATAATTAAAAACCTCATATTTATCGTTCGCATTTTTTTTGACCGCCACAAAATGGGCACCCTCTTTTATATTCTTCTTATTATTCCAAAAACAAACCATCGCACATTGATTTGTGTTCATATTCCTAAAAGCTTTCTCATATTTGCTATAACTAAGATATTGCTCAACTTTTATTCCCTTTTCTTTGAAATACTCATAAGGGTGCGAGGGGTCTGTACCAAACAAGCCCCATACAAAAGTACCTTTTTTGCTTTCAAACTCATAAGCAATTTCAGACAATTTTACCTTGTGTCCCAGTAAAGTCATTACATTATAAGTAGCTATAACTCCACAACCATTATAATCAAAGGTTTTCGCACCAAATTTCCAATCTTTATAATTACTTTGACCGTTAATTACCCCTGATACTGTATTATCAAGCTTTTTATTAGCTTCATAATTTTTATCCGCTTGTGCTTGTTCTTGCTTATTATACGCAACTGTGGAAGCAACTGCAACAGCCACGGTTGCAGCCGCCCCAGCGGTTGCAGTAACAACTGTAGCTACCGTTGCCACAACTGTCGTTGTTGCAACTACTACTGCTTCAAACACCCGCGACAGCCAGCCCGCATTATTAATCATGCCCGCATCACGTAAATCGCTAAGCAAAATATTCTCGCCTTCTTCCATCATGAAAATCGCATCAATTTCATCATTGTCATTTAGAAATGCCATACCTGACATCTCATCAATTTCAATTTCACCATGCTCATTATTCATTTCCGCACAAATCGTTACTATGCCATTTTCGTAGTCATATGTAAACTTATATCCAACGTTACACTCGTCTAAAACTTCAACATCGCTTTCGCTTACGTTGTCAATTCCCTCAAAAAGCGAAGAATTAAGGGTTTGATAACCCGTAAAGGTTGTGAGCGAGCCTTCCGTGGTCAATTCGGAATCCTCAAATTCGTTCAATATTGCTTGATAATCCATTTCAGTATCGTTTAATTGAACAGTTCTTACGCTTGCGATTACTTCTTCACGCTTTACCGAAAAGAAACAACTAAGCGCATAATATGCCCCAACGACCATCGTCAGGACAAGTGCCAACGTTGAAAACTAGTACTTCTTGAGTTTTTTCATTTCTCTCCTCCGAAAAATAAATATTTATTGTATATATTATACCATAGAAAAGGGAATTTTTTCCATAAGCTATCTCAAAAAATATTTTTTCTTGAAAGATGTTAAAATTTTTCATATTTTGCTCTTTTGCAAAATAAAAATATCACAAAAAAGGACGGCTCAGCCGTCCTTTTTTATAAGAAATTCCCTTAATTCGTCAAACCCGTCAAAGATATACTTAGGGGTTGCCTTTTCGTATTCGTCCGCGCTTTCCGCGTAGCCGATTTTAAGTAAAGCGCAGTCCACGCCCATCTCCTTTGCGCCCTCGCTGTCGTGCTTTCTGTCCCCGACCATAAGGCACTCCTTTGCCGTTGCCCCTGCCCGTTTCATCGTTTCCTCGATAACGGACGCTTTGGTGGGAAAACTGCCGTCAAACCCACAGCCCGTTTGTACGCAAAAATACGCCGAGAACCCAAATCTATCCGCAATCTGGCGGGCGTATTTTTCGGGCTTAGAGGTCGCCATCGCAAGCTTATAGCCCGCGTTTTTCAAATCCCGCAAAAGCTCGACCGCGCCGGGAATGGGTTCGTTTTGCAATACCCCCGTTCTGCCGTATTCCTCGCGGTAGATTTGCGTGGCTTTCCACGCCGTTTTTTCGTCCATGCCGTAGTAGTTTTGGAAGGAATACATAAGGCTCGGCCCGATACAAAGCTTTAACTGCTCCGCAGTCGGCGGCTGCCAGCCGATTTTCTCTAAGGCGTGATAAAAGCAAGCGTAAATCCCCGGATGGGAATAAATCAGCGTGCCGTCTAAATCAAATAAAATATACTTGTATTTTTGCATAACAGCCGTATTTTAGCATATTTACGAGGGGTTGTCAATCGTTTTTCTCGCTTGGTTTACCGCCAGTCCTATCAAAAACGCCCCGAACCCCTTTTTGAGTATTTGCGAGGGCAAAACCGCCGCCGCCCAAGCCCCCAAAGCCGAAAAAGCAAGCGCGGGCAGGATTATCCATAATATTCCGCGCGTTTGTAACAGTTTATTCTCCGCGTGCGTTTTTAGTGCAAAAACGCTCATAGGCAGGAAAGCGAACAGGTTGGCGCATTGCGCGATTTTTTGCTCCACGCCCGCAACGAGTACGAGCAGGGGTATCGTTACCGTACCCCCGCCCATACCCATACCTGCGGGTATCCCGCCGAGAAAGCCCAATAGCAGATACAGATAAAAGCTCATAACTCACCCAAAAAATAAAAAAAAGCCCGCGATTGCCTGCAGTACGGCAAAGGTAATATTCACTGCCTTGACGGGCAATTTCCCCAAAAGCTTTGCGCCCAAAACCCCGCCTGCGGTTACCCCTATCGCCGTGGGGATAAGCACCTGAGGGTCGTAAAAGCCCCGTATCGCGTATAACACGAACGAAAGCAGGGAAACGGGCAAAATCAGCAAAATCGCCGTAGCGTGTGCCCGTTTTTCATCCAAGCCCGTTTTGACGAGCAAGGGTACGGCTATCATACCGCCCCCGCCCCCGAACAGGCTGTTCGCCCCGCCGAGAAGCGTTCCGCAGAGTATTCCTTTTCCCCTTTGTTTTACTAATTTTTCCATATATACAATATATATTGCGCAGATTTTTGCAAAATATCAAACTTTTTCTTGTATTTTACTTCGTAAACGCTTGCGTTTGGACGGATTTTGTATTAAAATAGTAGAGTGCATAATCGCGAATTGTGGGAGTTTACCCATTTTCACGAAAATGCAGAACAACGCAATAAAAACCAAAGGTGGTTATATGAAAAAGAACAACACCAAAAAGAGCAAGCTTCTTGCCCTTCTCTTATCGCTGATGATGGTATCGACTGCAGGCGCGGCGTTCGCGTCCTGTACCGACGCGGACGATTCCTCGTCCTCCGTTTCTTCCTCCGTGGACAGCTCGGCTACCGACGACAACGACGAAGTCAAGGACACGGGTCTTATCAAAAACAGCGACTTTGAAACCTTTAATAAAAACGACGGTAAAAACGTTATCGGCACTTCCGTTACGGGCTGGACTTCCTCGCTTAACACCTCATCCTCGGGTTCGTCCGCCTCTTCCAAGGCGAAAAGCGGTATCGTAGACACGGCGGAATGGGACAGCTATATCGCAGACAACGACACCTACACCGACGATGCGATTAAGGCAATGGACGACGCTGCGGCGATTGCGGCGTGGGATAACTTTACCGCAAAGGACAAGCTCGTCTTCTACGAGGCGTGGGAAGAAAGAAATCCCGACGGCGATATCGCTAACGATTTTGAAAAATACCAAAAGCTGAATATTATCGAAAGAGACGTCCCGACGGTTGCAAACCCCAAGACCCACTGGGTTGAAGGCGCGGAAGGCTACGAGGATAATAAGGACAATACGAATATCCTTATGATTCACAACGAAAACCCCGACCCTACCTCCACCTCGGCTTCGAATAAAACGATAGGTCTTGCGCAAAAGTATTCTTGCTCGTCTACCGTTACCGTACCCGCAGGCACGGCGGCAAGCGTCTCCGTTTGGGTAAAGACGGCGAATTTGCAAACCTCCACGACAGGCGGCGACACGCAAAAAGCAGTAAATAGGGGCGCGTATATCCAAATCACCCACTCGGTCGGCGCAAAATCCCTCGACGCTTACGAGGTTAAAAATATCAACACCGCAGACGTTACGGAAAATAACGGTTGGGCACAATATACTTTCTATTTGAAGAGTACCGCTTATGCCGACACCACCTTCTCTATCGTGCTTGGACTTGGCCAAGGCGGCGGTACGGACAGATACGAATACGTAAACGGTTACGCCTTCTTCGACGATATCCGCTGCGAGCTTATTAGTAACGAGGCTTTTGACGAAGGCATCGAAGGGCTTGACTCCGCGTATATCGCCGACCTTGACGACGACAAAGCAACCAAAACGATTAACGCGTACAAGGACAGCCAAAAGAAATTTGCGCTCAACTTCTTCGGCGACCCTACCGACTGGACGCAGCAAACCGCAACTATCTTTAACGGCGTTACGGCTACCGCTACGACCAGCACGGTTAGCAGTAACTTGAACGGCGTCAACCCCGACGCAAATACCAACGACGTTACCGCGCTGTTTGATAACAGACAGGCTATCGAAACGGCAAAGGCAAGCAATAACTACCTTGAAGTCATCTACGACAATTTCTTAGGCGATACCAACGAGGACGGCAACTACTTCCTCGATACCTTGACGGAACAGAATATTTATATGCTCCTTTCCGCAAACGGTACGGCGTACACGGCGGAATCCTCTTTCAGCTTTGCGTTGGATACGGACGACGGCACGACGGATAAACCCGCGTATATGGCGCTTTCCTTCTTCGTAAAGACTTCCGACCTCTCTTCGGGTACGGGCGCAGGCGTAACGCTTGTAAACGGCTTGGAAGAAACGGCGTTTACCTCTCTTAATATTTACGATATCGAAGGCGTAAAGATCGGCGATACTGAAAACGTTTACGACGGTTGGCAAAAATGTTTCTTCTTCGTTGAGCTTGACGAAGAGTTGACAAGCAGCTCTTTCAAATTGAAATTCAACTATGGCCCTACCGATATCGACGCCAACACCTCGAAGGATGCCTTCGTTGCCGGCTTCGCGGCGTTTGCGGGCTTTGAAAGCTACGCTATGAGCGAGCAGGAATACGAAAGCGTAAAGAGCAGCACGTATGCGCAGCTTATCACTTTAAAGGAAGGCGTTGCGGAAGAAGAAGGCGCGGGCAATAAAGGCTTTGACAGCGTGAAAGGCGTACCCGATAACGCTTTGGAAGTCGGGCTTGGCGACCCTGCGAACTACAAGGGCGTTTACAGCGACAACTATCGCGTAAGCCTTCCCGACCCCAACGATACTCCTGACGCACAAGAAGAGAAGCGTAAAATCAACGCGTACAAAAACGCAGGCCTTTTAAATAAGGAACATTTTGCCGACGTTCTTACCGCAAGCGCGGGCGCAGAATGGCTTACGGGTATTCAATCCCTTACGAGCGAAACGGCGGCGGATAAGGTTTGGAACGCAGTATTCGGCGACGCTACCCAGCCCCTTATGATTTGGAATAAGACGGGTATGACGAAGTCCTACGGCTTCATCGGCACAAAGACGACGGCAAGCGGCGGTGAAAAGGCAATCACCCTTCGCGTGAAGACGATGGGCGGGGCAAAGGCTTCCGTATATCTCATCGACGCGGACGACGGCAGCTACCAAAACGCTTTGTCTATCGGCAGAACACTTACCTTCTGGTACGACAAAGACGGCAATATCTGCACGGGCGATTCCAGCAAGAAAGGTACGCAGGTTGCGTTTAAGCTGCAATCCAACGGCTTGTACAAAGCAAACAAGAACTGGAACGGCTACAACGCACTCACTGAAGAACAAAAGAACGGTTATTTCGCAAACCTTAACGCATACACGGAAAAGGACGGCGACGGTAACCTTCTCGTTGCGGAAAACGGCGCAAGCCACGAATATCACGACTATACTTGGAACAGAGAGGCGTTCTATCTCCACGACGGGGCTTATTACACCGAAGATAACGGCAACGGCGTGAAAGTGCTGAACCTTGCAGACCTCGTTACGGAAAACAAACTTACCGCGCGTTACACCGCCCTTGCAAATAAAGAACTCAAGGTGGAAAATATCTCCACGAACGGCGAATGGGTAAGCGTAACCTTCTATCTCAACATCGGCGAAACGGCGAAAAACTACCGCTTAGAGGTTTGGAACAGCGCGACGAAGAACGGCACGCCTGAAGCGGGCTTGGTTGCATTCGACTACAACTACCGCGAGGCAAACTTCGATTTGGTGGAAGACGGCAAGGAAGCCGAGGGCGCGGACTATTTTGAAAGCGTATTCTCCTACTTCGACAGCAATAAGTTCGTAAGATACGACGCAAGCCTCGACACCGAGGAAATCGGCAACCTTTACAAAAAGCAATACGATTCCACGGGAGAAACGGAAGGCGTTGCATACCTCTTCTATCAAGATGCTGACGGCAGCTACAACATTTTTGCGGACTACTCCTTGACGGATAAAAAGGTAACGCCTGCGGAAAAACCTGATGATAACGCGGAAGACAGCAGCAGCGAAGAAACGACGGAAGACGGCGCAAACGTATGGCTTTTGGCAAGCTCGATTGCGGTTGCGAGCGTTCTCCTCTTGGCAGTGATAAGCATTGCAGTGCGTTATATCGTAAAATCTGTACGCAAGAAAAAAGGCTATTCCCCTAAAAAGAAATAACCCTAGATAAGATAAAAGCACGGTTTTGAAAACCGTGCTTTTTTTATTGTTTCCGTAATGCTTTGGGGTAGTGGTTTTTCACCGTGCCGTTTACCGCCTTGCCAAGTCCCAAGGGATATCCCTCTATACAAATTAGACACCAGCCGTTTTTGCAATCCGCCTCGATACTCTCTCCGCGCAGGTACTTTTCCACGCGCGGGTCGTTTTCTTTTAGGTCTACGGGGTTGGCGCAGTCCTCCTTGCGTATTGCCAAGGCAAGGGAGTGGGAAGGCTCGAACCTGCCGTTTTTCACTTCTCCAAGCCGTACGCCTGCTCTAAGCACCTGCAAGCCCTTCCAGTCGAACACGCCTTCGGGGAGTTCGTATAAAATCCCGCCTGCCTCGTACAAACGGCGGGCGTATGTTTGCTTGAAAAAGGCTTTTTCAAACTCCCTGTACGTCTTTTCCGCCTCGCGGGGGCAAAAGAGCTTTTTCTCCTTCAAGCGGGTATCCCACTCCCCCGTTTTCGTTTTCTTTTCAAACAGCGCGGCAAAATGCCCCTCGCCCTTTGCCTTATGCGGATAGAGTTTCTCTTGGCAAATCAGGCGCATTTCGGGGTGATTTTTTAAGTATTCGCATACCTGCCCCTCATCCTCGGCGGTTGCAAAAGTGCAGGTAGAGTACGCCAGCCTGCCCCCCGCTTTGAGCATTTTCGTCGCCTCGCTGAGGATATGGGCTTGACGCTTGGCGCAAAGCGCGATATTTTCCTCGTTCCATTCCCCTATCGCCTCGTCGGCGTTTTTACGGAACATACCCTCGCCAGAACAGGGCGCGTCTACGAGGATTTTATCAAAATATCCCGCAAAGAGCGCGGACAAATTTTCGGGTAATTCGCTTAACACCACGGCGTTGGTTATCCCCATACGCTCCACGTTTTGCGAAAGGATTTTCGCGCGGGAAAAGACGGGTTCGTTGAGTACGATTATCCCTTCTCCGCCCATTTCGCAGGCAAGCTGCGTACCCTTTCCGCCGGGCGCGGAGCAAAGGTCAAGCACTCTTTCCCCCGCTTTTACCTCTAAAAGCGGGGCGGCGCACATAGCGGACGGCTCCTGCGAATAGAACAAGCCCGCCGCGTGATAGGGAGAACTCCCCACCTTTTCAAGGTCGGTGTAAAACCCGTTTTTCTCCCAAGGCACCCCCTCGCCCAAGAAAGGCAAACGGGCTTCCAACCCGTCCATACCCCCTTTCAACGGGTTCAAACGCACCCCTTTATAGGGTTTTTCCGTATACACGGCAAAAAACGCCTCCCACTCGGTTTCGGGAAGCTGTTTTTTCATATTTTCTATAAATTTCGAAGGCAACATAGGCTTATACCCCCAAATATGCGGAAAATTCCTGCGCGGTAAGCACTTTGCCTTTTGCGGAGTTTAAGCGTTGACCGCCCTCGCCCTCAAAGCAGATATACAAATCGCATTCCTCGGCGCGGGAAGTGAAAAACGCGCCTTGGGCAAACGCCGCCGAAAGGAGTTTTTTGGACAAGGGCAAATCCAACTCCAACGGGTGGGAAAAGCACACCGTTTGGTTTTTGAGCAAGCCCTCTTTTGCGCGCTTGCGTTTTTCCTTATCCATAAAGCGGTAAAACGCGGCTTTGGCGCGTTCTCTTTCCCCTTTTTTGCGCTCCTGCGCCTCGCGGTAGTCGATAAGCCCCGCAGAGGTCGTTTGCGTGATTTCGTAGTTTTCGATTCTGCCAAGGGTGATTCGATATTTTTTCAAAAGGTCGAAAAGGGTGGCGGTTTCCCCCTCTTCTTTGCACATTGCCTCGGCGATTTTCATGGTCGCGTACGCGTCGTCCACGGCGCGGTGGGCAACGAACTGCACGCCCAGCTCCTTGGCGATAATCCCCAAGCCGAACTGTCTGGAAAAATCCCCCACGCGGTTCATATATAAAAACTGCGTGTCCGCAAAGTCGAAGCGGAAGGAAGGCAGGGAAAAGCGGTGGCTTTCGAGGTTGAGATACTTCACGTCGTTCATGGTCGCGTGGCCTACGACGAGGGTATCCGTATCTTGGAGCAGGGAATAAATTTTCTCCGCGTACTCTTGAAAGGCGGGGTATTTTTTAAAATTGCCGTATTCGTAGGGCAAAACGAGTCCCTGCGTACCCTTTCTGTCGGTCAAATGAAAACCGCCCTGCGGGTTGATCAGCAAGTCCTCTTTTTCAAGAATATTAAATTTTTCGTCCGTCAAGCAATACCCAAACGCGCAAATTTTCGCCGCTTTTTTGGATACTACCGAACATTCAATATCGAAAAATAAATATTTCATATTACTTGATAAAGGAACGGCTCAGCCGTTCCTTTTTATAGATTCAGTACGCACTTAAAGTGGGTAGATGCGAGCAGTTCAAGGAAGGCGCGGATTTGCCGACGGGAGTTTACTAATCCGTAAACGAGCGAGGCAAACCGCAAGCCTGACGATGAAATGCGACGCATATACACGCTTTATTTCTTAGGAAGAATAACCGTCTTCCCGCCCATATACGGCTGTAACACTTCGGGGATACGCACGCTGCCGTCCGCTTGCAGATGGTTTTCGATAAACGCAATCAGCATACGGGGAGGCGCGACTACCGTGTTGTTTAAGGTGTGGGCAAGCTTCACCTTGCCGTCGTCGTCCTTATAACGAATGGCTAATCTGCGCGCCTGCGCGTCCGTGAGGTTAGAACAAGAACCGACCTCGAAATATTTCTTTTGACGGGGACTCCACGCCTCGACGTCGCAGCTCTTATATTTCAAATCCGCCAAATCCCCCGAACAGCAGCCAAGCTGTCTTACGGGAATATCCATCGAACGGAAAAGCTCTACCGTGTAGCTCCAAAGCTTTTCGTACCATTCCTCGCTCTCTTCGGGACGGCAAACGACAATCATTTCCTGCTTTTCAAACTGGTGAATACGGTAAATACCGCGCTCTTCAATACCGTGCGCGCCCTTTTCCTTACGGAAGCAGGGGGAATAGCTGGTAAGCGCCATAGGCAATTTCTTGCCGTCGATAATTTGACCCATAAATCTGCCTATCATGGAATGTTCGCTGGTACCGATGAGGTATAAATCCTCGCCCTCAATCTTGTACATCATATTTTCCATTTCGTCAAAGCTCATAACCCCCGAAACGACATCGCCGTGAATCATATAAGGGGGAATGACGTAGGTAAAGCCCTTGTCAATCATGAAATCGCGGGCGTAGGTAAGCACCGCCGAGTGTAATCTTGCGATATCCCCCGTGAGGTAGTAAAAGCCTTGTCCAGAAGTACGGCGGGCGGAATCTACGTCGATACCGTCCAAATTTTCCAAAATATCCAAGTGATAAGGCACTTCGAAGTCGGGTACGGACGCTTCGCCGAAGCGCTTAAGCTCCACGTTTTCGCTGTCGTCCTTACCCAAAGGCACGTCGGGCGCGATAATGTTGGGAATGGTCATCATCGTCTTTTTCAGCTCGGCTTCCGTTTCCTCGCTTTCCTTCTCGATAGCAACGAGGCGTTGCGCGTCCGCTTTCACCTGTGCTTTTACCTTTTCCGCCTCTTCTTTTTTGCCCTCTTTCATAAGCATACCCACCTGCTTGGAGAGAGTGTTTCTTGCCGAACGGAGCGCGTCCCCTTCCGCAATCAAGGCACGGCGCTTGGTATCTAATTCCAACGCCTTGTCCACAAGGGGAAGCTTGTGGTCTTGGAATTTTTTACGGATATTTTCTTTTACGAGTTCCGCATTCGTGCGGATAAGGTTAATATCAATCATGTTACACCTCGAAAAACTTGATTTATCTTCCCTATTATACAACTTTTGTATAATAAAAGCAATTAAATGAAAAGTCCTAAACGTGATTTCCTGTGATTTTCACGCAAAAAACTTGTATTTTTCCTATTCGTGTGTTATAATGTAGGCAATAAGGAGTTTTTTACCATGAAAAACCAAGAACAGCACGAAGAAAAGGAAGGCAAGCTCGCCTCCCTGCTCCATAAGAAAAAAGAAAAGAAAAAACCGCCTACGCCCGTAGCCGACGTTCAGCGTTTTAACGCCCTTGCAAGCGAGGGGCTTTCCCGCGCGCAGGTGCAAGAACGCGTAGAACAGGGCTTGGTGAATAAATCGGGGAAAAAGTACTCTAAGTCTTACCGCAGTATTTTCGTAGGCAATCTTTGCACGGGCTTCAACCTGCTTTGCGCGATTGCGGCGATTGCGCTGCTCCTTGCAAACGCCCCCTTTTCGCAGTACTTATTCGTATTTATCTTCCTCATCAATACGATGGTGAGCATCGTACTCGAAATCCGCGCGAAGAAAAAGCTGGATAAACTGTCCATTCTCTCCTCCCCCACCGCCAAGGTCGTGCGCGGGGGCAAGCGTGTGGAAATTCCCGTAGAGGAAATCGTTATCGACGATATTTTGCTCCTCTCCGCAGGTCAGCAAGTACCCGCCGACTGCTTTGCCGTAGAGGGTATGGCGGAGCTGAACGAATCCCTGCTCACGGGCGAATCCGTACCCATTAAGAAAGAGGACGGGGATTTGCTGTACGCAGGCTCGTTCGTCGCCAGCGGTCAAATCGCCGTGCGCGTGGATAAAATCGGCGAGGATACCTATATCAGTAAGCTGACGGCAAGGGCGAAGAAGTATAAGCGTCCCAACTCGGAGATTATGAACTCTATCACCCTCTTTATCCGCGTTATCGGCTTTATCATTATCCCCGTAGCCGTTTTAATGTTCTTTACCAACTACAAGGAAATCGGCGGAAGCTGGGCGGATTTGCAAGCAAGCGGCGGGCTTTGGAAAAACCTTATGGCGGGCAACGAGGACGTGCGCGAAACGATTAGAAAAACCGCGTCCGTCGTTATCGGTATGATTCCCTCGGGCTTGCTCCTTTTGACGACGATTGCCCTTTCCACGGGTATGATACGGCTTGCCAAGTACAACACCTTGGTGCAGGATATGTACTCCCTTGAAATGCTGGCGCGCGTCAACGTACTCTGCCTCGATAAAACGGGTACGATTACGGACGGGCGTATGAAGGTCAGCGATTGTATCCTGCTCAACGCCACGGGCGAGTTCGGCGTGGACGATATTTTAGGCTCTATGCTCGCCTCTTTGAACGATAACAACCAAACCTCGATTGCGCTTTACGAACGGTTTGGACACTCTTCCGCGCTGCAACCCATGGCGACCCTGCCCTTCTCGTCGGCGAGAAAGCTTTCCGCCGTTACCTTTGAAGAAGCGGGTACGTACGTGCTTGGCGCGCCGGAATTCGTGTTAAAGCCCGTACCCGTGCGTATCGATAAGATTGTCAAGCAATACGCGCAAATGGGCTTGCGCGTGCTGGTTTTGGCGCACGCAGGCGGGGCTATCCAAGGTGATAAATTGCCCGCGGGCTTGCGCGCCGTAGCCGTTATCACCCTTTCGGACAATATCCGTCCCGACGCCATTCAAACGATTAAATGGTTTAGAGAAAACGACGTTGCCGTCAAGGTCATTTCGGGCGACAACCCCGTAACCGTTAGCGAAGTCGCCCGCAGAGCCGGTATCCAAAACGCCGCGCAGTTTATTTCCCTTGAGGGCTTGTCCGATTTGGAAGTGGAAACGGCGGCAAATCAATACACGGTATTTGGGCGGGTTACCCCCGAACAAAAAGCAATCTTGATACGCTCTATCAAAAAGGCAGGGCATACGGTTGCGATGACGGGGGACGGCGTAAACGATATTTTGGCTATGAAGGAAGCGGACTGCGCCGTATCCGTAGCCTCGGGCAGCGAGGCGGCGAGAAACGTTTCCAACCTCGTTTTGCAGGATAATAATTTCGGGTCAATGCCCAAAATCGTTAACGAGGGCAGACGGGTTATCAATAACATCAAGGATTCGTCCGCGCTGTATATTATGAAAACCCTGCTTATCCTCACCCTTGCTACGGTGTGTATCGCCCTCTCGAATAAGTACTTCTTCGAAACGAGCCATATGCTCATGTACGAGTTCTTTATCAGCGCAATCCCCTCCTTGGTGCTTTCCTTGCAGCCGAATACGGCGCGCGTTAAGGGCAAGTTTATCCCCTACGTTCTAAGCAGGGCGATTCCGGGGGCGTTTACCATGGCGCTTGGCATTTTGACCTTGTTCTGTATGCATAACACTTCCCTTTCGTCCACCTTTGGGTTTATGGACGCAAACGGCGTGGAAACCTTGGAATACCAAGGGCTTATGATGATTGCCTTGACCTTCTGCGGTTTGGTGATGCTGTATCGAATTTGTCAGCCCTTTAACGCGCTGCGCGCGGTGCTGTTCGTCGTAGCGGCGGCTATGTGCTTTATCGTCGTATCCGCGCCGATTTTGGGCAATTTCGTGTTCGAAGGCTGGGAGCTTGTCAACTTCTCCTTACCTCAAATCCTGTTAATCGTCATTATCGTGCAGGCGTCCTTCCCGATATCGGGCTTCTTGATAAAGGCGTTCGATATGATGAACCCTGCCGACGAGTAGACAACTTTGTTGTCTTGCGTGAATTGAAAAGCTATGCTTTTCGTGAATTGCCGACTCCGTCGGCATTATTGTAATATTTCCACAACGTCTTGCAAAGCAAGACAATTCACGTGCCTCAAGGCGCAATTCACGTCCAACGGACAATTCACTTTTACAAAGTAAAAACTTCACCTAAAAACCCCCTGAATTGCAGTTGCAATCGGGGGTTTTGCTTTACAAATCGTCAGAATTTAGGCTCATAAGCATAATCAAATCTTTTATGATGCGGAAATCACGGTTTCTTAATTTCTTTAAGCCCTCGATTATCGCATAGTATTCCTTTAATTTAATACTGCCGTCGTCAAATAAAAATTTAGGCTGTACCTCTAACACCTTACATACCGTAAATAAATCTTCCACTTTAAGTCTGCTCTTTCCATTCTCAATGTTCGCATATTGAGCGTACGATATCCCCAACGCTTCCCCCATTTTCTTACAAGATATCCTCTTTTCTACTCTTAATTGCCTTATTTTTTCTAAAAATCTTTCGTATTCCATACTTTTCTCCTTTTTTCCATCATTCATTATATTACATGCAACACATGTAAGTCAAGAAAAATACACGCATTGTGAGTAAAATAATAGGAAAATAGGTTAAAGGAGAAAATATGATAACAGCGACCCATATTTCCAAAAAGCTCGCGGAAGCTATTACACAAAGCGGTATGACCCAACAGGAAATCGCCCTGAAAATCGGCGTTCGGCAACAACAAATATCTTGCTATTTACACGGTAAAACTCTCCCCGCGTTGGATACGCTTGCACGGCTTTGCGTGGCGTTGGATTTAGACGCTAACGAAATCCTTTGCGTAGAACGCGAAAAGGAATATTAATTTTATAGTTAAGTTTTGCCTGACGGCAAAGAGAAGTTTGATAACTCAAGTTAAGTTTTCCGCTTTGCGGAAAGTAAAGTTTGCCCCTATGGGGCAAGTTATGGCTGTTATTAATATTCCCGCAACTTTTTGCGTAGCAAAAAACTTCACTAACAAACCCCCTGAATTGCAGTTGCAATTCAGGGGGTTCCTCTATACCATGTATGCGTTTACTCCTCGTCCGCAGGGGTTTCTTCTACCTCTTCGTCAAGCACTACTTCTTCGATTTCTTCGACTTCCGTATCGCCTGCCAAGTCCTCAGGGCTTAAATCCGCCGCCGTTTCTTCGGGCGCTTGCGTTTCCGCCTCGTCGTCGCGTTCGGTGATATCGACGGTGGCTACCTCGCTGTCCTTAACGTTCATTACGCGTACGCCTCTGGTGCTTCTGCCGATACAGCTAATCGTGTCGGCGTGCATACGGATAATCGTACCGCCCGTCGTGATAATCATGATATCGTTTTCGTCCGTTACGGGTTTGAGGTTGACGAGGTGTCCCGTCTTTTCGTTGAAGATACCTGCCTTGATACCCTTACCGCCGCGGGTTTGCAATCTGTAATCCTCTACCTTGGAGCGTTTGCCGTACCCAAGCGAGGTAAGCGTGAACAAGTCGAACGCGGGGTCGATAATCAGCATATCTACCGCGATATCGTTCTTGGCAAGGTTGATGGCTCTTACGCCCTGCGTGCCTCTGCCCGTTGCACGAACGTCCGTTTCTGCAAAGCGGATACATTTACCCTCGCGTGAGGCAATCAAAATCTCGTTGTCGCCCGTGGTAAAGCCTACGGAAATCAAACGGTCGTTTTCTTGCAATTTAATCGCAATCTTACCGTTCTTTGCGATACGCTTGAACTCGTCCGTGTGGGTCTTCTTAATCAAGCCTCTTTCGGTTGCCATTACGAGGTAACCCGTTCCGTTTTCCAGCACGGGGAGCACCGCCTCTATCTTCTCGCCTTGGTCAAGCTGTACGATATTGACGACTGCTCTGCCCCTTGCCGTTCTGTTCGCCTCGGGGATTTCGTAGCCCTTGATAGAGTACACCTTACCCTTAGAAGAGAAGAGCAAAATCGGGTCGTGCGTGCAGCAAACGAACATTTTTTCGACGTAGTCCTCTTCCTTGGGTCTATGTCCCGTAATACCTCTGCCGCCTCTGCCCTGCGCTCTGTATTCCTCAACGGGCAAGCGCTTGATATACCCGCCGTGGGTAATCGTGATAACGACGTCCTCTCTATCAATCAAGTCCTCGTCGTCGATATTGCCGTAATCTACGGAAATTTCCGATTTTCTTACCGAGGGGTACTTTTCCTTGATCGTACACAAATCCTCGCGAATAATCGCCATTACGCGGCTCTCGTTGGCAAGAATGTCCTTAAGGTCGGCAATCGTCGCGTGGAGCGCCGCAAGCTCGTCCTTGAGCTTTTCGACTTCCAACGAGGTCAGTCTTTGCAAGCGCATTTCCAAAATCGCGTTGGCTTGCTTGTCATCCAGCTCGAACGCCGAGGTCAAGCCCTCAATTGCCGCGTTCTTGTCCGCCGACGCCTTGATGATGCGAATAACCTCGTCTACGTTTGCAAGCGCCAAAACCAAGCCCGCGATAATGTGCGCGCGCTCTTCCGTCTTGTTCAGCTCAAAGCGCGTTCTTCTCGTGATGACTTCCTTTTGGTGTTCCAAATAATAATATAAAATTTCGCGAAGGTTCAAGGTCTTAGGCTCGGTACCGTTTTCCACGAGCGCGAGCAAAATAATACCGTCGGAAATTTGCAATTTCGTCTTTTTATAGAGGGTGTTGAGTACGACCTGCGCGTTTGCGTCCTTTTTACATTCGATAACGATACGCATACCGTCTCTGCCCGATTCGTCGCGGATATCGGAGATGCCCTCTAAGCGCTTGTCGTTTACCATATCCGCAATCGTTTTGATAAGCTGAGCCTTATTCACTTGGTAAGGGATTTCCGTTACGACGATACGGGAACGGGTGTTCGCGCCCGTGCCGTAATCCTCGATTTCGCACTTGGAACGGATAACGAGGTTGCCCTGACCCGTTCTGTACGCGCGCTTGATACCGCTTCTGCCCATAATCAAACCGCCCGTAGGGAAGTCGGGCGCGGGGATATATTCCATCAGCTCGTCCACGGTGATTTCGGGATTGTCAATCATGGCAATCGTGCCGTCGATGACTTCCGCGAGGTTGTGGGGCGGGATATTCGTCGCCATACCTACCGCGATACCATCCGCGCCGTTCACCAAAAGGTTGGGATATCTTGCGGGCAATACCGTGGGTTCTTCCTCGCTGCCGTCGAAGTTGGGGATAAAGTCCACCGTTTCCTTGTCCAAGTCTTTGAGCATTTCCGCCGCCAGCTTGGAAAGCTTTGCCTCGGTGTAACGCATAGCCGCCGCGCTGTCGCCGTCCACGCTGCCGAAGTTACCGTGCCCGTAAACGAGCGGGAAATTGATGGTGAAATCCTGCGCCAAACGCACGAGCGCGTCGTATACCGAGCTGTCGCCGTGGGGGTGGTATTTACCCATACAGTCGCCGACGATACGGGCGCACTTACGGGTCGCCTTATCGTTGTACAAGCCCATTTCGTGCATGGAATATAAAATTCTTCTATGCACGGGCTTCAAACCGTCGCGGACGTCGGGGATAGCGCGAGATTTGTTGACCGCCATCGCGTAGGCGATGAACGAGCGCTTCAGCTCGTCGTCTACCTCGATATCGAGCATTTTCGTCATTTGGAGCGTTTTCTTAAACTCCTCGGTCAATTCGGGGCTGGTTTCTTTTTTAGCCATTGTTTTTTCTCCCTCCTATCCTTATACGTCCAAATCGGTTACCAAAGACGCGTTTTCTTCGATAAACTTTCTTCTAAGCTCGGGGTTCTCGCCCATGAGCATGGAGAACATTTGGTCTGCCTCCGCCGCGTCCTTCATGGTTACGCGGATAAGCGTTCTCGTCGCGGGATTCATGGTCGTATCCCAAAGCTGTTCGGTGCTCATTTCGCCAAGACCCTTATAGCGTTGGTATTCCACTTTCCCGAGCGCGTTTTTATCGTATTCCAGCTTTTCCTCTTCGCTATAAAGATAGTCCACGTTCCCCTTGTAGGTTGCCTTGTAAAGGGGCGGTTTTGCCGCGTACACGTGTCCGTGTTCGATAAGCGGACGCATATAACGGAACAGGAAAGTATACAAAAGGATACGGATATGCGCGCCGTCGACGTCCGCGTCGGTCATGGAAATAATTCTGTCGTATCTAAGCTTGCTTTCGTCGAAATCGTCCAAAATCCCGCAGCCGAACGCCGTAATCATCGACTTGATTTCCTCGTTTTCCAAAACGCGGTTTAAGCGTACCTTTTCTACGTTCAGGATTTTACCTCTAAGGGGCAAAATCGCTTGGAATCTTCTATCTCTGCCCTGCTTTGCCGTACCGCCTGCGGAGTCCCCCTCAACGATATAAATTTCGCAAAGCTCGCTGCGTCTGTCCGAACAGTCCGCAAGCTTACCAGGCAGGGTGGTCGAACCCAGCACCCCTTTTCTTCTCGTCAGCTCTCTTGCGCTTCTTGCCGCGTCGCGCGCCTTTTGCGCCGTGATACAGCGAAGCACCAGCTCTTTCGCAATCGAAGGATTTTCCTCTAAGAAGGTAGCCATATGCTCGGTTACGCACTTATTGACGAACACGCGAATGGTGGAGTTGTTGAGCTTGTCCTTGGTCTGCGATTCGAACTGCGCGTTGGTGAGCTTGACGGAAACGACCGCCGTAATCCCCTCGCGCACGTCTTCGCCCGTGAGCTTGTCGTTATCCTTTAAAATATTCAGCTTTTTGCCCGCCTCGTTGATGACCTTGGTCAGCGCCATCTTCAAGCCCTCGACGTGCGTACCGCCGTCGCGGGTGTTGACGTTGTTGGCGTAGCTGTAGATGACTTCGTTATACGATTCGTTGTACTGAATCGCCACTTCGCAAACGGTATCCCCTTCCTGCTCTTCAAAGTAGACGGGAGCAGGGAATAAAAGCTCTTCACGGCTCTTGTTCAGCTCTTCTACAAACGAACAAATACCCCCCTCGTAGCAGAAGGAATCCTTTTGCTCTTGCCCCTCGCGGGTGTCTTCGAGCGAAATTCTAAGCCCCTTGTTGAGGTAGGCAAGCTCGCGAAGTCTGCCCTTTAAGGTGTCGTAGTTAAACTCGGTCGTTTCGAAGATATCCTTGTCGGGCAAGAAGGTTACTTTCGTACCCATCTCGTCCGATTCGCCGATGACCTGCACGCTGCGCTGAGGCACGCCGCGGTTGTAGACCTGCTTAAAAATCTTGCCCTCGTGGCGGACTTCAGCCTCTAACCATTCGGAAAGCGCGTTCACCGCCTTCACGCCTACGCCGTGCAAACCGCTGGATACTTTATACCCCGAATCCCCGCCGAACTTACCGCCTGCGTTGACCTTGGTGAACACGACTTCCAAGGTGGAAATCCCTTCCTTGGGGTGAATGCCCGTAGGAATACCGCGCCCGTTGTCCTGTACGGTACAGCTTCCGTCGGGATTGATGGTTACCTCGATATGGGTACAATACCCCGCGAGCGCCTCGTCGATAGAGTTATCCACGACCTCGTGTACGAGGTGGTGCAAGCCCTTTGCGTCCGTGGACGAAATGTACATGCCGGGGCGTTTTCTAATGTGTTCCAGACCGTCTAATACCTGGATTTGCTCCGCGCCGTATTCCGCTTCAATTCTTTCCGCCATACTTTCTTCTCCGTTCCGCTTTCCTTTTTTTATAAAAAAGGAAAA
>JAZKXK010000085.1:0-12858 GCA_045611525.1 Candidatus Scatosoma sp. | reverse complement strand
CTCTATCTTGCCGATTATCCCGTGAAGGACTTGCATATCGTTATTCCCCATTTCCATAACACCGTACGCCGTTTCCAAGCGCTTAAAGACGCGGTAAAGGACGACCTTGCGGGCAGAGCAGAGGAAACGCAAGACTTGATTGACGGGTATTTACAGTTAGAGGAAATCGCAACGAAGCTTTACAAAATGCAAAAGGCGGGCGCGTTGCCTCTTAGGGTTACGCATAACGATACCAAGCCCAGCAACGTACTCTTTGACGAAAAAACGAGAAAACACCTCTCGGTTATCGACTTGGACACGGTTATGCCGGGGCTGGTTGCCTGTGATTTCGGCGACGCCATTCGCGTTATCGGCTCTACGGGCGCGGAGGACGAACGGGATTTATCCAAAGTGCGTTTGGACTTGGACAAGTATAAGGCGTTTGCGCGCGGATTTGTCAGTACGGTAAGAAAACGGCTTTGGGAAATGGAGAAGCAAACGCTTGCGCTCGGCGCGGTAACCATCACGGTAGAATGCGGGGCGAGGTTCTTAACCGACTATCTTAACGGGGATAAATATTTCCGCATTCACTATCCCGACCAAAATTTAGCGCGCGCGAAGTGCCATTTGGTTTTGGCGCAGGATATGATAAAACGCTTAGACGAAATGCAACGCATTGTCGATGAATATTGCAAGGCATAAATAAAAAAGGCAGGTTGACCTGCCTTTTTTTGCACCCTTTTTTACCCTCGTTGCGTATAATAAATGGAGCAAGGGGGGAGCTATGAAAATTCGTTTTGTCGGTCGAGGGAAGGTGAAATCGTTCAAGGAGAGCTACGAAAGCGAGGGCGAGGATTTAATTTTGTTTGGGTTTAACGGTATGGGGGTCGTTAGCTATGAGAAAGAGTTAAGCGGGGAAAGCGGTTTTTTTGAAGAGGCGGCTTTGCTTTCCAAAACGGCGAAATCGGTTGTGGTGTGCGGGTGTATTACGGATACGCGGGGGATAAAGCGTAAATCCGTCTTGGTGGCGGAAAACGGACGGCTTTGCGGAATATGCGATATGCTCCACGCGATAGACGACGAGGTGGCGGCGGGCGCGGGGTTAAAAATTTACCAAACCAAGATAGGGCGTATGGGGGTTTTGGTGGCGGACGATATCGCTTTCCCTGAGGCGGCAAAAAGCTTAGCCCTTTGCAGCGCCGACTTTATCGTATGTCCGTTTGGCAAGGTGCAAAGCAGCTTACAGCAAGTCCTGCTTAGGGCGTATGCATACCTATACGGTATACCTATTTTTTTATGCGGAGAGGGGTATTGCGCGGCTGCAAGACCGAATGGAAGCATTGTATTTTCTTCTCCCCATAGTCCCGTGAGCTTTGAAACGGATAATGAGCAAGAATACCATTTGATTGAAACCCGCAGGCGTATGTCCGTAGACGGCTAATTCCCCAAAGCGTTCCTAAATCCCCAGTCCACCGAAAAACTATGCGCTTTCCTTATTTCTCAATAATACTTGAACATTTGAACAATTGTTCAAATGTTATAAGGTGGATATAAAAATAAAACGAGCTTTGCCGAAAAGCAAAGCTCGTTTTGCTTAAAATCCTGCGTTTTTAATGTCGCGGTCAGTCGAACGCTTGATATCCCGTTCGGCAATCGACTGCTTTTTATCATAGGTATGCTTACCCTTGCAAAGGGCGATTTCCACTTTCACAAGCGCGTCCTTAAAATACAGCTTCAACGGCACGAGGGTATAGCCTTGGCGGTTGATTTTTCCTGCGATTTTCGCAATTTCGCTTTTGTGAAGAAGAAGCTTTCTATCCCTTCGCGTATCGCGGGTGCTAAAGCCGTCCGCTTTATCGTAAAGGGCTATATGCATATTTTTCAGCGAAACCTCGCCCCCGCGTACGAAACAAAAGCAATCGTTCATATTCACGTTGCCTGCGCGCAAGGACTTGATTTCGTTGCCCTCTAATACGATACCCGCCTCGTATTTTTCCTCGATGAAATACTCAAACGAGGCGCTTTTGTTGGTTGAAATAATGTTCATACGATTCTCCGTAATACTCTAAATTCAGCTCTGCGCCGATAAAAATCCACGTCTATCACTTTAATCCGTATCTGCTCCCCGATGGCGTAGCTTTCCGTGCGCCCTATGAGGCGGAAACGCTCGGCGTCGTAATAGAACTCTCCGTACAAGCTTTCAATCGGGATAAACCCTTCTATGGCAAAGGGCAGTTCGGCAAACAGCCCAAACGAGGTAACGCCCGAAATGACGGCGTCGTACTCTTCGCCGATACGCTCGCTCATATACATAGTCGCGTACAAATCGTCCACGTCCCGTTCGGCGTCCGTTGCCCGTCTTTCCCGTTCGGAGGATTGCTTAGAAGCTTGCGCTACAAACCCGCCAAAGCGCTCCAAGGCAAGGGGGTATTCCCCGTTTATGACAAGCTTGATAATGCGGTGGATACAAAGGTCGGGATAACGGCGGATAGGGGAAGTAAAGTGGCAATAGCACCTGCTCGCCAAGCCGAAATGCCCCTCGTTTTCCGGCGCGTAGCGCGCCTTTTGCATGGAACGGAGCATTACGCGGTTTAACACCGAATAGATGGGCAAGCTCTCCGCGCTGCGAAGCAAGTTTTGATAATCGTAGGGCTTGACCTCGTCCGCGCGAAAGCGGGGAGTAAGTCCTAAGCTTTTTGCAAAATCGCGGAATGCGACCGCCTTTTCCTCGCTCGGTTTTTCATGGATACGGTACACGAAGGGCGCTTCGATAGAGTGCATATACTCCGCCACCGTTTCGTTGGCAAGCACCATAAACGCCTCGATAATTTGATAGGAAAACGCCCGCTTGTAATCGGGGATTTTAATCTCGTTATTCTCAAAGAGGATTTTCGCCTCTTTCACGTCAAGAGAAATGCTCCCTTTTTTCTCGCGCGCCCTTTGTAAAATACGGGTCAATTCCGCAAAGAGGAGCACCATGTCCTTGACGAGCGAGCATTTCTCGCACATACGGGTATCCCCGTCAAGAATACTTTCCACCTCGTCGTAGGTCATTTTATACGCCGAGCGGATAACCCCCTCCACGATTTCACTGCTTTTGACAGCGCCGTTTTTATCGATACGCATAAGACAGGAAAGAGTCAGTCTATCCTCGCCCTCGTTCAAAGAGCAAATCCCGTTGGAAAGGGGGCGGGGGAGCATAGGCAGTACACGGTCGGGAAAATACACGCTCGTGCCACGCTCAAACGCCTCTAAATCGAGGGGGGAACGGTAGTCAACGTAATGGCTTACGTCCGCGATATGCACGCCCAAAAGGTAATCCTCACCTTCCTTTTCCAAGGATACGGCGTCGTCGATATCCCGCGTGTCCGCGCCGTCAATGGTAACGATAAGCTTATTCCTAAAATCCCTGCGGTTTCGTAAATCGTCTTGGGTGATTTTTCGCGCCGCCTGCTTTTGCGCCTCTTTTTCCACACGCGGGGGGAATTCCTCGCGCAAATCGTAGGAACGGATAATGGAAAGCTCCTCGGCAAAGAAATCGTCTTCCTCGCCAAGCACTTCGATAATTTCCCCGCCGGGGAATTTGCCGTAGGGGTAGGAAGTGATTTTTGCTACCGCCTTTACCCCGCTTTTGATGTGCGAGCAGTTGGATAAGGGGATATAAATTTCCGTGGCAAGCTTCTTTTCGTCGGGGAAAAGATATCCCGCCCGCTTATCGCGGCGGAAGGTGCCTACAACCCTTTCATAGCCGCGGGAAAGAATAGCGACCACGCTTGCCTCGTCCCCGCTTTCGCTATGCACTCTTTCCGCCAAAACGCTGTCGCCGTGGAGTGCGCCGCACAAACCCTTTTTAGGGATAAAAAAGTCCTTTTCAAAGCGTTCGAGGTTTTCGGGCGTGAGGAAGGCAAACCCCCGTTCGTTGCCCGTGAGTGTACCCTTGATAAGCCCTAACTGGTCAATCGTTCCGTACCTGCCCCCGGCGTTTTGATAAATTTTCCCTTCTTTGCAAAGGGCGGCCAAAAGGTCGGTGAGGCGGTTTTTCTCCCGATAGGGGATTTGTAAAATTTTCAAAATTTCATTTGCCGTTTTCTTGGCGAGCAAGCCTTCTTCAAAGGCTTGAAAAAGTGAATCTTTCGCGTTCATAACTACTCCCTATGTAAGTAAAATCGGCGGCCAAAAAGTTAAGCCGCCGATAAATTCTTACGTGAGATTATGCCCAAATGGATTCAAGCTGTAAAATGTAGAAAGTGATAGCGAACACTACCAAAACCGCAAGGCAGAGCCACGTCCATTTCTTCATTTTTGCTTCAATCGATTTGCCCTTGTTCTTACCGAAGAAGGTTTCGCTGGAACCGCCGAGCGCGTCGATACCCGTCGAGTTGCTAGGTTGCAACAGGATAAGGATAATCGCGGTAAGCGCGGCGATGCCCATAAGAATAATCATCGTGAGGCTAAGCCCGAAGTAGAGATTGTACACCCCTTCACCCTTTGCGGGCGTCAATAAGTTCATCAAAGTCAACATAACGTTTGCTTCCTTTTATACTTTTTCTTTTTACGGAAAATATTCCGTCCGTTCAAATCACTTATCAATTATAGCATACAAAACGGAATATCGCAAGGATTTTTACGGGTTTTTTTGAAAAATTTTACCGTTTCTTATTTTATAAGGCTCTTACCCGTCATTTCCTTGGGCTGCGCAACCTTCATAATATCCAAAAGAGTAGGAGCAAGGTCTGCCAAAACCCCGTCTTCACGGAGCGTAGCGTTCTTGTACTCGTTGGAAACCAAAATCACGGGTACGGGGAAGGTGGTGTGCTGGGTAAAGGGCATTACGCCGTCGTCCGCCACCATTTGGTCGGCGTTGCCGTGGTCGGCGGTAACGAGCGCCGAACCGCCCATCGCCAAAATCTTATCCGTAACCTTTTTCACGCACTCGTCAACGGTATGCACCGCTTGGATTGCTGCTTCCATAACGCCCGTATGACCTACCATATCGCAGTTTGCGAAGTTCAAAATCACGACGTCGTAAATGCCCTTGTCAAGCTCTTCGAGTACCTTTTCCGTAACGGGGTACGCGCTCATTTCGGGTTGCAGGTCGTAGGTTGCTACCTTTGGAGAGGGGATTACGATACGCGTTTCGCCCTCGACGGGCGCTTCTAATTTCGCGTTGAAGAAGAAGGTTACGTGCGCGTACTTTTCCGTTTCCGCGATATGGAGCTGTTTCATACCCAAGGACGAGATATACTGGGGCAGAGTGTTGGTGATTTCGTCGGGAGGGAAAGCCACGCCAACGTTTTCAAACGAGGAATCGTACACCGCAAAGCCCACGTAGGTAGGGGCAAGGAAGCCCGTTTTACGCTCGAAGCCGAGCGTTGCGCCCGTCTTTGCGTCCGTAAAGGGGAAGTTTGCCTGCGAGAACATTCTCGAAATCTGTCTTGCTCTGTCGGGACGGAAGTTAAAGCAAATAATGCTGTCGCCCTTTTCGATAAGCGCAACGGGTTTTCCGTTTTCCGTGAGGTTGGTGGGCAAAAGGAATTCGTCCGTAACGCCCTGCGCATAAGAGGCTTTTGCCATTTCTTCCGCCGAACCTTCAAACTGTACGCCCGTACCAAGGGTAAGCATATCGTACGCCTTTTCTTCTCTGTCCCAGTTGTTGTCGCGGTCCATAGCGTAATATCTGCCCGCTACGGAAGCGATTTTACCGAAATTCAGCTCGTTCATCTTATCCTGCAATTCTTTGAGGAAGTCCGCGCCCGAGGTAGGGGCAACGTCGCGCCCGTCGGTGAACGCGTGTACGTAAACGTTCTCCAAGCCCTCGTTCTTCGCCATTTCGATAAGCGCGTACAAATGCTCGGTATGGCTGTGTACGCCGCCCGTGGAAACGAGGCCGTAGAGGTGGAGTTTCTTTCCGTTTTCTTTTGCAGTATGCATAGCGTGGAGAAGTTGTTCGTTTTTAAAGAACTCGCCGTTTCTAATATCCTTGGTAATTTTGGTGAGATCTTGATAAACGATTCTGCCTGCGCCGATATTGAGGTGACCAACTTCGCTGTTGCCCATTTGACCGTCGGGCAAGCCTACGGACATACCGCTTGCGCCAAGCTGCGCGGAGGGGTATTCCTTTTTAAGCTGATTTACGAATTTGCTGCCGTCCTTGGCGATAGCGTTGCCGTTTGCGGAAGGATTAATCCCATAGCCGTCCATAATAATAATGGCGTAAGGTTTTTTCATAATATTTCTCCTAAGAATCAAAATGGCGGGGGCAGGTATGCGTTGAGCGCTAACCTGTCCCCGTGATAAATTTACTTATCGAAGTTTACGATAGCCGCAAAGTCGGGAGCTTTCAAGGAAGCGCCGCCGATTAAGCCGCCGTCGATTTCGGGCATAGCCATAAGCTCTTTGCAATTGCCTGCGTTCATACTGCCGCCGTATTGAATACGGAGCGCCGCCGCGCAGTGGGGGCAGAACATTTCGCCAACCGTTTTACGGATAAACGCGATGGTTTCGTTGGCTTGTTCCGCCGTTGCGGTCTTGCCCGTGCCGATTGCCCAAACAGGCTCGTAAGCGATAACGATTTTGGAAAGCTCTTCAATGCCTTTCAAGCCCTCGCGGATTTGAAGCGCAAGCACCTCTTCCGTCTTGCCCGTTTCTCTTTCCTCTAAGGATTCGCCGATGCAAACGATAGGGGTAAGCCCTGCGTTGAGCGCGGTAATCGTTCTCTTGTTCACCGTTTCGTCCGTTTCGCCGAAGTATTGACGGCGTTCGCTATGCCCGATGATGACGTATTCTACGCCGTATTCTACAAGCATTGCCGCGGAGATTTCCCCCGTGAACGCGCCCTTTTCCGCCCAGTGTACGTTCTCCGCGCCGAGCTTGATATTCGTACCCTTCAAAGCCTCGGCAACAGCGGGGATATTGATAGCGGGTACGCAAACGACTACGTCGCAGTTTGCGTTTTCAACGAGGGGAGCGATTGCGTTGACAAGCGCTACGCCCTGCGAAGCGGTGTTGTTCATTTTCCAGTTTCCTGCAATAATAGGTTTTCTCATAATCGTAAATCCTCGTGAAATTATTTATCGTTTAAGCAAGCGATACCGGGCAATACTTTGCCTTCGAAAAGTTCGAGGGAAGCGCCGCCGCCGGTGGAGATGTGGCTCATTTTATCCGCAAAGCCGAGTACCTGTACGGCTGCCGCGGAGTCGCCGCCGCCGATGATGGTGGTCGCCTTGCCGTAAACGCTTGCAAGCGCTTCGGCAACCGACTTCGTACCCTCTGCGAGGAT
Organism: Candidatus Scatosoma sp.; assembly: GCA_045611525.1. Classification (GTDB taxonomy): domain Bacteria; phylum Bacillota; class Clostridia; order Christensenellales; family Borkfalkiaceae; genus Scatosoma. The sequence goes on along the minus strand of JAZKXK010000085.1, from coordinate 5,600 downwards.
AGGATTTTCAAATACGACCATAGGGCCGTTCCAGATAACGGATTTTGCGTTAGCAACCGTTTCCGCGAAAAGCTTTCTCGTTGCGGGACCGATATCAAGACCCATCATATCGTCGGGGATTTCGCCGGAATTTACCACGGTCGTTTGGATGGGAGCGTCGATGGGGCTAGGGAATTCCTTCGCCGCAACGGTATCTACGGGAAGAAGAATGGTTTTGCCAAGGGATTCGGCTTTCTTCAACATATCCAAGCAGTAATCGATTTTCTCGTCGTCCACGAGGGAGTTGCCGATTTTGCCGCCCTTAGCCTTGATGAAGGTGTACGCCATACCGCCGCCGATAACGAGGGTATCGCATTTTTCCAAGAGGTTGGAGATAACGTTGAGCTTGTCCGCAACCTTTGCGCCGCCGAGGATAGCCACGAAGGGTCTTTCGGGGTTTTCAAGGGTGTCCGCCATAACGGAAAGCTCCTTTTCGATAAGGAAACCGCAAGCCGCCGTTTCCACCAAGCCTTCTTCTACGATACCTGCGGTAGAGGAGTGGGAACGGTGCGCCGTACCGAACGCGTCGTTTACGTATACTTCGCAGTAGCTTGCAAGCGCCTGCATAAATTCGGGCGCTTTCTTTTCTTCGCCCTTGTGGAAACGAAGGTTTTCAAGGAGTACGCATTCGCCTTCCTTGCAAGCCGCAACCTTAGCTTTTGCGTCTTCGCCGATAACGTCGCTTGCAAAAGCAACCTTGCCGTCCAAAAGCTCATTCAAGCGCGCCGCAACGGGAGCGAGGGAAAGCTTTTTGACGTCTTTCTTTGCTTTTTCAAGAAATTCTTGGGTAGCCGCAGCCTGTTCGCTTTCGGGAAGCGCCGCTACCTTGCCCTTTTCTTTTTTGTTGAGTTCGAGCTTCGCGTCGAATACGTTGTGGGGCTTGCCCATGTGAGAGCAAAGTACGACCTTCGCGCCCTGTTCCATCAAATACTTAATGGTGGGAAGCGCGCCGATGATACGGTTTTCGTCGGTGATAACGCCGTCTTTCATCGGTACGTTGAAATCACATCTTACGAGGACTTTTTTGCCCTTTACTTCTACGTCTTTTACGGTTTTCTTGTTCATAGGATAAAATCTCCTTCCTTATATTTTTACGTACACACATATAATACCCCATTTTTTCTCTTTTGTCAAACGCTTTATAAAAATAATCGAAAAAAACTTCCCAAAACTTGACGGAATGGGTGAGAATGTGATATAATACTTAAAAGCTTACGAAAAGGAGAAGAATATGAGCAGAGCCGACGAAATTTTCGCGCAAAATATGCAAGACATTATGGATAACGGTTTTTGGGATACCCATTTAGCGGTGCGCCCCAAGTGGGAGGACGGCACGCCCGCACATACCGTTAAAAAATTCGGTATCGTAAATCGCTACAATTTGCAAGAGGAATTTCCCATTCTCACCATGCGTAGGACGGCGTTTAAATCCTGCATAGACGAGCTGCTTTGGATTTGGCAGAAAAAGAGCAATAATATCCACGACTTGAACTCCCATATTTGGGACAGCTGGGCAGACGAAACGGGTTCTATCGGTAAGGCGTACGGCTACCAGCTTGGGGTCAAGCATAAGTATAAAGAGGGAGAGTTCGACCAAGTCGACCGCGTGCTGTTCGATTTGAAAAACAATCCCGCAAGCCGCCGTATTATGACGAATATTTACAATTTCCAAGACCTCAACGAGATGAACCTGTATCCTTGCGCGTACTCTATGACCTTCAACGTAACGGGAGATACCCTCAACGGGATTTTAAACCAACGCTCCAACGATATGCTCACGGCAAACAACTGGAACGTGGTGCAGTACGCTGTTCTCCTTATTATGCTTGCGCAGGTATCGGGCTTGAAAGCGGGCGAGCTGGTACACGTGATTGCCGACGCGCATATTTACGATAGACATATCCCCCTCGTTAAAGAAGTTTTGGCAAAGCCCCGCCACAAAGCGCCCAAGCTTATCGTGGATACAAGCATTACCAACTTCTACGATTTCACGGTGGACAGTTTCCAACTTGTGGACTATGAATACGAGAAATTAGATAAAAAGATACCCGTAGCAATATGATATACGCAATCGTACACGCAGATAAACAATGGGGGATAGGGAAGGGAAACGATATGATGTTTTCTATCCCTAAGGATATGAAATTTTTCAGGGAAACCACGATGGGGCATACCGTCGTGATGGGCGGGAATACTCTGCGCTCTTTCCCCGGTCAAAAGCCCTTGAAAAATCGGGTAAATATCGTGCTTTCAAGGGGGCAGGTACGCGATGACTGCGTTATCGTGCGTTCCTATGATGAACTGAAAAAGGAACTCAAAGCCCGTCAAGACGAGGAGATTTATATCATCGGCGGGGGCGAAGTGTACAAGGCTCTTTTGCCCTATTGCGATTTTGCTTTGGTAACCAAGGTGGACGCAATCGGCGGGGCGGAGGTGTTTTTCCCGAATTTGGACGAAAATTCCGATTTCGTTTGTGTGGACGGGGGCGAGCCTATCGAGGATAACGGCTATACCATTCGTTTTACCAAATACGAAAACAAACGGGTGCAAAAACTGTGATTTTATTCCGCAAAGCTTGCCTTTGCGGGAATTTTTTTATATTTATAAAAAAAGTTTCCTTTCAATAGGCGTTTTTCCTTGTCAATTTCAGGAAAAAGTATTAAAATAGGTGCGTTAAGGAGTTACACTTATGATTAGAGAAGATTTAAGAAACGTAGCGATTATCGCGCACGTAGACCACGGCAAGACCACCCTCGTTAACGAGATGCTGGCGCAGGGCGGGGTATTCCGTGATAATCAACAGGTACAGGACCGCGTTATGGACAGCGGGGACTTGGAAAGAGAGCGCGGGATTACCATTCTTGCGAAAAACACGTCTGCGCACTATAACGGCGTAAAAATCAATATCGTAGACACCCCGGGACACGCCGATTTCTCAGGCGAGGTGGAGCGCGTTTTGAAGATGGTAAACGGCGCGCTGATTTTGGTAGACTCGGCGGAGGGTCCCTTGCCTCAAACCCGTTTCGTTATGCAAAAGGCGCTTGCCTTGGGTTTGAAAATCATCATCGTTATCAACAAGGTAGACCGTCCCGACGCCCGTATTGACGAGGTCGTCGAGGAGATGCAGCTGCTGATGATGGAGCTTGACGCTACGGACGAGCAGTTGGACAGTCCTATCGTCTACTGCTGCGGCAGACAGGGTACGGCGTCTTTGACGCCCGATAAGCAGGAAGAAAATTTGAACCCCTTGTTCGATACCATTTTACAGCACATTCCGCCTATGGATTTGGATACCGACGGGGCTGGACAGCTTCTCGTTTCCTGTATCGATTACAACGAATTCGTGGGCAGAATCGGTATCGGGAGAATTGAACGCGGCGTTATCCGCGCGAACGCGCCCGTTAGCATTTGTAATTTCAACGACGATAAGGTGCGCACGAATTGCCGCATCGTTAACCTGTATCAAATCGAGGGCTTGGAAAGGGTGCTTGTAGACAGCGCGAAAGCGGGCGATATCGTTATGTTTTCGGGCGTCGAGGGCTTGAATATCGGGGATACGGTATGCGATCCCGCTAAGGTCGAACCCGTGCAATTCGTAAAAATCGAAGACCCCACGGTCGAGATGACCTTCTCCGTCAACGACAGTCCGTTTGCGGGGAAAGAGGGGAAATTCGTTACCAGCCGACAGCTTAGAGACAGATTGTATAAAGAGCTTCTCCGCGACGTATCCCTGCGTGTTTCGGATACCGAGTACGCGGACAGCTTCCGCGTTTGCGGGAGAGGGGAAATGCACCTTTCCATTCTCATTGAAACGATGAGAAGAGAGGGGTATGAGTTCCAAGTATCCACGCCCAAGGTACTTTACAAAGTCATTGACGGCGTCGTACACGAGCCTATCGAGCGTTTCCTTGCGGACGTACCCGAGGATATGACGGGGCCCGTATTCTCCGCGATGGGCAATCGAAAGGGTACGCTGCTGCAAATGACGGCAATCGGCAGCCGTATGCGCCTTGAATTTACCGTTCCCTCGCGCGGACTTTTCGGGTATAAGAGCGAGTTCTTGACGGACACTAAGGGACAGGGTATTATGAATACGATATTCTATTCCTACGAACCCTACAAAGGGGATATGCAGCGCAGAAACACGGGTTCTTTGGTGGCGTTTGAAACGGGCGAAGCGGTTACCTACGGACTGTTCAACGCGCAGGGCAGAGGCACGCTGTTTATCACCCCCGGTACGCCCGTATATCAAGGTATGGTCGTGGGCTACACCAACCTCGCCGACGATATCAACGTCAACGTTTGCAAGACCAAGCACCTCACGAACACCCGTTCCTCAGGCAGCGACGACGCGCTTACCTTAGTTCCCGTCAGCAAGATGAGTTTAGAGGAATGTTTGGAATTTATTGCCGACGACGAATTGTTGGAGGTAACCCCCAAATCCTTACGAATCAGAAAGCGTATTTTGGATAGCGAATTGCGCGCAAAGGCACGCTTTAAGGAAAAGAACGCGAAATAAGCCTAACCCTCGAAAGTTCGCTTTCGAGGGTTGATTTTTTATGCAAATTGTGCTATACTATTCTACGAGGTGGCAATTATGGTAGATTGTATCATTATCGGCAGCGGACCTGCGGGCATTTCCGCGGCGCTTACTTTGCAGGCGCATAGAAAAAGCTTTCTTATCTTCGGCTCTAAGGAGCTTAGCGAAAAGGTAGAAAAAGCGGAAAAAATCCATAACTATCCCGGTCTTGCGGACGTTTCAGGGCAGGACTTTTTAGCCGCGCTTAAAACCCAGCTTGCGATGGCGAAAATTGACATAATCGAAGAAAAGGTGGCGGGCGTGTACGCGTTGAAGGATAAATTTACCGTGATGACGCAGGAGAATAAGACGTATGAAAGCAAGGGGGTTATCCTTGCCTGCGGGGTGGAAAGCGTTAAGCAAATCGAGGGCGAGGAAGAATTTTTGGGCAGAGGGGTCAGCTATTGCGCTACCTGCGACGGTTTTTTGTACAAAAATAAAACGATTGCCGTCGTTTGCACTTCCAAGCGGTTGGAACACGAAATTGCTTACCTTGCCGACTTTGCGGAGAAGGTCTATTTAATGCCTATGTACAAAGAAGTCGAGATTGCAAGGGATAATATCCAAATTATTAAAAAAATGCCCAAGGCAATCATAGGCGCACGCCGCGTAGAAACGCTCGTTTTTGCAGGGGAAGAAAACTTAGCGGTGGACGGTGTGTTTATGCTTAGAGAAAGCATTTCTCCCGCCGTACTCGTAGGCGGTTTGCAAACGGAAAACGGACACGTCGTCGTGGCACGGGATATGTCCACGAATTTAAAGGGCTGCTACGCCGCGGGCGATTGTACGGGCAGACCGTATCAGTACGCGAAAGCGGTGGGAGAGGGGAATATCGCTGCACACGCGTTAAGCGAGTTTTTGAAATAATATGTTAGACAAGCGCGAACGGGTTATTTTATATTCGGATTTAAATAACTTTTTTGCTTCCGTGGAGATTGCGCTCAATCCAGAGCTTGCGGGCAAGCCCCTTATCGTTTGCGGC
>JAZKXK010000084.1:0-9336 GCA_045611525.1 Candidatus Scatosoma sp. | reverse complement strand
CTTTTACGCCGAAAGTACTTACGGTTAACCGTTGGGAGGATAGGTAGCCGCCGCTTTTCACGCAAAGCACCCTGCAAAATTCGCAGGGTGTTTTTCTTATTGAATGTATATTTTTTTCTTGACAAATACCAAAAAAATTGGTATAATGCATCTATATTATTTTTTTGGAGGTAATTATGCGTAAAAAAAATAAGGTTATGATATTGGCTTTGGCTCTTTTTTCCATTTCGCTTTGTGGGTTTGCTGCATGCGAAGCATATCCAGACCCAAATAGCAGTGAATCTGCTTTAGAAGAAACAAGTTGCTGTAAAGAACATTTATGGAATAGACATTATGTATTTTTAGAGCCTACGGAAGATACAGATGGGGAAGTTTTGTATGTGTGTGATAATTGCAAATTGGTAAAAATGGAAAAAATAACTCCAAATGGCGATGAGGATAACGATTCACTTACAAATTATGAGGAATTAGTTATTTATCATACAAATCCTTATCTTGAAGATACGGACGGGGATTATTTGTTAGACGAAGAAGAAGTAAACTTATTCCATACGAATCCCACAAAATACGATTCGGACGAAGATGGACTTTCTGACTTTGATGAATTTATTTATGAAACGGACCCTATGGATTCGGATACGGACGATGATGGACTTTATGACGGAAAAGAAATCGAGTTTGGATTTAATCCTAAGGTAGCGGAAGATTCGTTTAACGTTATTATAAAGCCGAATGAAGATGTGGAGGATACGGTAATTCCTTCGTTAGAAATCGAAACGGAAGGCGACGTGCTGAATACGCTAACGGTAGAGCCTGATGACTTTTTCGGGGAGGATACTCTGGGCTATGTCGGTAAAGCGTATGAGTACAAAAGCGAAGGGCAAATTCAATCCGCTAAAATCACATTTGAATTTGATGCCTCTATGGTGGCGGAAGATGCAGAGCTTGTTATTTATAGATTCGATAAAGAAAAATGCGAAATGTATCCCTTGACGACGACGGTAGGGGAGGGCGTGGCAAGTGCACAGGTGAGCGAACTTTCCACTTATATTTTATTGGACAGAAGAATCTATGAAGAGGAGTTTAAGTGGGTTGATACGTGGGACGTAAGCAAGTCGTACTCAGATATAGAAATCGTTTTTGTTGTAGACGATTCAGGTAGTATGGATAGCAATGACCCTACAGATGAGCGTTTAGTAGTTGCAAGAGATTTAATTGACAAATTGCCTGAAAAGAGCAAGGTTAGCGTTGTATCCTTTCACTCAACTACGACTATATTAAACGATTTTACAGCGGATAAAGAAACAGCAAAAAGCTATTTAACAAGCACATATTTTACTTCTAACGGTAGCAGTACATATATGTATGCGGCGGTCAGGGAAACGATTAGTCAATTTGATGAATCCACTGATAATGAAGCGATGAAAGTTATGGTGCTGCTCAGCGATGGTCAGGCTCACGATACAAGTTTGCATAGTACAGTGATTAGTCAAGCGCAAGCAAAGAAAATTATGATTTATACCGTAGGGCTTGGCTCGTCTTCTTCAAGTTATTTTACAAGCTACTTAAAGCCTTTAGCTGAAGGAACTGAGGCAAAATTCTATCTTTCGTCTAATGCAGGAGAATTGGCGTCTATTTATGAGAATATTAAAGAAAAAATAGACTTGCAACACGATGAAGATAACGATGGCTTATCTGATTATTACGAAGACAATATGCTCATCTTCGCGGGTATTGGATATGAGTTAGATAAGACAAACGCAGATACAGACGGAGACGGTTTATTGGATGGAGAAGAAGTAAAAACCGTTGCGGTGTTCAACGATGATGGGTCTAAGATGACCATTCTTGGCAGAGTATTCTCTGACCCGACAGAGGTTGATAGCGACAAAGATGGAGTAGATGACAAAAAAGATAAGTATCCTTTGGATTCTAATAGGTCTTAAATTTGTAACTTCATAAAAAAAGGAGCGAGCCGTATGGAACGCTCCTTTAGTTTTATTGCACCACAAACAATTTATTCTTCATATATTGAATAATAGGGATATTCCCAAAACGCGTATGAAATACGGAGGATAAAGTGAATTTTGCGTTGCTCACTGTTTTTGGATTTTTATTTGTTTTTTTAACGACTGTGCTTGGCGCGGCGTTGGTCTATTGTATTAAAAAAGAAATATCCCCCAAGCTGTATGCTCTTGTGTTCGGCTTTTCTGCGGGGATTATGACGGCGGCTTCCGTATGGTCTTTGCTCATTCCTGCGCTTGAAAGCGCAAAAGAATGGGTTGGCAATTCTTCATTTTTGCCCGTAGCGCTCGCTTTTCTTTTCGGCGGGGCGTTAATTGTAAGCTTTGAATTTCTTACGAAAGAAGACGAAGCGCATTCCGCAGATATTTTGCGGGCGAGAAAGCTCTTTTTGTCTATGACCCTGCACAATGTTCCTGAGGGACTTGCGGTCGGATTTGCCTTCGGTGCGGCACATCTGGCAGGTACGGCTGCGGCATATATCGCGGCGCTTGGGCTGGCGCTTGGAATAGGGTTTCAAAACCTGCCAGAGGGCGCGGCGGTGGCCTTGCCGATGAAAACCGCGTTAAAAAGTAAAAGCAAAGCCTTTTTATACGGAGTATGCAGCGCCGTGGTAGAACCCGTTTTTGCTTTATTGGGATATATATTTATCGGGTATTTAAAGCCGTTACAGCCTTGGCTGTTGGCTTTTTCCGCAGGGGCAATGCTATTCGTCGTTGTCGACGAGCTTTTACCGCCAACAAAACTCGAGAAAGGCAGTTTTGGGGCTTGGGGATTTATGATAGGGTTTGTAGGTATGATGATTTTGGACGTGCTTTAATTTAAGGTATTGACAAAAATGAAAAACCTGCTATACTATATATAGGTAGAATTATGTTTGATTTGTCTAAATTAGAACAATACAAGGAAACCAACCGTATTGAGGCAAAGCGCGCTACGGGCGGACTGCCCCGCAGTCTTTGGGAAACCTATTCCGCATTCGCAAATTCGGACGGAGGAGTAATTTTGCTCGGCGTTGCGGAGAGTAAAAAGGATAAAACGCTCTATCCCGTAGATTTGCCCGACCCATGGCGTTTGGTGGCACAGTTTTGGGAAACCTTGCCCCGTGCCGTGGATAAGAACATTCTAAAAAAGACGGACGTAACGGTGGAACAGGTTGAAGGTAAAGAAATCGTGGTAATCCGTATTCCCAAAGCCAAGAAAAAGGATAGACCCGTGTATATCGGCGGGAATCCCTATACAGGCTCGTATTATCGGCGGGACGAGGGGGATATCCGTTTGCCCGAACACCGTATAAAACAAATGATAGAAGAAAGCAAGTAAAATATCCCCGCAGACTCATGTCTGCGGGGATACCTTTTTTCAATTAGCCGACGATAAGATTTACCAGTCTGCCCTTAACGATGATGCACTTTTTCACACTCTTGCCTGCGATAGCCTCGGCGATTTCAGGGTAAGCGCAAACGGTGTCTTGGATATCCTCGTTGGAAAGCCCTTCGGGAATCATCATCTTCGCTTTGATTTTGCTGTTGATTTGGATTGCGTATTCTACCTCGTCCTTCACGAGCGCTTTCTCGTCGAAGAGGGGATAGCTTTCTTCGAATACGGAATTTTTATTTCCGCAAACTTCCCAAAGCTCTTCCGCAAAATGAGGAACGAAAGGCGCAATCATACGGATAAGGTCTAAAATACATTCTTTATAGAAAGCAACGTTCTTGTTTTCGACGTCGTTTTCGTATTTTTGCAAAGCGTTGACGTATTCCATTAAGCGCGCAACCGAGGTGTTAAACGAGAACGCCTCAACGTCGCGGGTGATGCTCTTAATCGCATAATGCTTTGCGTAGTTGATATTCTTTTCCGCTGAAGTCATATTATTATGCCCGCCCGTAAGCTCTAAGGACTTACGAACCAAGCGTTCGATACGGTCGGCGAATTTTGCCACGGACTTAATGCCGTCGTCGCTCCAAGGCCCGCCCTCGGTGTAGCTGAACCCGAACATAAGGTAAAGGCGGAACATATCCGAGCCGAATTCCTCGATATAGGTATCGGGAGAAACGACGTTGCCGTGGGATTTGGACATACGGTTGCCGTCGGGGCCTAAGATAATGCCTTGGTGAACCAAGCGCTTGAAGGGTTCGCTAAAATCGATATAGCCCATATCGCGGAGCGCTTTCGTGATAAAGCGCGCGTAGAGAAGGTGCATACAAGCGTGTTCCGAACCGCCGACGTAAACGTCTACGGGGAGCATCTTGTTCGCAATTTCGCTGTTGAACGCCTGTTTATCGTTATGCGCGTCGGGATAGCGCAGGAAATACCAACTGGAGCATACGAACGTATCCAGGGTATCGGGGTCGCGGGAAGCCTTACCGCCGCAGCTAGGGCAGGTACACTTCATAAACTTCTCGTGGCTGGCTAAAGGAGATTTCCCCGTAGGACGGAATTCTACGTCGTAAGGAAGCTTGACGGGCAAATCCTTTTCAGGGACGGGAACCGTACCGCACTTTTCACAGTGAATCATAGGGATAGGCGCGCCCCAGTAGCGCTGACGGGAAACCGACCAGTCGCGCAGGCGGTAGTTGATTTTCTTGCCGCCCTTGCCGAGCTTGGTAAGGTGTACGGCAATCGCGTCGCGCGCGTCGTCGCCCGAAAGCCCGTCGAAAGAGCCGCTGTTGACGAGGATACCGTCTTCGCAGTAGGGGAGAATGGTTTCTCCGCCCTTCTTTTGAATGACCTGCGTTACGGGCAAGCCGTATTTTTTCGCAAACGCATAGTCGCGCTCGTCGTGCGCCGCAACCGCCATAACCGCGCCCGTACCGTAGGAATAGAGTACGTAATCGGCAAGATAGATGGGGAGCTTTTTGCCCGACAAGGGGTGGGTAGCGTACGCGCCCGTGAAGACGCCCGTCTTTTCACGCGAGGTGGCAAGACGTTCGATATCGTTTGCCTCGGCGGCGTACTGTACGTACGCGTCAATGGCAGACGCCTGTTCGGGATGCGCCTCTTTAAGCTTTTCCGTCAAGGGGTGTTCGGGGGCAAGTACGACGTAGTTCACGCCGAAAAGAGTATCGGGGCGGGTGGTGAATACGGTGATATTATCGCCCGTTTCGCATTCGAAATGAATTTCGCAGCCCGTTGATTTGCCAATCCAGTTCTTTTGCATAAGCTTGGTCTTTTCCGGCCAGTCCAAGCCGTCTAAATCCGCCAAAAGCTCCTCTGCATAGTCGGTGATTTTCAAGAACCACTGCGTCATATCCTTGCGCAGGACTACGGAGTCGCAGCGTTCGCATTTCCCGTCGATAACCTGCTCGTTTGCAAGCACCGTTTCACAGGAAGGACACCAGTTGATAAGAGCGTTTTTGCGGTAAGCAAGACCTTTCTTATACAGCTGTAAGAACAGCCATTGCGTCCATTTATAGTAATTTTCTTCGCAGGTGATGATTTCCGCGCTCCAATCGAACATTGCGCCCATATTGCGGAGCTGATGCTACATGGTTTCAATGTTCTTTTCCGTGGAATCCTTGGGATGAATACCTGTTTTAATGGCGTAGTTTTCCGCGGGCAAACCGAAGGCGTCGAACCCCATAGGTTGGAATACCTCGTAGCCTTGCATCTTTTTAAAGCGCGCATAGGTGTCGGTAGGACCGTAGTTATACCAGTGTCCTACGTGCAGCTTTGCGCCGGAAGGGTAGGAGAACATCTCCAAAACGTAAAGCTTTTTATCCGCGTTCTTTTTATTGAACACGTTTTGCTTGTTTTTCTCCCACTTTGCCTGCCATTTGCTTTCCACAGACTTCATATCCATCATATGAATGACCTCCAAAAATCCTTCAAGATATCGTAACCACTACATTATATAGTATTTTAATAGATAAGTCAAGCAAAATAAGTCCAACAAATGGCGCGGCGGATAAATAATTTCGTTTTCTCAGCATACAATAATCGTGTGGAAGAAATAACGATTATGCAAAACGGCTTTGACGGGCTGTATATGTCTTACCTATTCGGGAAGGTGCGGGAACGCTTTTCCTTTTTGCCCTCGGTGTGCGATTTGGAGAAAAAGGGCGATTGCTTGGAAATTGCCTTCAAAACGGAACGGGAATACTGTCCGTACGTACGCAAATATGCAGAGGAGCATATCGCCGACGTGCTTGCGGTAGGGTATAAATACGCCTACTTTGAAAAGCGTATCCCCTTGCCCTTGCTTTCCAAAATGCAAAGGCGGCTCTTATTAACCGCGCTCGTGGCGGCGGATTATAAAGAGGACAGGGCGTTTATCGTAAGACGGATACGGGGCTTTGAAAAATACTGTATCGACGGGCTTTTCCATTTCCGTTTGCGGGATATGCAAAAGCGTTGGGAGGAAATCGTGGAGTACATTCCCGCCGATATGGGGGAAAGCTCCGTAGAGGGCTTTTTGGAGTTTTTGGTAGAGGACGGCGAGGGGAAACTTTTCTTGAAAAACGGTAAGGTTTACGACGAGGAATACCGCCCCTTGACGAAAAGCCTGCTCACGGGCGTGGAATCCCCGATAGGCGAGATATTGCTCGGCGGCGCGGAGCGCGTGTACTGCTTTGGCGAGGTGGACGGGAATACGAAAGCGTTTTTACAAAAATATTATCGGGAAAAAGCGGTTTTTTGTTAAAAAAGGGTTGACAAACAAGGGGCAAAAGGTTTACAATACCATTGTAAAGACAAGTAGCCTCTTTTTTGTTTTGCAGAGAGCCTGCCCTTGGCTGTAAGGCGGGTAAACGGGAAAGAATGCCGAAACCGCTTTACGCACGAAACGCCATTTTCATAAAAGCGGTCGGGCAGCATGCTCGGCAATTAAGGTGGAACCGCGCAGCTTTGCGTCCTTAAATTCTCTTTTGCAAGGGGATTTGGGGACTATTTTTTTTTTGAATTTTATACGGAGGAATATTATGAATATCATTTTGAAAAACGGCGACGCTTTGGCGCTTGAGGATAACGCAACCGCGATGCAGGCGGCGCTCGCCATTTCCGAAGGACTTGCAAGAAACGCCGTTTGCGCAAAGGTAAACGGTCAGCTCGTCGACCTTTCTCAAGAACTGAAAGAGGGGGACAGCTTGGAAATCATTACCCTTAAAGACAAAGAGGGTTTACAAGTATACCGCCATACCTGCGCGCACGTTTTGGCGCAGGCGCTTAAGACGGTATATCCTACCTGCAAGCTTTCCATCGGTCCCGTCGTGGAAAACGGGTTTTATTACGATGTCGATTTCGTAACCCCCATTTCGCAGGCAGACCTTGCTAAGGTGGAAAGCGAAATGCAAAAAATCATCAAGAGTAATTTGCCCATTTCCCGTTTCACTCTTCCCAAGGACGAGGCAATCGCGCTGATGGAAGAATACGGTGAAAACTATAAGGTGGAGCTTATCAACGACCTGCCCGAGGGAGAAACCATTTCCTTCTATAAGCAGGGCGGGTTTACCGACCTTTGCAGAGGCCCTCACCTTCCCTCGACGGGCAAGATTAAGGCGTTCAAGCTGACGAGCATCGCAGGCGCGTATTGGAGAGGGGACGAGCACAACAAGATGCTCACCCGTATCTACGGCACGGCGTTTGCGAAGAAGGACGAAATGGAAGCGTACTTCACTATGCTCGAAGAGGCGAAAAAGCGCGACCATACCAAGCTTGGCAAGGAGCTTAAGCTTTTCGCGATTATGAACGAGGGCAAGGGCTTGCCCTTCTTCCTGCCCAACGGTATGGTTTTGAAAAACACCCTCATCGACTACTGGCGGGAAATCCATACCCGCGACGGCTACGTAGAGGTACAAACGCCCATTATGCTCAATCGTACCCTTTGGGAAACGTCCGGACACTGGTATCACTACCGCGATAATATGTACACGACCAAGGTGGACGAAGAGGACTTTGCCATCAAGCCTATGAACTGCCCCGGCGGTATTTTGGTGTATAAAAACGAACCGCACAGCTACAAGGATTTGCCTATCCGTATGGGCGAGCTGGGGCTTGTGCATAGACACGAAAAATCCGGTCAATTGCACGGTCTTTTCCGCGTGCGCTGCTTTACGCAGGACGACGCGCATATCTTCATGACGAGAGAGCAAATCAAGGAAGAAATCAAGGGCGTAGTACGCCTTATCAACGAAGTGTACACCCTCTTTGGGTTTAAGTACCACGTAGAGCTTTCCACCCGCCCCGAAAACAGTATGGGGAGCGACGAGGACTGGGAAGTAGCAACCGAATCCCTGCGCAGCGCGCTTAACGATTTGGGCTTGGAGTACGTCGTCAACGAAGGGGACGGCGCCTTCTACGGGCCGAAGATTGACTTCCATTTGGAAGACTCTATCGGCAGAACTTGGCAGTGCGGCACCATTCAGCTCGACTTCCAGCTTCCGCAAAGATTTGAAATGGAATACGTGGGCGAAGACGGCGCAAAGCACCGTCCTATCATGGTACACCGCGTAGCGTTTGGCTCTATCGAACGCTTTATCGGTATCTTAATCGAACACTTTGCGGGCAAATTCCCCGTATGGCTTTCTCCCGTGCAAGTCAAGGTATTGCCTATCACGGACAGACAAAAGGACTACGCAAAAGAGCTTTGCGATAAGATGAAGGCGGCGGGTATCCGTGTACAGCTGGACGACAGAAACGAAAAAATCGGCTACAAAATCCGCGAGGCGCAAATGGAAAAAGTACCTTATATGCTCGTTGTGGGCGAAAAGGAAATGGAAGCGGGGCAGGTTGCCGTTCGCCGCAGAGATAAGGGCGATATGGGCGCGATTGCCGCAGACGAATTTATCGCCGCCGTTTGCAAGGATATCGAGGATAAAATTTCCTTCTAATTATGTATATTTCGACGGAAATCGCTTCCTTTCAAGAGTATGGGGATAATTTTCAAATTCTGGCGCTGTTAAAAGAGGCGGGCTTTGACGCATACGACTATTCTATGTTTCATCGCTCTCACGCGTATAAGGAAGTGCTTTGCGCGGACGATTATATCGAAAAGGCAAAAGCCTTCCGCGCCTATGCGGACGGCTTGGGGTTGGTATGCAATCAAGCGCACGCTCCTTTCCCTACGGTAAAGCCGGGCGACGAGGCGTATAACGAGGAAATCGTCGTTAGAATACGCCGCGCTATCGAGGTGGCGGGGATTTTAGGGGCGAAGGTAATCGTTATACACCCTTGGAATAACTATAACGCCGAGGAGAATGCGGAGCTGTACCGCTTGTATGAAGATACGGCGCGAAAAGCGGGGGTCAAAATCGGCGTGGAAAATATGTGGACCAGAGCCTCGTCCGACCCGTTCAGAGCTTGCGCGGCAGCCTGCTC
>JAZKXK010000083.1:0-7729 GCA_045611525.1 Candidatus Scatosoma sp. | reverse complement strand
CACCGTCAAAGCGGTAGGGCGTTCGCGTTTATCCTTAAAGGAAATGAACACGTCGGCGTGTCCTCTCGTCAGCTTTTTGCGGACGGTATTTCTAATGACGTCCTCGTATGCGACAAACACGCGCGGACACTTGATAGAAACGTCCAAATAACGGTTGTTGACCGTCTTGATTTCGCAGGTAAGCTCCAAGCCCCCCTCTGCGTATTCGCCTTTTCCGTAACCCGTCATGCTTAACATGGGTATTTCCTCGCTTGCCGTATTGCCCGATATTTCGAGTTATATCATTATAGCAAATATTTTCCAAAATTTCAAGTACTATCTACCACTTTTTTTCTCTTTTTTATAAAAAGAGAGAAAAAACGCCCGATTCGGGCGTTTTAACGGCGCAAAACTGCGTTTTGCTTTTATGGGTACGGTTTCGTGGAGCTTTGCTCCACACCACAGCAGGGCTGCTCGCCCTGCACCTAGCGAGAAACTGAGTTTCTCGACTTCTTCTTACTCTTCCAGCATTTGCTTGAAGGCTTCCTCGTCGATGATTTGGATACCTAACTTTTTGGCTTTTTCTAATTTACTGCCTGCCTCTTCCCCTGCCAACACGAGGGTGGTTTTTGCGGTTACCGAGGATTGACATACCCCGCCCCGTTCTTCGATAAGCTTTTGCGCTTCGCTCCGCTTGAACGAGGACAGCGTACCCGTCAAAACAACCGAATGTCCTGAGAATATCCCTTCCTTTTTCTCGTCCGTCCACACGGGCGTAACGCCCGCTTGGCTAAGCGATTGTAATTCCTTGGCGTTGTCCCCGTCCTTGAAATAATCGACGATGGCGTTTGCCGTAATCTCGCCCACGTTTTCTAAGGCGATAAGCTCGTCCAAGGTCGCGTTTTGTAAATTTTGCATAGTTTTGAACCGTACGGCAAGGTCTTTCGCCGCGACCCTGCCTACCCCCTCGATACCGATTGCGTAAATGAACGCGTCCATGGTAGGGGTCTTGCTCTTTTCAATCGCCGTCAAAAGGTTTTGGATTTTCTTATCCTTAAAGCCTTCCAGCTCCGCCAAATCCTCGGCGGTGATACGGTATAAGTCAGAGGGTTTTTCCACACCCTTTTTCTCTACTAAAAGCAGAGCCGTGCTTTCGGAAAAGCCGTCGATATTCATAGCGTTCTTGCTCGCGTAATGGTCAAGCGCCGCCACCACGCGCGGGGTGCATTTGCGGTTGGGGCAGAACAGGTGCGCGCCCACTTCTTCCAAGATTTGCCCGCAAGCGGGGCATACGGTCGGTTTTAACACCTCTTTGCTGTGCGCGTAATGCTCGGTCGTACCCAAAATTTCGGGAATCACCTCGTTGGAACGGCGCACAAGCACGCGCGAGCCGATTTTGACCCCCTTTCGCAAAATATCGCCGTAGTTGTTCAAGGTTGCCCTCGATACCGTCGCCCCGCCAAGCTCTACGGGGTCAAGCAGGGCAAGCGGGGTAAGCTTTCCCGTTCTTCCCACCTGCCAAATCACTTCGTTTAAAAGAGTGGTTACCTCTTCCGCCTCGAACTTATACGCCATCGCCCAGCGCGGGAATTTATCCGTGAAGCCAAGCTCTTCTCGAAGTAACGCGTCGTTGACCTTAATGACCGCGCCGTCCGTCAGTACGTCGAGGGTTTTTCTTTCCCTCTCCACCTCGGCAATCGCCTCTATCACTTCCTCGTCCGTCTTACAAACCCTAAAATACGGGAATACCTTGAATCCCTCTTTTTTCAAGAACTCGTGCGCGTTCGTTTGGGACATGGGTGCGCCGTCCGCCATATAATTGACGTCGTAAAAATAGATATCGGGCTTGCGGAGCTTGGTGATTTTCGGGTCAAGGTTACGGATAGCCCCCGCCGCCGCGTTACGCGCGTTTTTCAAGGGTTCTGCCGCCGTTTGGTTGTATTTTTCCAAAACGGAAAGACGGATTACCGCTTCCCCGCGCACTTCCAAAGTGCCTTGGTAGGAAATCTTCAAGGGAAAGGAAGGAATGGTAAGCGCCTGCGCCGTAACGTCCTCGCCTACAATCCCGTTCCCGCGGGTAGTGGCGCGAACGAACGCGCCCTTGTCATAGGTAAGGCATACCGTTAGCCCATCGAATTTATATTCCACGGTATAGTCGGGCTGTACCCCCGCAAGCTTTTTCACTTTGGTTAAAAAGCTTGTCAGTTCTTCCTGCGACACCGATTTATCGAGGCTGAATAATCTTGCGATATGGGTATGCTTTTCAAAGCCTTTAATAGGCTCGCCTCCTACTCTTCTTGTCGGGCTATCGGGATAAACTTCCCCGCTTTCCTCTTCGAGTTTTCTAAGCTCGTCATACGCGGCGTCGTATTCCTTATCCGACACCGTGGGGTTATCCAGCACGTAATATTCGTGCGCCCATTTATTCAAAATGTCTACAAGCTGTCTTTGTCTATCCATCGTCTCTCCTCCCAGCCAAGGGTCAAGGGACATGGTCCCTTGTGGGGTGCAGGGCGTGTTGCCCGTCAAACAAAGCATTGACAATGCTTTGTAGGGGCACGATAAGCAAATGCATATGTTAGCATTTGCGATGACCGAGAACAATGTTTACATCACATTGTTCGAGAAAAAGCCCCGCAATCATCTGCCCCTGAAAGCAACCGTCAGGTTGCGTCTTTAACGCCTTTGGCGTTGTTCGTTGCAACGCAACGAGAATATTTCTACACAATCGTCAGCGGTGCAAGGGTTGCCGAAAGCTGTTTGATACCAAAGCCCTCGAACGCAATATCCACAATCATATTACTGCCCGCGCCCCGCACGGCGACGATAAGCCCTTCGCCGAATTTTGGGTGCTTGACCTTCACGCCGATACGAAAGGCGGTTAAATCCCGCCCCGCAGGCTTTGCGGCAGGCTTTGCCTTGCCGATACCGCCGTAGGTAAACCCGCTGCTCTTTGCAGGCGCGGAAACACTCGTATAGCCGTTCCCCTTCCACACCGAACGGGTAACTGCCGAATTTTGCCTTGCGCTGTCGCTATACGGCGAAGAGTAGCCCCCGCCAAAGCTCGTCCTGCGCCCGCTGTAATCGTCGTTAGAGGCATACCTGCCCCCGCCGTATGCGGAATTCCCGTAGCTTTCCGGGTCGTCCCAATCATCATAGCCCCTTGACATGGGACGGATTTCCCTCGGCAGTTCGATTTCCTTGGAAAGCTCCTTTAAGAACCTCGAACGCATGGTCGGCTCCCGCTTGCCGTATAAGTATCGGCTCTTGGAACGGGTCAAATACAGCCTGTCCTTGGCACGGGTTATGGCGACGTACATCAGCCGTCTTTCCTCTTCCATATCCTCGTCGTTATCCACCGCGCGGGATACGGGGAGAATGTTCTCTTCCAGCCCGCAAATGAACACGCACTTGAACTCCAAGCCCTTGACCGCGTGTACGGTGGCAAGGGTTACGTAGTTGCCGTCGTCCATATCGTCCGTATCCGACGAGAGGGTTACTTGGTTGAGGTAATCGGTGAGGGTCGCCGTAGGGTTTAACCTGCTGTATTCCTCTACCGAATTGATAAATTCTTCGATATTCGCGCGCTTGTTGATGCTCTCGTCCGAATCGTCCGCGTACGCCTCGCGCATACCCGTGTCCGCTACGATTTTTTTCACAAGCTCGTTGACCCCTAAATCTTGGCTGTCGATAATCCATTCCTTAACGAGATTTCTAAAGTCCAAAAGCTTTTGCTTGGTCGCCCCCGAAAAACCGATTTCGTCTAAATCAAGCAGGGCGTCGTATACGGAAAGCTCGTTTTGATAGGCGTAATTTTGCAAGGTTTCCACCGTTTTCGCGCCGATACCCCGCTTAGGGAAATTGATAATACGGGTCGCCGCCTCGCTGTCAAAGGGATTGTTGATAAGGCGCAAATACGCCAGCAAATCCTTGATTTCCTTACGCTCGAAGAACTTAAAGCCCCCGAAAACTTTGTAGGGAATACCGTCCCCCGTGAACTCTTGTTCGAAGGAACGGGTCAGCGCGTTCAAGCGCATAAGCACCGCAAAATCCGAGTACTTATAGCCTTGGCGAAGCAGTCCCGCTATCGTATACGCGATATACCGCGCCTCTCCGCTTTCCTCTTCCGCCTCGTGTACCTTGGCGGGCGCGCCCTCGTCGTTTTCCGTCCAAAGGGTTTTGTCCTTTCTATTGCCGTTGTTGCGGATAACGGTGTTGGCTAGTTTTAAAATGCTCTTCGTCGAGCGGTAGTTGCGCTCTAACTTGAACACCTTTGCGCCCTTGAAATCCTTTTCAAAATGGAGTATGTTTTCAATCTTCGCTCCCCGCCATCCGTAGATAGACTGGTCGTCGTCGCCCACGGCAAAGAGGTTGCCGTGTACGCGCGCAAGCAGGCTGACGATTTCATACTGCACCGCGTTGGTGTCTTGGTACTCGTCCACGAGGATATATCGAAACCGACCGCTCAAATACTCGCGCACTTCCTTGTTTTTCGCCAAAAGGTTACGCGTTTCGTTTAACAAATCGTCAAAGTCCAGCGCGTTGTTTTCTTTTAAATGCTTTTGATAACGGGCGTAGACCTTGACGATATCGTCTATCTGTCTTTCGCCTGCATATTCCTCGCCGTAGCGCTCAGGGTCAAAGCCCAGCGTCTTCGCGTTTGCGATATGCCATTTGATATTTTTAAGCAATTTTTCATCGTCGTAATCGCATTCTTGGAAGGATTTTTTGACGATATTGTTGCGCTCCGTTTCACTGTAAATGGAGAAGTTAGAGCTTATCCCTGCCTCATTTGCGAACATACGCAAAATCCGCACGCACATACTATGAATGGTACACACCCACGAACGGGATATATCCACGATTTTCCCCAAACGCTCTTTCATTTCGTTTGCGGCTTTGTTGGTAAAGGTGATTGCCAAAATCGCGTCCGCAGGCACACCCTTCTCCTCTACGAGGTAGGCAATACGCGTGGTTAAAACGCGGGTTTTCCCGCTCCCCGCGCCCGCTAAAACAAGCACCGCGCCCTCCGTGTGCAATACGGGCAAAATTTGCTCGTCGTTGAGTTGTTCCAAAAGTTCGTCCATTTGTATCATAACGATACTATTATACCATAATAGGTTAATTTTT
Source organism: Candidatus Scatosoma sp. (assembly GCA_045611525.1). GTDB lineage: Bacteria > Bacillota > Clostridia > Christensenellales > Borkfalkiaceae > Scatosoma. Next base: position 2,620 of record JAZKXK010000083.1, on the reverse strand, counting down.
GCAAGCCCCTACGGGTTACTCCTTACGGAAAATTTCAAACACCGTTTTTCCTTTTTTCTTCGCAAATGCCACAGCCGTATACGCCCCGCCCCAAGTATGCTTTACGCCCGAAAGAATATAATCGCTTCGCAAAACCATTAGCTCGTTGGTCTTCAATATCGCCAGCCTCGGCGGGACGCGCTTTTCTAATAAGTATATACTATCGTCATAGCTTTCAGGCAAATAAAACTCTTCCTTTTTCGTCGGTATATAAGAAAGAATAAGCGTATTTCTAACGTCCGGATACTTCACTTTCAGCCGTTTGATTATCCCTGCACAAATTCCGTCAAACTCCCCGCGCCCGCCTATATAAAACTGCGTAACGCCACACCTTTCAATTAATTCCGTTAATATTTCCTCTATTGTTTGTGCATAACTCCTATATTCCATATCTCTATGCCCAAAAACCGCATATGAACACATATTTTTACCCCTGTTTTTTACATAAAGTACAAGTATTTTGCACTTTTAACATAATTGTACAAGTTTCTTGTATATTTGTCAATAGAGATGAAAACGAAAATTGCGGAAAATATAAAATTTTATAGAACACAGTTAGGTTTAACCCAAGAACAGCTTGCCAAGCATTTTAACGGCAAGAAAAGTTTAATATCTAACTACGAAAACGGACACAGTACGCCCGATATTGAAACGCTTTGCGCTCTTGCAAAACTTTTCGATATTACCTTAGACGAGCTTGTGGAATATCAAGAAGATTAAAAATTTCGTATCAAATCTGTGAATTATCGTCAAAGACTTATGAGATTAAGAGCTCTACGGAAACAAAAGAATATTTCTCAGTTAAAGCTGGCAATGGATTTGGATATGAGCCAAAATACTATCAGCCGATACGAAACGGGAGAACATGAAGCCGATTACGCGACTTTAATCCGTATCGCCGATTATTTTAACGTATCCCTTGATTATCTTTTAGAAAGAACGGATAACCCAAAAATCAACAAATAAAAGTAGCGCGGAAATTTCCGCGCTACTTTTATTTCAAACACTCAAATTCGCACTCGGCGCGAAACCGCTCCAAGGCGCGAAGGTATTTTTCACTTAAAGAGAGCGTATAACGCTGTTTTTCTTCATACGAGAGCGTTTCGTAGTAGGGCTTGTCCGTAAGTCTGCCGATAGCGTCGCTCACCTCTCCCTCGGCAAGGAGCATCTTTTTGACTTTGAGGTAAAATTCGTCCTCTTTCCTGCCCTCTATCTTCGCCTCGACCTGCGTTTTGAAATACCGCCCCGCTTTGCTTTCGTTAAGCCCCTGCTCCCTTGCTTTTTCCTTCGTTTCGATAAATTCCTCTTTGCATTCCGCCCAAAACCCGCTTTTGATACGGTTTTTTGCCTTACGCGCTTCTTCCCTTAAACTGCAAGTATTCGACATGGTTCACCTCTCATTTACAGCAATTTTTGACAACAATCGACATACAAACAAAAAGAACTCACCTTCGTGAGTTCTTTCGTGTTTTAGTTTCTGCTTCTCTTTCTCGCAGCTTCGGATTTCTTCTTTCTTCTTACGGAAGGCTTTTCATAAAATTCCTTCTTTCTAAGATCGCCGAGGATACCGTCGCGGGAGCATTTTCTCTTAAAGCGGCGAAGCGCGCTTTCTACGTTTTCGTTTTCTCCTACTTTAACCGTGGACATTCTTTTCACCTGCCTTTGCCGATGCCTTATTTACTACTCCGTTATTATAGCAACTTGCAAATTTTATGTCAAGCCTTTTTCTACGGTTTTTTTAACCTTTTTCCAAATTATGCATAAAAGGTTTGTCATATTAACCTAGTATCTGTCGAATATGCAAACCTTAAAAAGTCTTTTGGGTATCTTCCGCCGAATGCGTTCCCGCAGTACGTTAATTAACTCTTTGGAAGTCTTCCTTGGGGTGCTTACACCAAGGGCAAATAAAGTCGTCGGGCAACGGGCCTTCGTGCGTGTAACCGCAAATTTGGCACACCCATTTTTCCCCTTCGTCCTTCTTTACCGCCTCGGGGCGGGGCTTGATATTGCTTTGATAATACTCGTAAGTAACCGATTTCCCGCCGTCCAGCTTCTTCGCTTCGGTTACCTCGGCTACGAACAAGGTATGCGTTCCGTAGTCGTGGCTATCCACCACCTTCCCGCTTAACACCGCGTTACAATGCGTAGGCAAATAGTACAGCCCGTTTGCGCTCGTCTCGTACCTGCCCCCCTCAAATTTATCCGTATCCCTGCCCGATTGAAAGCCGAACTGCTTAAAAATTTCAAACGGCGCGCTTTCGTCTAACACGGAAACGTTGAAAATCCCCGTCTTTTTCAAAAGCTCGGCGGAATGGTTCGAGTTATTGACAAACACCACGATACGCTTGGGTTCGTCCGTGAGCATACTGACGGTATTGACGATACAGCCGTTTTGCTTCACGGCGTCCGTGGTGGTGAGCATAAACAGCCCGTAGGTCAATTTGTACATAGCCTCTCTTTCAATCATTGCAACACCTCTCGTTTAGGTTATTTAATTAATTTTTCCAAAGCCCGTGGAGATTGCAGTATGCGTACACCGCCACCGCCTTATCCCCGTCCGCAATCTTGAACGTGCATACGG
>JAZKXK010000082.1:0-3766 GCA_045611525.1 Candidatus Scatosoma sp. | reverse complement strand
ATAATAAACAAAAAATTCGGCGGTGGAAAAAGTGGCGAAGACTTTGGAAAAATATCAGGAAATCGAACGGTCTATCATCACGACCTATCGAAAGACGCTGTGGTCGCCTTTCGTGCTGGCTGTGAAAAAGTACCGCCTTATCCAAGCGGGGGATAAAATCGCCGTTTGCATTTCGGGCGGGAAGGACAGTATGCTGCTTGCTAAGCTGATGCAGGAATTGCACCGCCACAGCGAAACCCCGTTCGAGCTTGTTTTTCTCGTTATGGACCCCGGCTACAACGAAGAAAACCGTCGCCGTATCGAAGAAAACGCTAAGCTTTTACAAATCCCCTTGACAGTATTTGAAAGCGACGTTTTTGCGGCTGCGGAACACGCCAGCGCCGAAGCGCCTTGCTATCTTTGCGCGCGTATGCGCAGGGGGCATTTGTATGCCAAAGCCAAGGAGCTTGGCTGTAACAAAATTGCCTTAGGGCATCATAAGAGCGACGTTATCGAAACCACCCTTATGGGTATGCTCTACGGCGGGCAGATACAAGGTATGCTCCCCCGTATCAAGAGTACGAATTTCGAGGGTATGGAGCTTATCCGTCCTATGTATTGTATTTTGGAAAGGGATATTTTGCGCTGGAAAGAGCATAACGGCTTGGAATTTATCGCTTGCGCGTGCAAATTCACGAAAAATCTAACGGGCGGAGAAGAGGACACGTTCTCGGCGCGCCGTAAGGTAAAGGAGCTTATCGCCCTTTTAAAAGAGGAGAACGATAACGTGGAAAACAACATTTTCCAAAGTATCCATAACGTTCAGCTCGATACCCTTGCGGAATATAAAAAAGAGGGAGAAAAACACTCTTTTTTGGATAAATTCGAGGCATAAAACGGGTTTTCAAGCATACGATAGAGTATGCAAGAAAATAGACATTCCGTTATACTTGAACAAAAGAAAAATTTAAGCGTAAGCGGGGTAGAAAGCGTAGCGTCCTTTTCCGAGGCAAAAATCGTTTTGACCTTAATCGGCGGGGAGCGTATGAGCGTAATCGGTTCGGGACTGAAAATCGTCGGTTTTTCCAAAACCAACGGCTCGTTTACGGCGGAGGGAACAATTATCGGCATTTCCTACGGGGGAAAGAGCCTCGTTTCCAAGATTTTCAAATAAATGGATACAAAAGGTCAATTTTCCGTATTCCTTTTATGTATTTTGATAGGATTTTGCGGAGGACTTATCTACGAAGTTTTTGCATTTTTAAGACTGCTTTTTTGCAGTGAAAGGGGAAAAGGAAAAGCGCTTGGCATAGCGCTAGACGGCTTGTTTGGGCTAAGCTTTGCCTTTTGGGGTATTTTTACCGCTTATGCGTTTCATTTTCCTGAGTTTCGCTGGTTTATGTGCCTTGGTTGGGCGCTTGGCGGGATAATATATTTAAAAACTTTGCGAAGAATAGTTGCATTTTTAGAAAAAGTATGCTATAATGTAGCTGTAAAAGTAGCGAAAAAGGCAAAAGCAAGGAAAAAACTCTTTAAAAAGAGAGGGATTTGACATGACACAGGATAAAATGAGAAAAGTCATTACGGCGTGCGTTTCTGCGGCGACCGTCTTGTTCGTCTTGCTTTTGAGCTATTTAATCTATCAATGGGTCAGCCTTTCGGTGCTTAATAAGCGTGAAAAGCAGCTTGAGCAAGAAATTATGCAATTAGAACAACAGCTCAAAGACGGAGAAATCGAGCTGGAATTCTACGAAATGCAAAAGGATTGGCTCGCCTTTAAAAACGGTTGGGTGAAGGGAGATAAATAAATGAAAAAATTCGCCGTCATTGACGTCGGCTCTAATTCCGTCCGCCTCATGTTCGTGGCGGACGGAAAAGTTTTATATAAGACGCTCGAAACCACCCGCCTTGGCGAGGGCTTGGCAGAAAAGCCTTACCTTAAAAGAGAGGCAATCGAGCGTTCGGCGTTAGCCGTTTCCCGCTTTTATCAAAAAGCAAAAGCCGAAGGCGCAAAAGAGGTGTTTGTCTTTGCGACGGCTGCGGTGCGTACCGCCTGCAACCGCGCGGAATTTCTAAATAAGGTATACGCCCTTTGCGGGGCGCTGGTCGACGTAATTTCGGGCGAAGAAGAGGCGGAAATCGGCATCTTAGGCGCGCTTGGCAACGCCGACGGCGGAGTTATCGACATCGGCGGAGCAAGCACGGAAATCGTGGTAAAATACGGCGGAGTTATCGTGTATAAAAAGAGCGTGGATATCGGCGTTGTGCGCCTCAAAGACAAGTGCGGACGGGAAAAGGCTGCTTTGGAGAAAGAGGCGAAAATTGCGTCGAACTGCTACGGCGAAATTCCCTTGCGGGGGGATATCTATGCCATAGGCGGCACGGCGACGACCTTGGCGGCGCTTAGCTTGGGGCTTATTGAGTACAGCTCTCAAAGAGTAACGGGCGCGGTTATCACAAAAGCGCAAATGCAAGAAATGGCGGATAACTTGCTCGCTATGTCTATAGAGGAAATCGCTTCGATGCCCTGTATGCCCAAGGGGCGGGCGGACGTGCTTGCGGGCGGGGCAGTGCTGTTTGCGACCCTTATGGAAAATTTGGGCTTTGAACGGCTGATTGTCAGCGATAGAGATAATTTGGAAGGCTACGCCATAAAGAAAGGATTAATGGAATGAAAAGACGGCTTACGACGGTATACGCGGTGCTTTGCACGCTGCTGCTTGCGGCGGGCTTTGTCGCCGTGTTTTATTTTGCGTGGCAAGCGGGGGTAGACGAAGCGGTTTCCGCGCTCGTGTGTTTCGCCGTCAGTTTGTTTCTTGCCCCCCTCGTTCACGAGCTTGGGCATAGTTGCTTTGCCGGTGGGGCGAATATGCAAATCGTTTATTGCAAGGTTTTTTGCTTTAAGTTGTTTCGCGAAAGGGGAAAGCTGAAATTCGGCTTTGCCTCTCCGTTTGCGCCCGAACAAACGCAGGTTATCCCAAAATCGGGCGGGAATATGAAAAGAAGGGCAAGCGCCTACACCCTTGGGGGTTTGATTTTTTCGGGCGTGTTCTTAGCTCTCGCGGTTGCGCCTGCCGTTTGGCTTGCCTGCCTGGGGATTTTTAAGGGCAATTTATTCGGGCTTATTCCGTATACAGGGTACTTATTTTTGCTTAATTTGCTCCCTGTGGAATATGCAAGCGGGAAGACGGACGTCCTCGTGTTTCGAGGGATACGAAAGGGGGTTGACGCGGAAAAGGTTATGTTGTCCGCGATGGAAATCCAAGGCCAATTGTACGAAGGCAAAAGCTTTTTGGAAATAGACGAGGACTTGTATTTCGACCTGCCTCAGCTTTGCGAGGACGAGCCTCTTTTTGCCGTGATTTTGGATTTGCGGTATCGGTATTTCTTGGAAAAAGGGGCCTTGGAAAAAGCGGCGGATTGCTTAAACCGCTTGGCGCAGGCGCAAGCTTATTTGACGGATAGCGAGGTGGAGAAAATCGCCGCCGAGCTTACCTATATGCACGCTTTGCGCGGGGATTTGGAAAGCGCGGAAGAATGCGGAAAGCTTTGTAAAAATTACCTTACCGAGGATACGGTTACGGCAAAGCGGGTTTTGCTTGCGTACTCTAAGCTTGCGGGAAAAACCGAGGCGATAGCTCCGCTTTTACAGCAGGCGGAGGCTTGTCTTGTATGGGAAATCGCAGGGCTTGCGAAAGCGGAAAAAATACTTTTATCCCGCATAGAAAACGACTAAGGAAGAATACTTAAGATATGAAAAATAGAACGACGAATAGACGGGCGGGCG
>JAZKXK010000081.1:0-15931 GCA_045611525.1 Candidatus Scatosoma sp. | reverse complement strand
GTTCGTAGCCGTTCAGCTGGCCGGGCTGGTCGTCCTGTGCGTTATCCAGGGTGGAGACCCAGGAGCATTCGATGACCTGGATGGCATCAGAAAGGACCATGGGCCGCTGTTCGCCGGTGGTTTCCTCGATGAGGCTCTTTTCCAGCTTGAAATTGCACTTTGGCATCTTATCGCCGGGTTTATCCCCCGGCCAAGAAAGCTTGACCGCCTCTTTGAAGGTTTTGGGATTATCGTCAATGAAATTGATGGCGCATTTGCCGTTTCTTAAAAGGTTTTGCGCCGTGTTGGACGAATTACGGCAGGATAAAAGCATGGCGTAATAGTCCTTGCCCGCCACGTAGTACGGCTGTACTAAGGAATAGGGACCTAAGTTGGTGGTACCGTCCTCGCAAAGCGTGCTGATAACCACGGTCGGCATAGGAAAAAACAACGAGGTTTGGTAAAAATTATCTACGATGCGCAAATTTTCAAAGCTGCTCATATGATAGCTCCTTTTAAGCTTTTCTATATTATAACAAATAAAAACACATTTTTCAAGTAGCAAACGAAAAATATCCCTCGAAAACGAGGGATATTTTCAATTAAACCTGGTACCAGATAACTAAGAATATCACACTGACAAAAATGAAGAACAAGCCTGTGAAAAACATACAGCCCACGCCCTTTGCTTTGGGGGTTCCAAGCTTACGCTCGCGGTATTGCGCATAGGTTTCATGCTCTTTGCGCCACATAGGAACGAATACTCTTATCGCGCCCTTTAAGGCATAGCCTATCCCAAGGAACGCCCCCTCGCCGCTTGCATACAGCAAGCCTGCGAAAAGAGCCATCAGCGCGCCGACCGAAAAAAACGAATCGTGCAAAAGCCGCATACTCGTCTTTACGCCGTCAAAGTCAAAACCGCCTATCGCCATAACGATAACGACTAAGACCGCCCCAACGCAAAAACAAGTCAAATATTTCAGCAGGATTTTTTTCTTTTCTTCCTCCACTACGCGCGTCCGTCCTATCTCACTTAATCATTTCTTTATACTTTGCCTCTTCTTCGTCGTTGCAATATACGAAATGTCCAGGCGACACCTCGCGCAAAGAGGGCAAATTCACCGAATAGTTATGCTCGGCAATCGGGTTATAAGCCATTCTCGTACGCTTTTTCTCATAGCGAGGGTCGGGCAAAGGAATTGCCGACAGCAGCGAACGGGTATACGGGTGCAAGGGATTTTTGAACAGCTCTTCCGAGCTTGCAAGCTCTACCATCTTACCAAAGTACATAACGCCGATTCTGTCCGAGAAATATTTAACGACGGACAAGTCGTGCGCGATGAACAAAATGGTAAGCCCCAAACGCTCTCTCAAATCGTTCAAAAGGTTGATGACCTGCGCCTGAATGGATACGTCAAGCGCCGAAATCGGCTCGTCGGCGATAATCATTTCAGGTTCCATAATGATGGCTCTTGCGATACCGATACGCTGGCGCTGACCGCCAGAGAATTCGTGGGGGTAACGGTCTGCGTGTTCCCTTACCAGACCTACCGTTTCAAGAATATCGTACACCTTTTGCGTGATGTATTCCTTATCGCGGATACCGTTGATAATCAAGCCTTCCGCAATAATTTCACGAACGGTCATACGGGGGTCAAGCGACGCGATAGGGTCTTGGAAAATCATTTGGATTTGCGTGATAAGCCTGCTCTTTTTCGCAACCTTGCAACGGGCAGTAAACTCCTTTTGCAACGCTTTGGTGGCAGCCTCGTCGCCCTCGGCTTTAGCGAATTTTTCCTTATACTCTTCCTCAAGCCCCGCAATCAGCTTTTCCGCGTGTTTTTTATCCACGTTCTTGCTAGAGGCATTTGCCTCGCGGATTTGCGCTCTGTTTTCGTCAACGATTTTGCCTAAGTTTTCGTTGATTCCCTTGATTTTTGCGTCGATTTCCGCTTTTTTGCTTGCGTCTGCCTGCAATTCCGCCCTCAATGCCTTGATTTGCGCCGCCGCTTCCTTGCGGGCTTTGGAGATAGCGTTTTTATATGAACGCGTACCCGCCCCTACTCTTTCGCCTTTGAAGTAAATATTCCCCGAGGTGATATCGTAAAGCTTGATAATCGATCTACCCGTCGTCGTTTTACCGCAGCCGGATTCGCCTACAAGCCCGAAGACTTCCCCTCTTTTGATTTCAAAGCTAACGTCGTCGACGGCTTTGAGGTCTTTTCTGCCCATACGGAAATACTGGCAAAGATGGTCTACTTTTAACAAAACTTCGTTATTATTCATCTTGTTCGCCTCCCCGCATTGTCATACGCTTGATACGCTCGGTGATAATTTTGGGTACTTCCACCTTTGGTGCGTTGGGGTGGAGCAACCACGTTGCCGCATAGTGCGTAGGCGAAACCTCGAACATCGGCGGCTGCATTTCATAGTCGATTTGCATCGCATACTTGTTTCTATCCGCAAACGCGTCCCCTACAGGGGGATAAATCATGTTGGGCGGCGTACCGGGAATTGCGTCCAGCTTTTCGTTGGTATCGAGGTCGGGCATGGACGAAAGCAACGCCCACGTGTACGGATGACGGGGGTCGTAGAAGATATCCTCCGACGTACCGTATTCCACGATTTTACCCGCGTACATAACGGCAATTCTATCCGCCATATTCGCAACGACGCCCAAGTCGTGCGTGATGAAGATAATCGAAAGGTTACGCTCCTTTTTCAGCTTATTGATAAGCTCCAAAATTTGCGCCTGAATGGTAACGTCAAGCGCCGTAGTCGGCTCGTCGCAGATCAGGATATCGGGGTTCGCCGAAAGCGCGATTGCGATAACGATACGCTGGCGCATACCGCCCGAAAACTCGAACGGATACTGCGTGTAACGGATACGAGGTTCGGGAATACCCACCTCTTCCATAAGCTTGATTGCCTTTTCCTTGGCAATACGGGGCGTAAGCTTGTAAACGACCTGCGACGCCTTTTCTTTGAGATAATTGATAAGCTCGATACAACGCTTCTCCACGTCGACAGCCGCAGCCGCTTCCACGTCCTTTTCAAACTTCGCTTTTACGCGTTCGATAACCGAAAGAATATTTTTAATTTGAGCTTCGGGTTCAATAATAAACTTGGGAACGACCTTCCAGTCCACCTTTTTGCCTTTGGCAAGGAGCGCCTCGCGTTTTGCCGTTTGCTTTGCAAAACGAGCCTCTTCCTTGGGATTATTTTTGATATGGAAGAAATATTTATCTACTTCCCTATGCAAAGCTCCGCCGAAGGTGTGCGCAACGCTGTCCTTGATAACCTCTAAGGGGTCGATTGCCGAACGCACCGCTTTTACGGTGTTTTTAGCCATATCCCCAGCCTGTTGCGCGTTGAACCCGCCGTTCTTGAAGAATTCAATCGCCTCGTCCATAGCCGAAATTGCCGCTTTCTTGTTGTCCAAGGTTCGTGCAAGCGAATACTCAATGGCGATTTTTTCAAGCTCCTCGAAGGCGTTCATAAAGTCCGCCATCAAGAACTCGTACGTCATAGCGTTCGCTTCGTCTACGGGCATTTGGCTTAAATCCGCCTCGGGGTGTTTGAATACATAGTAACCGATTCTAAAGAAATTATACTTGGGCGCGGAAAGCATCTCCGTCAAAGTTGCCTTCAACTCGTTAAGGAGTTCAACGGTTTGAGGGGTAACTTCCGTGCAAGCCGAAGCTTTTCCAAGGAATTTCTTAACGACGTCGATAAAAGTATCGTCCGCTTTTTCAAGCTTGATTGCCTCGTTTATGCGTACCGTGTACGCGTTGAGCGCTTCCACATACTTCGCCGCAAAGTATTTTTCCTCAGTCGCCTTAAGCTTCTTTATCGCAAGCTTTAAGGTAGCGGGTGCGTCGACTCTTTGTTTCTTTTCGACAAGGAAAAGGAAATCGTCGATGATAGCCACAAGCTCTTCCGCAGCCGTGCGGGCGACGTTGTAATCGTTTTCAAGCGCAATGGCTTTGATATTGAAACCGTCAAAGGTTTTCACGTATTCAGAGATAAGAGTAAGCTGCTCGTTTGCCCATTCTACGTTTTCGCCCTTTGCTATTTTTTCTTGCAGAGCTTGCGTCATCATATCCGCAAGCGCGTTCAGTTTTTTATTGAACGCAGCGCGCCCCTCTTTGCGGTTTGCCTTGTTTTTCAAGAGCATAGCTTCGGTAATTTGCTTACCGATACGCACGATAGGGTCGAGCGCGGAAAGCGGGTCTTGGAAAATCATCGCGATTTTATCCCCGCGGAGCTTGTGCATTTCCTCTTCGGGAATACGCACCAAATCTTGACCGTCATAGAGAATTTCGCCGCTTTCGACGATAGCGTTTGCAGCGGAAATACCGATGATTGCCTTAGAGGTAACCGATTTACCCGAACCCGATTCCCCTACGATAGCCAAGGTTTCGCCCTTGTGTAAATCGAAGGAAATATCGCGTACGGCTTGTACCTTACCCGCATCCGTGCGGAAGGAGATTTTTAAGTTGTTTACAGATAATTTAACTTCTTTATTCATGATTAGTCCTCCGCACCTCTAAGGGAAGGGTTAAACGCGTCGCGCAAACCGTTACCGAACAGGTTAAAGCTAAGCATCAAAAGAACCAAGAAGATACAAGGGAACAAAGGCACATATGCGCCAAGCATCATATCGTCTTTACCAGCCGCAAGCAACGTACCGACGCTGTTTTGCAGGTTAACGATGCCAAGATAGGTAAGGTTGGTTTCCGAATAAATCATGGACGGGATTACGAGCGCGCAGCTGGTAACAAGCGTACCGATTGCGTTGGGGAAGATATGTTTGAACATAATTCTTCTATCCCTTGCCCCCAGCGTTCTCGCCGCCAAAACGTATTCTTGATTTTTAAAGCGGTAGAACTGCATACGGGTGGTATGCGCCATACCTATCCACCCCGTCATAAAGAAGGTGATGAATAGCAGCAACGCGTGTCCTGACGTACCCATATGCATTTTTAATAGGGTAATAACAATCATAGTAGGCACTGCGCCCAAAATATCGGTAAAACGTTCCATAAAAAGGTCGGTCTTCCCGCCGAAGTAGCCTGCAATAGACCCCCAAATCGCGCCTACAATAAGGTTTACCACCGCAACGGCAAACGCGAAGATAAAGGAGAATCTTGCGCCGTAGCAAAGCGAGGAATAAATATCCTTACCGCCCCATTTCTCCGAAGTCGTACCGAAGATAAACAAGGGTTCCTCGATACCGTCCTTTAACACGTAGGAATGATAATAGATATAGTATTCGTAATATTCATAACGAACTTCTACGCCGCCGTCCGTCAATCTGCCGTAAACGTAGTTTGCCTTTTCACCGTCTTTGGTTAAGGTATCTTCCCCTTTGTGTCGAACGGTGGAAGTATACGGCGCAGCCAAAGCGGGAAGCCCCTCAGATTCGTTGTACGTCCAGTATACAGGTACGACTTCCCCGTTTTCCAAAGCGGGTACCGTTTTACCGTTAGACTTCTTCGTTTTATAATAAATATTCGCGTTTTCTTTGTCTTGCGTCAAAACGGGTCTGTCGTCAAGGTGAACAGTAGGGTAAAGAACTTGTCTGCCCGTTTCGTTTTGGTATCTTTGAATACGTTCGTACTCTTCCATAGAAATGAGCTTATACTTACCAAAGCCCGTACCGTAGTAGGTGTCGTAGCGATAGGTGTACAGCGTACCGTCCTCGCTGATTTCCACCTTGTCGTTTTTGATAACGGCTTTACCCGTTTCCAAGCCTAACGCATGGTCGGTGATATAATTGATATATCCTACCTCTTTCTTTTTGCAGCCGTCCCAAAAATCGTATTTGTAAAACGCCTTAATCTTGGGCTGTATCATCGCCATTCTATCGTCGTGATAAGACTGGGTGTAAGGGGTAAACCAAGGCCCGATAATTGCAAAAATGAGCAAGATAATAACGACGATACCGCCGACGACCGCACCCTTGTTTTTGCAAAAACGACGGAAAGCGTCTTGGAAATAGGTCAAGGGCTTGGTAACAAGCTTGCTGTCCTTATTAAAGTCCGCTTTTTGCGCAAACTCAAACTTTTCTTGGGGGATATTTTCAAAATTCGTATTATTTTTTACGTTTTCCATATTACTTCGCCCCCATTCTGATTCTCGGGTCGATAAACCCGTAGCTGATGTCGATTACGATACCCGCAAGCAAACCGACCAAGGTATAGAACCCCGACAGGAAAATGAACAAGTCGTAATCTTGGTAGTTAATCGACTCCAAATACAAGCCGCCAACGCCCGGGACGGAGAATATCTTTTCCACGATAAGCGAACCCGAAAGTACGGAGATGAATTCGCCCAAAATCGCCGGGAAAATAACGACCATCGAGTTTCTAATGGCGTGTCTAAAAATCGCTTGACGTCTGGTCAAGCCCTTGGTTCTTGCAAGCAGCAAATATTCGCTCGTCAACACCTCGGAAAGCTCTGCACGGGTATAACGTGCATAGGTCATAATCGAGCCAAGGCAAAGCGCCAACACCGCAGGCATCATCGATTTGAACATATTGTAGGAAAGATAATCGGTCCCTTTGCTTACGGTAAGCGGGAATAAACGCCACTTAAAGCAAAGGAAGTATTGAATGGCAATACCCAAAATGATAGAGGGTACGGAGATAATCAAAATGATGAAAATATTGATAACCTGGTCAATCCAAGTATTCTTTTTCAAAGCCGCAACAATACCCAAGCCCAAACCGATGGGAACGCCGATAAGGGTAGAATAAATGTTGATAAGAATGGTTGCAGGAAGCTTTTCCTTGAACAAATCAACTACCTGTTTTTTCGCGTAGTATTGATGGGTGGTAACCTCGCCGAAATCCCCGTAGCCGAATACTCTCTCCAAATAAAATTTAAGCTGAGTCATAACGGGTACTCTATCGTATTCGATGATACCGTTAACCCCCTCGCGAATGTTACAAATCCACCCGCGCGCTTCATACTGTCTATAAACGGTCATCGGCTCTTTTACGTTCCCGACGATAATGGGGGGCAACATTCTTATTAAAATGAAGCACATTAAAAAGATGATACAAAACGTCATAATCATAAGACCCAAACGTTTCATAATGTATTTAAACATATACATAGGCTTTTACTCCTCTGTTTGATTGTTTTCAAAGTTGTAAGTACTAAGATTTTGCGTAAAAATATGTAAAAAAATGCAAAACCCTATTCGGCAAAAAAGCGCATTACCCCTGCGCAGCGAGCGCAATGACGTAACGCTTTTTCCCCCTCTTTTTTTACTAAATTTTAAGGAAATTGTTGTTTCACCAAACAACAAAAACGACGGCGGGTGAAAGGAGCTTTCGCCCGCCGCACTTGTTTATTGTTTTTACCTTACAAGATTATTCGGTCTTCTTGTATTCGTTGGTAAGGTCGTAGTTGTTTGCCGCTACATATTCTGCCCATTCAGCGTCAGAGTAGTTAACAACCATATATCTGATGCCGCCGAAGCCCATGAACGTGTTGTAGTCATAGGAGAACTGGCTGAACTTAGGGCTAAGAAGCGAACCGCTGTAATCGCCGATAAGCATTACGGAGTAGCTCTTCTTGATAACCTTTTCTTCCAAAGCTGCCAAAATGGTAAGTCTTACTTCGTTAGCAACTTTACCAGCGTCAAAGTTGCGCTGAACGGGAGCTTCGTATACTTCAGCCAAACCGTTCAAGCAGAAGTACCAGTTCTGCAAGCTCATGGTGATTTCTTCATCAGCACCGCCTTCGCCAACGGGAAGGGTAAGGGTCATCATTTCCGTCGTGGTATCCCAGTAGGTATGATAGTTAAGGCTGTCGTCAGGGTTAACGAAGGAGCCTACGATATCGAAAGGATTGAAGGGGTTGCCGGAGAAGCCGTAACCAAAGCCGATTTGCGTGTCGCCGGAACGGAAAGCGTCTGCCCATTCGGTACCTGCGGAAGCGTCGAACTTAACGGTAATCTTACCTTCGAGGTCGGTGCCTTCGCAAAGGTCGTCAAGAACGCCTTGCAAATAATCTGCACGGTCGCGCTGCTTTTGGTTATCTACGGAAGAACCGTAAACGAAGGTGATACCCTTGGTATCGTCGTAACCGTAATCCGCTGCGTTTGCAATAAGAATATCGTAAGCGTCTTGCGCAAGTTCTTTCGCAAGCGTAGGGTTGTAACCCGTCAAGGAGTTGTATGCGTCGTTCAAATCAAGGTTGTTGAGCGTACCGTTGGACCATTTACCAGTGGTAGCGTCTTTGGTGAAGCCGTAAGCGCGAAGGAGACCTTCCTTTGCCTGCTCGGTGAAACGGTATACGCCGCCGTTTTCAACGTCCCAGAAATACATGTTGTTCATCAAGCCGAAGCATGCAACTGCCGTACCGGGCCAAATGGTTTCAACGACGTCGTTTCTGTTGAGTGCAAGCGAGAATGCCTGTCTGAATTCGTCAATCGCCAAAATACCGTTGTTATTGCCGCTTGCAGCCAACGTGTCCTTATCGCCGAAGAGCTGCATACCGAACGTACCCGTACCGGGGGTATAGTTCGTGTACTTGGAGTACATATAGTCTGCGATATGGTCGGTATCAAGAGCCGCGTCGTCCGTTTCACCTGCAAGGAACTTCAACCACTGGGTAGAAGCTTCGGGAACGCATTCGCATTCGATTGCGGTGATTTTGTACTGGTTCTTGTATTCTTCCATACCGTAACCGTACCAGTTATCGTTTCTTACAAGCTTGTATGCCTTACCGCTTTGGAATTCAGCAAGCTTGTAGGGACCCCAGCTTGCCGTCGTTTCCAAAGAAGAGTTGTAGTTGCTCTTCCAAAGGGTTGCGCCTGCTGCGGGAGCCTTCTTGCAGGATTCGTACAAAGACTTCTTAACAAGGGGAAGGCTGGACATATAGTATGCGGAAAGATAGGAAAGATTACCCTCATCCGTCAAGAACTGATAGGATTTGTCAAGAAGGATTACGAAGGAGTAATCGTCAACCTTGTACATACCAACAGTATTCCAATCTACTTCATCGCCGTAGCCGGAAATGTAGAACAAAGCTTCCATAAAGAGTTCTGTCTGGGTATCCTCGTCAAGTGCGCCCCAATCAAGACCAAAAGGAATCAGAGCATAGGCAAAAAGCTCCTTAGCCGCCGCCTCGGTTTCGTCGGTAATCAACATATAGCCATATTCATTCTCTTGCTCCTGGACAGCCTTCAAAGCAGCCTTAGCTTCAGCCGAGCCAACATAGTCGTTGATTAAATCAGCAATAGAAAGACCTGCATAAAGCGTCATTTCTGTGGAGCTTGTGGACATATAAACGTTATTACTCTCCATATCGAAGGAGTAATCGGGGGTATCCTCGTAATAAGGAACGATGGGAGAATGGATAGGAGCGCCCGAATAGAAGTACTCTCTTGCATTCTTGACCATAAGGGTATCATAATACGTGTTTGCACGCATATTCATAAATTTAGGGTTAAGGATTTCTTGCATGGAGTAAACGAAATCGTCTGCTTTAATAGCCGTGCCGTCGTCCCACTTCAAGTCTTGACGAAGGGTAATCTTCCAAGCGTAGCCGCCTTCCGTCTTTTGGTTTGCAGTGTAGCCCCACTTCGCGTCTACGGTAGACGTTACGTCTTCGAGCTTGGTTGCTGCGGAGTAGTTGGTCGTGTAGCTGCCTTCAACGATTGCGTCTACGTTGATGGAGCCGTCAGCCTTGTACTTGCCGCCCAAAGCTTCGTCGAACTTGTAGTCATAGTCGAAGAAGGAAGAGCTGATGTAGCTGAGAATTTGCGTATCGTTGTTGTCTGCATACGTAAATTCGTTCCAGTTGCTGGGCATCGTAGCCGTCGTCGTGCGGTACGTGTACGTGGTTTTTTCCTCGTCCTTAGGCTTACACGCAACAAGACCGGTACACATAACTGCGCCCATCGTTAAAGCAACAAATGCTTTAAGCTTTTTGTTCATAAGTTACCTCCAAAAAATGTTTTTTGTTTTTTTAAACCTCTTTATTCACGTTCTCAAAAAGAAATTTAATTACCTAAATAATGATTTTGTTTGGCGTGCATAACGCCAAACAGGGGCTAGCCCCTACTATTCTCCGCATTTTACTGCGTAAATATAGTAAATATATAGTTGATTATATCACACTTTTTTTCCCCTGTCAAATAAAAAACACGGAAAAGTGAAATACTTTTGCTTTTTCAATCGAAAATTTCGATAGCTTTAATCAGGTTTACGAGTTGATAAGCTGCATTTTGGTTACGAGCACTTCCGCCTCGTCCGCCTCGGATACGCCCTTTGCGCTGACGCCGACAAAATCCTTACCCAGCATATCCTTGATATTTCCGCTTGCGGAGAAATCGGCAACGCGAGCCGTAATCTTGCCGTTTTCCACGAGGAAAGCAAGCTGTACGGGCAAGCCCACTACGCCCTCGGTGGTCATATCCCCGCCTGAGGTAATGGCGATAAACACCGCTTTTTCCGCCCCAAGCAGGGTTTTTAAATCGGGCGCGGTACGTTTTAAGTACAAGCCGGGCAAGCCCAAGGACGGTACGCCGTCGTAGGGCGCCGCCGCCGTCTTAGACAAAGGCAAGCCGAACATTGCCGAGGTGTTCTTCGTGGTCAGCACGCTTTTGAATACGCCCTTTTCGATAATGGGCGCGCGGTAGTCCTTGGCAATCTCCCCTTCGCTGTCGTAGAACGCCGCCGAACGGTTGGTTACGGGGTTTCTATCCACCGCTACCGTAAGCTGTTCGTTGAAGAGTTTTTCGCCCAGCTTACCGCTGAACATAGACCCGCCCGAAACGTAGTATTCCGCGATGAAGTCTTTCACGGCGTTGCCGAGTACGTCGTACACGCCGACTATCATGGGATATTCGCCGTTGGGCAGGGTTACCTTTTCGCCGAAGAAAGCATCGTGCAGGGTTTTGACGTCGTTTACGATTTTATCTTCCGTTACCTTACCGTAGCGGGGTACGCTTACGCCGTAGTACGCGTCCGCGATATTCGAGGAGTCTTTATCCTTTACCTGCAAAAAGACTTGGAAGGAATGGTTTTCAAAGGCAAGCTGTGTGCCTTGGGTGTTTTCGTAGCTACCCGTATAGCGCCCCGCCTGCGTTTTGCCGTTGATAAGGAAACGAGGGCAAGCGGCGGCTACCTTCTTTGCCAAACGCTTGGTCGTTTTGATAAGCTCCTTTTCCGCTACCACTGGGGTGGTGCGAAGAATACTCTTCTTCACCCCTTTGTTGAGGTTGCAAGGATAAGGAAGTCCGTCGGCGATTTTTTGGATTGCCTGCGCTTCCAGCTCTGCCATATCCGCATCGCCGAGCGCGCCCGCTACGCCGATACAGCCGTTTTCATACACGCGGACGGTGCGTTGGGTTTCGTCCTTTACGCGGTAGGAGTCCACCTTGCCGTCCGTAATATTCAAAGTGATTTCGTTGTCTTTATTGACTAGATATTCTTTTTCCATGATTTTCCCTCCTTACTGCGCGAACATTTTGGAAATACGCACGTGAGGCCCGCCGAAGCCTACGGGCAAGGGGTGCTGTTCGTTCTTGCCGCAGCCGCCCGATACGAAGCTCATAAATTCGACCTTATTCGACAAGCCGTCGATAAGCCCAAGCGTCGTGAATACGTCCCCCGTGATAACGCTGATTTTTACGGGGCGGGTAATTTTCCCGTCTACGATTTCGTACGCCACGGAAGGGGCAATCGTAAACTTGCTCATACCTGAGCCGTGTTTTACGCTCTTGATATAATAGCCGAATTTTACGCCTGCGAACAATTCCTCTACCGTCGATTCGCCCGCCTCGATATAGGTGTTCGTCATACGGACGATAGGCTCGAAGGTACAGTTCACCGCGCGGGCGTTGCCCGTCGTTTTTTCTTTTAAGTACGCGGAAGTTGCCCCGCTGTGCAGTCTGCCCGCCAAAACGCCTTTCTTAATGAGGTAGTTCTTGCGCGCCTTCGTACCCTCGTCGTCGTAGGGCACGTACCCGCTGCCAAGCGATTTACCGCAGTCCACGATGGAGAGCAAGGGCGAGGCTACCGTCTTACCGATTTGCCATTCCTTACGAATCCCCTCGTCTGCGAGCATAAAGTCCGCCTCCGATTTATGCCCGAAGGACTCGTGCGCGAAGATACCCGCCGCCTCGGGAGAGAGAATAACGGGGTATTCCCCGGGCGTGATTGCCACCTCGTTTTTCATGCACTCGATTTGTTCGTCGAACGCCCTTTTGATTTCCTTTGCCCGTCTTTGGAGCTTGGAAAAATACACGTCGCCGATTTGGTGGTGGGCTTGGAAGAACTTCTCCCCTTCCGCAAGCGTGCAGGCAAGCACGATACCGCAGGTTTGGTAGTCGTATTTCACCTTTGCGCCTTTACTGGAATAGAACTCGAACACGCTGTTTCTATCGAGATAGGTCGCCGTAGGCATTGCCATCAGCGGGGACGAGGATAAAATGGGCAGATAGCTTTCCAAAAGCGCTTTCTTTTCCGCTATCGAAATATTTCTTACCGATTTATCCGTGAAAACGAGCTTTTCTTCCACGTTGACCTGATAACGTCTAACGGTGGAATTGTTGTTGATTTTCGCGTTGCTTTTTGCCTGTGCGTAAAGTCCGTCCAGCTTATTCTGCACGTCGCTAACGTCCGTCGTGGACGCATAGTACCACATCTTACCGTCGAACACGCGGATAAACGCGCGTTTTTCTTTACGCTCTTTGAGTTCTTTGAGCATACCGTTCATGTACGCGACGCTGGTAGAAAATCTGTCTTCTATGCGCACGTCTGCATATGAATCTTGTCTAAACTTAAACAAATCAATTCCCTCCTTGGGTATAATATTCCATTATTATACTACAAAAAATGAGATTATGCAACTATTTTTCACTGTTTGTTCATTTTCAAACGCTTGACATTTACGCGCGCGAGTGTTAATATTGTATGTGATTTTTATTTTTCGAGGGTAGAGAAATGCTATTTGGTAAGCATATTAACCGCTATTACTTAAAATATCTATACATGTTTCTATTCGGGCTTATCGCGCTGGTTGCCGTCGATTACGCACAGCTGGAAATCCCCCGCCTTTACAACTACCTCATCAACGGTATCAACATGGGCGTTGTCGAAGTGGACGGCGAGCTGTTGACCTTTGATTTTAAATTCGTACTCCATTACATTTGCAATCCCCTTATGTGGATTATCTGCGCCATGATTATCGGCAGATTTTTATGGAGAATTTGCTTTTTCGGCGCGGGCATTAAGGTGGAAACGGATTTGCGCTTAAAGATGTTCGACCACTGCAAAAACCTCTCGCAGGAGTACTATCAGGTCAACAAGGTCGGCAACCTTATGTCCCTGTTCACCAACGATATCGAAACGGTAAACGACTGCTTTGGCTGGGGGACAATGATGCTCGCGGACGCGCTGTTCTTGGGCGGACTGGCTATCGTCAAAATGTTTTTCATGAACGGCGTGTTAGCCTTCTTCACCCTTATCCCCATGGTGTTCCTGCTTGCCGTATCCTTAATCGTGTCCGCGTACATGAGCAAAAAATGGGACGTGCGCCAACAGGCGTTCTCTAACTTGTCCGATTTCTCGCAGGAGAGCTTTTCGGGTATCGCCGTTATCAAGGCGTTTGTCAAAGAGGCAAAGGAACTTTGGGCGTTCAAAAAGCTCAACGACGAAAACGAGGTGGCAAACGTAGACTACACGAGATTATCCGTGCTCCTTCGTATCTCCGTTACCCTCTTTGTGGAATCGGTCATTTGCGTTATCCTCGGCTACGGCGGATACCTCGTATACAACGATACTCTCAACGCGGGACAGCTTATGGAATTTATCGGGTATTTCAACTCGGTCATTTGGCCCTTTATGGCGGTTTCGGAAATTATCGAAATGACCTCGCGGGGCAAAGCTTCCCTCAAACGTATCAGCGAGCTGTTGGACGCCAAGCAGGACGTTTTCGACAAGGAAGGCGCAACCCCTATCGAAAACGTTTCGGGTAAGATTGAATTTAGAAATCTTTCCTTCCGCCACGCCACGGGCGAGTTCGACGCGCTTAAAGAGGTATCCTTTACCATAGAGGCGGGCGAAAACGTCGGCTTAATCGGGAAAACGGGTTCGGGCAAAACCACCCTCGTCGATTTGATTATGCGTAACTATAACGTGGACGACGGATGCTTATTCGTGGACGGAAAGGACGTCAACAGCGTTACCATTTCCTCGCTTAGAAACTTTATCGCCTACGTACCGCAGGATAATTTCCTGTTCAGCGATACCATTGCAAACAATATCGCCTTTGCAAGCGACGTGAAAGACCAGCTTGCCGTAGAACGCGCGGCGGAGCTTGCCGCCGTAAGCGGAAATATCGAGGAATTCCCCGATAAGTACGAAACGGTACTGGGAGAGCGTGGCGTTACCGTATCTGGCGGTCAAAAACAGCGTATTTCTATTGCCCGCGCGCTCATGGTGGACGCCCCTATCCTGATTTTGGACGATTCCCTTTCGGCGGTCGATACAAAGACGGAACGCACTCTCCTTCGCAACCTGCGCGCGGAACGAGCAGGTAAAACCACGATTTTGATTGCGCACCGTATCTCGACGATTGAACAAATGGATAAAATCGTGTATATTGAGGACGGCCGCGTAGCCGCCGTCGGCACGCACGAACAGCTCCTGAATACCTGCCCCGCCTACAAGACGATGGCAGAATTACAAAAATTAGAGGCGGAGAAGAATTGATATGACGTTTTTTGAAAAGTATTATCCGCTCATTATCATGGGCTCTATCCTCGGCGCAATGGCGCTTATCTTCGCGCTCGCATATGCGCTTATCAAGAATAAAAAGGAAAGCATCGGGTTCGATAGAAATATCCCCGACAAGGAAATCATAAAACGCTTACTCGCCTACGCAAAGCCCTACTGGAAAGGGTTTGCGCTCGTGCTCCTTTTGATGGTGTTCTCCATTTCCTACGATATCATCTCCCCTCTTCTCGTCGGGCGTATCCAAGGCTTGATTAAAGGGGAATTTGAACTGCCTAGGCTCTATCTCATGATTGCCCTGTACGCAAGCATCTTGGTAGTTACCCTCGTATGCTCGTACGCGCAATCCATCATCTTACAAAAAATCGGGCAAAAGATTATCTCGAATATCCGTATGGATTTGTTCGAGCATATCGAAACCCTCTCCCACGAACAGCTCAATCATATCCCCGTCGGCAAGCTCGTAACCCGCGTTACCAACGATACCAACGGCGTGTCCATGATGTTTACGAATATTATCGTGAACCTCATCAAAAACTGTTTCGTTATCGTCGGCGTGCTGGTGGCTATGCTGTGCCTGAATTACATGCTGACCTTGATGGTGCTGTGTTTCGTACCTTTCGTGGTATTCTTTACAGTCATCTTCCGTAAGTTCTCCCGCAGGGCTTACCGCAGAGTTAAGGACAACACCACGGACATCAACACCTTCTTGTCTGAAAACCTTTCGGGTATCAAGATTACACAATTCTTTAACCGCGAGGACAAAAAACTCGCAGAATTCAGCCAAAAGAACACCAAGCTCGGTAAATCCAAGCGCCAACAAATTTTCGTGTTCGGCATCTTCCGCCCTATGGTATATATGCTGTATATCGTATCCGTGCTCGCCCTTTTCCTGCTCGGCGCAAGCGGCGCGCTCAGCGAAAAAGCCATTTT
Organism: Candidatus Scatosoma sp.; assembly: GCA_045611525.1. Lineage (GTDB taxonomy): Bacteria > Bacillota > Clostridia > Christensenellales > Borkfalkiaceae > Scatosoma. The sequence continues at coordinate 260 of JAZKXK010000081.1, read as the reverse complement.
CGGGCAAGTGATGACCAGCAGCGTTATCGTTTCTTTCTACATGTATATATCCAAGTTCTTCAACCCCATTCAAAGCCTCGCCGAACAGTTTAACTGGCTGCAATCGGCGTTCGCCTCGGCGGAAAAGATTTTCACCATTATGGATATGCAACCCACCGTTGTGGATGAAGAAGATGCAATTGACATCCCCCACATGGAAGGCAAGATTGAATTCAAAAACGTATGGTTTGCGTACGAACCCGACGAATGGGTATTAAAGG
>JAZKXK010000080.1:0-5733 GCA_045611525.1 Candidatus Scatosoma sp. | reverse complement strand
AGAAAAAGCCGAGCAGGATACGACCTTGATAGAGGTTATGAATTTGCTTAAAGCGGAGAATAAGCTGGATTTCAAAATTGCATCGGGTATGGTAAGCGAAATTAACGGCGTAGCGAATCCTGCGGATTATTCCTCGTGCTGGATGCTGTATACCAGCGATACGGAGCTTTCCAACGAGGCGTGGGGGACGGTGGAATATAACGGCGCCACCCTTGGCAGCGCGATTGTCGGCGCGGATACTTTGACGGTGGTTGCGGACGCGTACTATATTTGGAGCTATCAATCCTTCTAACGTATGACAAATAACGGCGATAAAAAATCACGAAAACAGGGAGCGTTACGCTCCGCAAAAGAGAGCGCTTACGTTGCAGTATTCGTAGCGCTCTTGATTGCTGTGCAGCTTGCGCTTGCCGTTTTACCGGGGGTAGAGCTGGTTACCGTTTTATTCGTTGCCTTTGCGTTTGTTTTTGGGATAGGCAGGGGTATGGTCGCGGCGACAGCGTTTTCTATACTACGACAGCTCCTTTTTGGGTTCTATCCCAACGTATTGCTGTTGTACTTGGTTTATTATAATTTACTAACCCTTTTGTTTGGACTGTTAGGGAAATACGTAAAGCCGTCGGGGAAGAAATTGATTGTAATCGTCTTGCTTGCGTGCGTATGTACCGCTTGTTTTACGTTGATAGACAACATAATCACGCCGCTTTGGTACGGCTACACAAGGCGGGCGGCGGAGATATACTTTAAAGCCTCGTTAACGGTTATGCTGCCGCAAATCGTATGCACGGCGGTTACGGTCGGCGTTTTATTCTTGCCGCTATATGGAGTCTTCCGCCGATTAAAATAAAGGAGCGCGCTTTTACGGCGCGCTCCTTTCATACTTTTTCCCTTTTGTCGCATACTGCCTTTATGGAAGAAATCGTAAAACAGGCGAAAGCCTTACAAAAGGAACTCGTTGAAATTCGCAGATATTTACACAAAAACGCCGAGGTAAGATTTGCCTTAGACAAAACGCAAAGCTATATCGAAAAACAGCTTGAAAGTATGGGCATACCCGCACAAAAATGCGGGAAGGCGGGGATAGTTGCAACGATAGGCAAAGCTACGGGCAAAACCTTCCTGCTCCGCGCGGATATGGACGCGTTGCCTATTCCCGAACGCTCAGGGGAGTCCTTTTCCGCCAAAAACGGCAATATGCACGCCTGCGGCCACGATTTACACGCGACAATGCTCCTTGGCGCGGCGCGTTTATTAAAGGTGCAAGAAAAGGGCTTAAGCGGGCGGGTAAAACTCCTATTTCAGCCTGCCGAGGAAATACTTGAAGGGGCGAAGGACGTCATTAAATCGGGTGTTTTAACAAATCCCAAGGTAGACGGCGCGATGATGATACACGTTATGACGGGGAACTCCCTGCCCGCAGGTACGGCGGTGGTTGCGTCAAAGGGAGTCAGCGCGCCTGCCGCCGACTATTTCAAAATCACCGTGCAGGGTAAGGGGTGCCACGGCTCCGCGCCGTGGAACGGGGTGGATGCGTTGACGGTCGGGGCGCGCATTTTGCTTGGACTGCAAGAGCTTTCCGCGCGGGAGCTTTCCCCGGCTCAAACGGCGGTTTTAACGGTAGGGAGTATGAAAAGCGGTTCGGCGGGGAACGCCGTCAGCGATAGCGTGGAGCTATCTGGGACCTTGCGCGCCTTTGACGAGGAAGTGCGCGCGTTTATCAAAAAACGTCTAAAAGATATAGCTGAAAATACCGCGAAAGCCTTTCGTGCGAGGGCGAAAATCACCTATCAAGGCGGGTGTCCAACCCTTGTGAACGACGGCGAGCTTTCCGCTTTTGCGTATAAAACGGCGGGGGCAGTATCGAATCGAGTGTATTTTTCCGCCGATTTGGCGGGGGATAGTAAAGAGCGCAGCGGCGGTTCGGAGGATTTTGCGTATATCTCTCACGAAGTCCCGTCCGTTATGGTCGCGCTTGCCGCGGGCGAGGAGAAAAAGGGGTATGCGTATCCTCTCCACCACCCCAAGGCGAGGTTTGACGAGGACGCGCTATCCGTCGGCGCGGCGCTGTATGCGGGTGTGGCAAAGGAGTTTCTAAACGGCATACAATAAGGTATGCGGATTATCGAATATGACAGAAATGCAGCTGTAAGCTATGCCCGTAGGTGGGCGTTTTCCAGAAACCCCGCCTACTACAATTTTGATTTAATCGGCGGGGATTGCACCAACTTTGCCTCGCAATGCCTTTTTGCGGGGGCAGGGGTGATGAATTATACCCCCGATATCGGTTGGTTTTACCGTTCGGTCAACGATAGGGCGGCGGCTTGGACGGGGGTAGAATATTTCTACCGCTTTTTAATCGAAAACGCACAAGGGGACGGCGTAGGCGGCGGTGCTGGACCGTTTGCTAAGGAGGTGGAAATCGGCGGGCTGGAAATCGGGGATTTCGTGCAGCTTGGCAGGGATACGGGGGATTTTTACCACACGCCCGTCGTGGTGGGCTTTTCGGGGAGAATGCCCCTCGTGGCGGCGCATACCTACGACGCCTTTGGCAGGCGGCTGGATAGCTATTCCTTCGAGCGTTTGCGCTGTATCCACATTTTGGGCGCTCGTTTGTGAAAAATTCACAAAGAAAAAAGTGTTAAAAAAGTTGCTCCGTACAGTTGCTTTTTCTTAATGAATTTGTTATACTATATATAGTATAAAACGATGGGTACGAGAGGTCGCTTTATGAAACGCTTAAAAATGGTCGAAAACCGATTGTATATAGGGTGTTTTTTGCGCGCAAAACTTTCGCAGGGGCAAATCACGCTCATTTTATAGTCAAAACGGCGGAGTGCAACCAAGTTGCGCTCCGTTTTTATTTTATAAATTCACTTTTTTGGAGAAAAACGGTATGAAAAAAGTCGGTATCTTAATGGGCAGCAAATCGGATTTCGAGGTAGTCAAGCCCGCGGTCAACGTTTTAAAAAGCTTTGGCGTAGAGGTGGAGGTCCGTGTAATTTCCGCGCACCGCACCCCTGACGAGGCGCACGAATTTGCCTTAAACGCAAAAGCAAACGGTATGGAAGTACTTATCTGCGCGGCGGGGAAAGCGGCGCACCTTGGCGGCGTGATTGCCGCGCTCACGACCTTGCCCGTCATCGGCTTGCCCGTAAAGACGGATATGATGGGGGGCTTGGACAGTCTGCTTTCCATCGTGCAAATGCCCGCAGGCATTCCCGTGGCTACCGTTGGGGTCAACGGGGGAGAGAACGCAGGGCTTTTGGCGCTTCAAATCCTCGGTATCAAGTATTCCGATATCGCGGACAAGCTGGCGGACTACAAGAAAAAAATGCAAGACAAAATCAACGCGGACGATAAGGCGTTGCAGGAATTACTTTAAAAATATATTTTTACGGAGATAAATATCATGGAAAAGAAAGAGCAGCTTTACGAAGGCAAGGCAAAAAAAGTATTCGCAACCGACGACCCTACTTTGGTAATCGTATCCTATAAGGACGACGCGACGGCGTTCAACGGCTTGAAGAAAGGCACGATTGAAGGCAAGGGCGTTATCAATAACAAAATGAGCAACTTCCTTATGCAAATTTTGGAAAAGGAAGGGGTGAAAACCCATTTCGTGGAAGAACTTAGCGACAGAGATACGCTCGTTAAAAGAGTAAGTATTCTTCCTTTGGAAGTCATTATCCGCAACATTTCCGCAGGCTCGTTTGCAAAGCACTACGGCGTGAAAGAGGGTATCGTATTTGAAGAACCCACCATCGAGTTCTCGTATAAGAACGACGATTTGGGCGACCCTTTGCTCAACGAATACCACGCTTTGGCGCTTGGGCTTGCGACGAAAGCGGAAATCGCGCTCGTAAAGCAAATGGCGTTCAAGGTAAACGAAGTGCTTAAGGAATACTTCAAAAAGCTCAACGTTACCCTCGTCGATTTCAAAATCGAATTCGGTAAAACGGCGGACGGCACGATTGTGCTTGCGGACGAAATTTCCCCCGATACCTGCCGTTTCTGGGATTCCACGACGGGTGAAAAGCTGGATAAAGACCGTTTCCGCCGCGACCTTGGCGGCGTAGAGGGCGCTTATCAAGAAATGATGAGAAGACTGATGGGGGCGTAATCCATGGCAGTATTTGGGATTTTCGGCACGGAAACGGCGGACGTAGCGTCCAGCGTATATTACGGCTTGTACGCGCTCCAGCATCGCGGACAGGCGTCCAGCGGTATCGTCGTCAACGACGACGGTGTGTTCCACGCATATAAGGACTGCGGAATCGTCAACGAGGTATTCACGCCCCGTATCTTAAAATCGCTGGGCTTAGGGCAAATGGCGCTTGGCAACGTGCGTTACGGCACGGCAAACTCCAAAGACCGTATCAATGCAGAGCCGATTTTGGTCAACCACAGCAAGGGCAGAATGGCAATCACCTTCGACGGCAAGCTCGTCAACAGCGCGGAGCTGAAAAGCGAGATGGAGCTGCAGGGTCAAATTTTCCACACGGCAAACGACGCGGAAATCATTTCCGCGGTGATTATCAAGGAGCGTATCACTTCCGCTTCGATTGAAGAGGCGGTATACCGCGCGATGACGAGAATGAAGGGGGCGTATTCCTTACTTGTTATGTCCCCGCAAAAGCTGATAGCCGCAAGGGACGCAAACGGTATGAAGCCCCTTTGCTTTGGGCAAAGAAACGACGGCGAATACGTCGTATCCAGCGAGAGCTGCGCGCTCAATTCCGTAGGCGCGGCGTATTTTAGAGATATTCGTCCCGGGGAAGTGGTCGTATTCACGAAAGAGGGCGTAAAGACGATGGACGGTCATTGCCAAACCGTTCCCGAACGCTTATGCGTGTTTGAATATTTATACACCGCCCGTCCCGATTCGGTCATTTCGGGCTGTTCGGTACATTTGGCGAGAAAGCGCGCGGGCGCAATCCTCGCAAAAACCCACCCCGTAGAGGCGGACGTCGTTATCGGCGCGCCCGATTCCGGCATCGACGCGGCGATAGGGTATGCGGAGCAGTCGGGGATTCCCTACGGGCTTGGGCTTATCAAAAACAAATACATAGGCAGAACCTTCATCGACCCCGGTCAAAACGTGCGCGAGGATAAGGTTAAGATAAAACTCAACCCCGTTGTGGAAACGGTGAAGGATAAAAGAGTTATCCTCGTGGACGACTCTATCGTGCGCGGTACGACGTGTACGCGCGTGGTCAAGCTCCTGCGCGACGCGGGCGCAAAGGAAATTCATATCCGTTCCTCTGCTCCCGAATTTTTAAATCTTTGCTATTACGGCACGGATATCGGTTCGAAGGACGAGCTTATCGCTTGTCAATATAACGCGAAAGAAATGGCGAAGATATTCGGCGCGGATTCGGTAGGCTTCTTGCCCGTAGAGGCTTTGGAGGCGTTGGCGGAATCGGGGGCTTGCACGGGGTACTGCAAGGCTTGCTTTGACGGGATATATCCTACGGAAGTCCCGACGGAAAGCGTGAACAAATACGACCAAAAAATATCGCAAAATAAAAATTAACGGAGAAAAATAGATATGGCAATTTCCTATAAGGATAGCGGCGTAGACGTAACCAGAGGCTACAAAGCCGTAGAGCTTATGAAAAAACACGTAAAATCCACCTATGATAACAACGTTATCGGGGATTTAGGCTCGTTCGGCGGTTTTTATTCGATTGCGGGCGAAAAAATGGAAGAACCCGTACTCGTTGCAGGCACGGA
>JAZKXK010000079.1:0-36373 GCA_045611525.1 Candidatus Scatosoma sp. | reverse complement strand
CGACGATGCTGGGCGAGAGAGTACAAGACCTGTTTCAAGCGGGTATGAACGGCTCGACCTTCGGCGGAAACCCCGTCGCTTGCGCGGGCGCGCTTAGCATTTTAAGCCGTATTGACGACAAGTTATTAAAGGAAGTCCGTGAAAAGAGCGACTATATTTTCCGCGAGCTTTCAAGCGCGAAAGGCGTAAAATCGGTTACGGGCAAAGGGCTGATGCTTGGCGTGGAATGTGAAAAGGACGCAGGCAAAATCATCTCCGCTTGTATGGAAAGAGGGGTGCTTGTCATTAAGGCAAAGCATAAGGTACGCTTGCTCCCCGCACTTAATATTCCTATGGAACTACTTAAAAAAGCGATAAAAACGGTAAAGGAAGTAATAGAAGAATGAAACATTTATTAAAGCTTATGGACTGGTCTGCAAAAGAAATCAACGAGGTATTAAACCTCGCCGACCAGCTCAAATTCGAAAAGAAAAACGGGATTACCCACCACCTCTTAAAGGGGAAAACCTTGGGTATGATTTTCTCCAAATCCTCCACTCGTACCCGCGTATCCTTTGAAGTGGGTATGTACGATTTGGGGGGTCAGGCGCTCTTTTTAAGCTCCCGCGATTTGCAAATCGGCAGGGGCGAGCCGGTAGAGGACACCGCGCGCGTACTCTCCCGCTATTTGGACGGAATTATGATTCGTACCTTCGCGCAAAAGGAAGTCGAGGACTTGGCTACCTACGGCAGTATTCCCATCATCAACGGCTTGACCGATTACTGCCACCCCTGTCAGGTGCTTGCCGACCTTATGACCATTCGCGAGCATAAGGGCGCGATTGCCGGCAATAAGCTTTGCTATATCGGCGACGGGAACAATATGACCAACTCCCTCATCGTCGGCGGTATTAAAATGGGTATGGAAGTATCCGTTGCCTGCCCCAAAGGGTACGAACCCGACGCGGAAATCATGGCTTGGGCGAAAGAGAACGGGAAATTCACCTGCACGGACAGCGTGTTAGAAGCCGCAAAGGGCGCGGACGTGCTGTATACCGACGTTTGGGCGTCCATGGGGCAAGAGGGCGAGGCGGAAGAGCGCAAGAAGGTATTTGCGGGCTACCAAATCAACGCCGAAGTGATGAAGGTTGCCAACGACAAGGCGATGGTGCTGCATTGCTTGCCCGCGCATAGAGAGGAAGAAATCACCGCCGAGGTATTCGAGGCGCACGCAAACGAAATCTTCGACGAGGCGGAAAACCGCCTGCACGCACAAAAAGCCGTGCTTGTGAAGTGTATGAAATAACGAAAAGCCCGCCGATATCGGCGGGCTGATTTTTTATAAGAGAATAAGAAGCTGTATTCCCGTTAGCAGGAATAAAAATCCAAAGTTGAACGCGGAAAAAAGGAGTAAATAGCTCTTGGTTTTTTCGGGATTGTGAGAGGTGTATTCGCGGAAGGTGATAAGGCTTGCGAGCGAGGAAATCAAAGTGCCTACCCCGCCGATATTCACGCCGAGCAACAGCTCGGTATAATTATTCGTAAACTGCGAAAGCAGGATTGCAGAAGGTACGTTGCTAATCACTTGGCAGGAAAGCACGGATACCAGCAGCGTATTTTTTTGTAACAGACCTTCGAAAACCTGTTGCACGAGGGGTATTCTCGCCATATTTCCTGAAAAGATAAAGAATGCAACGAAGGTCAAAAGCAGGGGATAGTCGACGTCCTTTAAGGCTTTTCTATCCATAAATAGCAAGACGAGGGGGATAACGACAAGCCCGATACCATAGGGAATAACGCGGAAAACGATTATGATAGAGAGAATAAATAAAAGGGTATAAACGATAGTGCGCGCCTTGGGAAGCGGGGTTTGCTCCTTGGTAATTTCCAAAGGCTCTTTCTTGACGAAGATAAGACAGGAAAGGGTGATAATGGCAATGGAAATTAAAAACGGGGGGAGCATGGTCAAGACGAATTCCCCCGTAGGGATATTGAACTTGGTGAACAGGTACAAATTTTGCGGGTTTCCAAAGGGAGTGAGCATACCGCCGAGGTTTGCCGCTATATTTTGCATAATAAAGGTAAACGCCATATAGTTTTGCTTACCGGTAGAGGAAAGCACGAAATACCCTAAGGGCAGAAAGGTCAAAAGCGCCATATCGTTGGCGATAAGCATAGACCCGATAAAGGTGATATAGGTAAGGGCGAGGATAGAGGCGCGGGTATTTTTGAAAAGGGCAACGATTTTCTCCGCCAACACGGAGAAAAAGCGGATATTCTTAAAGGCGCATACCACCGCCAAAACGCAAAAAAGGCAGGTTAAGGTTTTGAAATCGAAATAGGAGAGGTATTCCTTATCGGGCGGTACGATAAAGGAAGTGATAAGCGCGGCAAAAACCGCTACGCAAAGCACGGCGTTCCTTTTTAAAAAGCCTACAAGCGTGCATCCGTTCAACGGAAAATGAAAATGTTTTTTCGCGATTTGCATAAAATTCACCGTTCCTTAGAATACCGTGGATTATTATAGTACTTTTTCCTTAAAAAATCTATTATTTTTGCGCCGTTTTTCGACTTTTTTTCACGCGAGGATTGCTTTTTTTGAAGAAATGTGCTACACTAATCGTATGGAAGATTTTAAGATAGGGAAATACCGTCATTTTAAGGGTATGGAGTACCAAGCTTTAGGGCTTGCGACCCATTCGGAAACGGGGGAAACCTTGGTGATTTACCGCGCTTTATACGGCGATAACGCCGTTTGGGCGCGCCCGCTTGCTATGTGGCGGGAAGAGGTAAAAAAGGACGGAGTTTTACGCCCCAGATTTGAATATATCGGGGAATAAGGAGGAAATATGTTAAACGAACGGCTTATCGTGGCGACAACGCCTAAGGCGGACGAAGGGAATTTTGTGTTTTGGCAGGATTACCGCGTAACGGTGCTTACGGAGAGATTGTTCCGCATTGAGAAAAACGACAGAAGAAAATTCCGCGACGAGGCAACGCAGGCGATATGGTACAGAAACACGGCAAAGCAGGATTTCAAGATTGACGCGGATGACGCGCACGCGGTTATCGAAACTTCGGCTTGTCGGCTTATTTTATACAAAGAACGGGGGCAGGTATGCGTTGAAGTAGACGGTACGCGCAGGTCGTTAGACAATTACGGCAATCTTTTGGGGACTTACCGTACCTTGGATCGCTGCGACGGCGACGTATTTTTCCCTCGCGAGGGCAGTCCCTATAAAATCCAGCTTGGGAAAGGGGTTTGCTCGAAAACGGGGGTTGCGGTGTTGGACGATTCCAACTCCTTTACCTTGGGCGCGGACGGGCAGGTGAAACCCGAAAAGGCTGCAGGTAGCGACGAGTACGTGTTCGTATACGGCGACGATTACCGCACGGCGATTCGCGCGCTGTATATGATTACGGGCAGGGCTTCGCTTGTGCCGAGATTTGCGCTCGGCAACTGGTGGAGCCGATACCACGTTTATACCGAGCAGGAATATCTTAGGGTACTCAACCGCTTTGAGGATAGAAAAGTGCCTATCAGCGTTGCGACGGTGGATATGGACTGGCATTATTCGGTTAACGTGGACGAGGAAATGGAGATTAGCGAAAGCGGTAGAAATCTACCCGAAATCGTCGGCAATTATCAGGTAAATCTCGGTTGGACGGGGTATACTTGGAATAAGTATCTTTTCCCCGACCCCAAACGTTTCTTGGACGATTTACACGATAGAGGCTTGAAGGTTACCTTGAACCTGCACCCCTCCGACGGCTTCCGTTTCTGGGAAGATTGCTATGAAAATATGGCGAACGCGATGGGTATGGACGCGTTTGAGAAAAAACAAGTTCCCTTCAACTTTTCGTACGATAGATTTATCAACGCATATTTTGACTTGGCGCATACGCCGCACGAGGAGCTTGGCGTAGACTTTTGGTGGATAGACTGGCAGCAGGCGGAAATCGAGTGGCACGACCCGCGTTCCTATCTTGAGAAGGCACAAAACCCGATTCCCTTTGCCTACGACCCTCTTTGGGCGCTTAACCATTACCATTATTACGACAATGCAAGCAAGCGCACGCTGCCTTTGATTTTATCCCGTTATGCGGGCGTCGGTTCGCATAGATATCCCGTTGGGTTCTCTGGGGATACGACGATTTCGTGGAAAACGCTTGCGTATTTGCCCTACTTCACGGCAACGGCGACCAACGTCGGTTATACTTGGTGGAGCCACGATATCGGCGGGCATAACTTTGGCGAAAAATCCAACGAGCTGTTCTTGCGCCATCTTCAATACGGCGTATTCAGTCCCATCAACCGCTTACACTGTACCAGCGACGATACCATGACCAAAGAGCCTTGGGCTTACGGCGCAGCCAGCGGGATTGCCGAAGAGTTTTTGCGCTTTAGACATAAGCTCGTTCCGTACCTGTATACGGCGTCCTATCTCAACAGTGTGGAAGGCAGGGCGCTTATCGAGCCTTTGTATTACGAGTGGAAGGATAAGGCGGCGTATAATTTCAAGGAAGAATACCGCTTTGGAAGCGAATTGTTGGTCGCGCCCGTAACGCAGAAAGCGTATCCCGACGGTTATTCCCGCGTCCGCGCATGGATACCGCAGGGCAAATGGACGGATATTTTCACGGGCGAAGTCTACGAGGCGGGCGAGGGCGGTAAGGAGTGCGTGCTGCTCCGTGATTTGAACTCTATTCCCGTGCTTGCCAAAGAGGGCGCGATTTTGCCCTTGAGTATGGACAATCAAAACGCCGTCAAAAATCCCGAAAAGATGGAAATTTGGGTGTACGAGGGTACGGGCGGATATACCTTGTACGAGGACGGTTTGGACGAGCAAAATTATAATACGCTTTACACCGGATTTGCCTCGCAGTTTACCGAAACGGAGGGGGTATGTACGCAAATACTTGCCATTTCCACGCAAGGGGAAACGGGCGTATGCCCTAAAAACCGCAGTATGAAAGTCTGCTTTAAGAGCGTCAGCGAGGGCAAAGCGCGTTTGTTTGTGGACGGTGAGGAAGTGCCTTGCAAGACTCGTCTTGCGGATAGGCTTTCCGTAGAGTTTGCCTTCGACCCCGCCAAAACCTATCAAATCGAGGTAACCTACCCCGCATTGACCCGCCTTGAAAAGTGGTTTGCCCGCGCGCAGGAGATTTTGACGGAAACGGAAGGTATGAACGCGCAAAAATTTGCTTTTTGGCGGCAGCTTTCCTCGGTGCAGTCGGAAACGGAGTATATTCAGCTTGTCGACGGCTCGCCCTTGGAACTTGGCGTAAAGCAACGATTAAAAGAATTTGTATAAACGGAAGAACCCGCCCCTTGAAGAAGGGCGGGTTCATTTCATAGGAAAGCTCATTGTATATCCATTGTTTTCAAATGTTCTAAAATAATGTGAAGCGGAAACTCGGCGAAGGATTAGAAAAGTTTGTTTTTGGGGCAAACTTTGATACATACTCCGCAAACGCTTCCTCTGCCGACGTCTTGGAAATGCTCTTTCATATAACGGGAGCATTTTTCTGCGTCGAAATTGCGTTCTCCGTCCGTGGTGGGAAGGGTTCCGAAAATTGCGCCCGCAGGGCAAGCGGTTTGACAAGCCGTGCAATTTCCGCAGCCGTTTTCGATAAGAGGAAAGGCGTTTGTAAGAGGCATATCCGTAAGTACGGTGGCAAGGCGCACCTTACTGCCGTATTCCTTGGAGAGGAATAACCCGCTTTTTCCCACGAACCCCAAGCCCGAAAGCACGGCAGCCGTCTTATGGGATAGGATTCCGCGATAGGGGTTGTTCTTGCCAAGGCTTTGGCTGGCGGCGACAGGCATAGCCCAAAATCCCGCTTTTTCTATTTCCCGCGCGAGCGTGAAAGCGATTTGGTCGAGTTTGGTATTCGCCGTGCGGTAGTGCTGGAAATACACAAACGAGGGCGCGCCGTCAATCGTTTTCAAAACGGCGTCGGAAAGCTTTACGCCGATAGAGAGGGCGTATTTGAGGTCGGGCTGCTGAAGGATAGGGGACGAGGGAAGCTCGCACGAGCCTACCATGTCCGCATTGAGTTCCTTTGCAAGTTTATAAAGCTGTTCTTGGGTTAAAATATTCATAAATATAGTATACTATATTTATTTTTTTGTGTCAAGCCGAAAAAAGCGTTGACTTTACGGCAACTTTGGGTTATAATATAGGAAATTGCAGAGATGGTAGAGTGGTCGATTACGGCAGTCTTGAAAACTGTTGAAATGAAAGTTTCCGGGGGTTCGAATCCCTCTCTCTGCGCCAAAAATATGGGAATGAGTTTTTTCATTCCCATATTTTTCGTTTATAAGGAATGAGGAGAGATTCGAGGCGGGAGCCGTTTTGCGGGAGCAAAACGCTTGGCTGTTTGTTTTAGACAAATATCCTCATAAAAATCTTAAGAACTATTGATTTTATTTCATAAAAATGCTATAATAAGTAAGGAAAATCGTAGGGGGGTGCAAAATGTATCGTATTTTTGATTATAATCCGCAGCTGAAAGCGTTTTCGGGAGACATTGACCTTCGTATGCATTTGTATCACCATACGAAATGGCGTTTGCTTGGGGATAAAATGACGTTAAACGAGTTTGCCAACGCACATAACTATTTCGGCTTCCACCACGTAGACGGCGGGTGGGTGTACCGCGAATGGGCGCCTAACGCTCATCAGTTATATCTAACGGGCGAGTTTAATAACTGGCACTGGCTCGCTCATCCTATGGCTAAGCTTGAAAACGGGGTTTGGGAATTAAAGCTTGACGGCGATAACGCCCTTTGGGACGGGTGCAAGGTAAAAACCATCGTGGACGCGAATATGACTCGCACCGAGCATATTCCACTCTACGCGAAACGGGTAGTGCAGGACAAGCAAACCTTTGCGTTTTGCTGCGAGGTCGTGGACGATAAAAAAGCCTTTCCTTGGACGGACGAAAATTTCAAGGGGGACGACGCGCTCTATATTTACGAGGCGCACGTGGGTATGGCGCAGGAAGAGGGCAAGATAAGCACCTACCGCGAGTTTGCCGATATTACCCTGCCTCTCATTAAGAAAAGCGGGTATAACACCGTACAACTGATGGCGATTATGGAGCATCCGTACTACGGGAGCTTTGGGTATCAGGTGTCTAGCTTTTACGCAGCGTCGTCCTGGTTCGGTAAGCCTGAGGACTTAAAATATCTCATCAACAAAGCGCACGGGCTTGGTATCCGCGTGCTTTTGGACGTCGTACACTCCCACGCCGTAAAGAATACTGCCGAGGGTATCAATATGTTCGACGGAACGACGTGGCAGTTCTTCTATGACGGTGAAAAGGGCGAACACCCCGCTTGGGGGACAAAATGCTTTAACTACGGCAAGGACGAGGTTATACATTTCTTGCTTTCCAACTTAAAGTTTTGGATGGAAGAATACCACTTCGACGGGTTCCGCTTTGACGGCGTTACCTCTATGCTCTACCACGACCACGGGCTTGGGACAGCCTTTGACAGCAACGATAAATATTTCTCTATGAACACGCACGTTGAGGCGATTACCTACTTACAGCTTGCCAACGAGCTTATCCGTCAGGTCAACTCCAAAGCGATTACGATTGCCGAGGATATGTCGGGTATGCCGGGTATGTGCTTGCCGATTGAAGAAGGGGGTATCGGCTTTGATTATCGGCTTGCCATGGGCTTGCCCGATATGTGGATTCGCACCCTCAAGGAGCAAAGCGACGAGGCTTGGGACATCGGCAAAATGTGGGGGGATATGTGCTTAAGACGCCCCGGTGAAAAGACGGTTGCGTACGTGGAAAGCCACGACCAAGCGCTTGTGGGCGATAAAACAATTATGTTCCGCCTCGCGGACGCCGCTATGTATACGGATATGAATAAGGACTGCCACAACCCCGTTATCGATAGGGCGGTAGCCTTGCATAAAATCATTCGCTTATTCACCCTTGCGGGCGGGGGCGAGGCGTACTTGAACTTTATGGGCAACGAGTTTGGGCATCCCGAATGGATTGACTTCCCCCGTGAGGGGAACGGTTGGAGTTTTCATTACTGCCGCCGTCAATGGAGCTTAGTCGATAACGGATTTTTGAAATACGGCTGGCTTGGAGAATTTGATAAAGATATGGTCGAACTCACCAAAGCGCATAATATTTTTAATCAAAAAATGCCCGATTTACTGCTTCTTAAAAATCCTGAACAAGCGATAGTATTCTACCGCAACGGACTGATTTTTGCCTTTAATTTCAGCCCGAACCATTCTTTGACGAACGTGCTCGTGCCTATCTTTGACGATAAAGATTACGAGGTGGCGCTTTGCTCGGACGATTTCAAATACGGCGGGAACGGGCTTGTCCACCATATCATCTATCCGTCTAAGAAATTCAACGGACAAAATTATATCGAGTTATATCTCCCTGCCCGTACGGCAATCGTTTTTAAAGAGGTTGCTAGGGAGCAGGTACGAGCTGAAAAGAAATCACCCCAGACCGTACGTGTTCGTAAGCGGGTCTAAAAAGAGGGGAATATGAGGCGGGATAAAGGTAAACAGCACGAAACAAACCGCCGCTAAAATAAGCAAAACCACAGCCGCTTTTGCAAGCTTGCAAAGGCGGCTTCCTTTTTGAAAAAGCTTGCTTTCTATCCAAAATCCAACGCCTGCGGAGATAAAGAAAATGGCGATATTCACCCAGTCAGGGGTAGAGCCAAACGCCCCGCCCAAAGTATAGAATAATACGGGGACGAGCAAGGTTGCTGTGAGAATACCTGCCGTTTTAACGCACCAAAAATTCTCGTATTCACGCTTAAAATATCGGCTTTGGATAACGGCGAAAAGCAGGGCGGGAAAGAAGAGTATCTTCATATGCTCGAAGGTAGATTCATTGACGGCGGAAAAGTGCGCGACGGCGATATTCTGTCCTGTCCAGCCGTATAAAAAATGTAAAATCGTGCCGACGGCTACGGTAAAGACAAAGCCGCCGAACTGCCAAAGAGGAATGGATTTTTTCATACTATCCTAAGTATATGCGCAGCCTGTCTATAATATGAAAACCCCGCCGAAAATTCGGCGGGGGCGTCTTTATTCAATATCTAATTCGGGGGGAATATCCAGCTCGTCGGAAACGTACTTCCCGTTTTTTTTGCGTTGACGGACGCACTCGGAAAGCAAATATTCGATTTGTCCGTTCACGGAACGAAAGTCGTCTTCCGCCCACGCCGCAATCGCGTTATACAGTTTTGGGGACAAGCGTAAAGGGACTTGTTTTTTTCCGTTATCGTTCATCATCTAATACCTGCCTACTTCGTTTTAATTAATACAAGCTACTCGTGTTGACTACGGGCTGTGCGTCGTGGTTGCCGCAAAGGACAACCAAAAGGTTGGATACCATTGCCGCTTTTCTTTCCTCGTCAAGGTTGACAAGGCCGCCGTCGTTCAAGCGTTCGAGCGCCATTTCCACCATGCCTACCGCGCCGTCTACGATCATTTTTCTCGCGTCAATGATAGCGGACGCCTGTTGGCGTTGGAGCATAACCGCCGCGATTTCGGGCGCGTAGGCAAGATAAGTAATTCTCGCCTCTACAATTTCAATACCCGCCTCGTTGACTCTTGCTTGGATTTCGTCGCGGATACGGGACGCTACGAGCTCGCTGGACCCCCTCAGGCTGCCGTCGTCTGCAACGCCGTCGCCCGTCGTGTCGATACCGGGCGCTACGTCGTAAGGATACAGGCGTACTACGTTTCTAAGCGCGCTGTCGCATTGCAGGGAAAGATATTCCTTATAGTTGTCTACGTTGAACACTGCTTTTGCCGTATCCACTACCTTCCAAGTAACCGCAATACCGATTTCTACGGGGTTGCCGAGACAATCGTTGATTTTTTGACGGTTGTTGTTCAAGGTCATGATTTTAAGGGAAATTCTCTTATCGGGGATAGCGATATTGATATTCAAATCCCCGTTAGAATTTTGCGCCGCAGCATGACCGTGTTTTACGTCGCCGCTTTGATTAAGCTTGGTTTGCGCCGCGGGGTTGACCGCTACGCAGAAGGGGTTCACCGAGTAAAAGCCCTCGCCCTTTATCGTGCCTACGTACTTACCGAACAGGGTAAGCGCCAAAGCTTCCTGCGGTTTGAGCACGCGAAGCCCGATGAGGGGAATCCAGCCTACGCACAATACGATAAGCGCTACAACGAGCAAAGGAAGCCCCAACGCCGAATTGCCGTTTTCATCGGCGATAGCGCCAAGGATAACACCCGCAATCGCGAGAAGCTCTACCAAAATGGTCAAAAGCAACGTGCGCATGCCGTGTTTTTTGTTGTTCAAAATGATTTCTTGCATGTTTATGTAAACCTCCATATGGTTTTGATATTAAAATGATATCACACTTTTACGAGGCTGTCAAGCATTTTTCGATAAATTTTGCAAAATTTTTCTAAATCAGCGTTTCGTACTCGGCGTAGAGCTTGTCGAGTAGGGTTTTAATCTCCTCTAAGCGATTGCATTTTTCGCTTAAAAGCGCGAAGTTGCCCGCGACTTCGGGAGTGGAGAGGGCGGCGTTGATTTGACCGTCCTCTTCTTCCAAGGCGGAAATTTCTTCCTCTATTTTCTTTATACGCGTGCGCCTGCGCGCGTCCTCGGCGCGTTCCTCTTTCGTGCGGTAATGCCCCTCGGTTTTGTCGGTTTTTGCCGAAAGGACGGGGGTAGGTGCGGGTTGAACGCTTACTTTGAGGGTATTTTTATAGGCGGTATACTCGTCGTAAGTGCCGTTGAATTCTTGCAGCGCGCCGTTTTCCAGTTCGATGACTTTCCCTGCGAGGGTGCGGATGAAGTATCTATCGTGGGAAACGAACAAAACCGTGCCGTCAAAGGCTTTTAACGCCTCTTCAAGGCTTTCTCTTGCGGGCAGGTCGAGGTGGTTGGTCGGCTCGTCCAAAATCAGGAAATTGCCGTTTTCGCATTCGAGCACGGCAAGCGCGAGCTTTGCCCGTTCCCCGCCGGAGAGCATACGCACCTGCTTGTCCATATCCTCGGCAAACAAGCCCGCTTGCGCAAGGATATTGCGGATTTTCGTTTGTTCCCAAGCGCTGTGTCTGCCCCAAAGCTCGTCCAAAACCCTTGACGAGGGGTCGAGGTTGCTATTTTCTTGGTCGTAGCAGGCGATTTTGACAAACCTGCCAAAGCGCAGGGCGGGATTTTTACCCTTGACGATTTCCTTTACAAGGGTGGATTTGCCCGTGCCGTTATCCCCGACGACGGCGCATTTTTCCCCGCGCGTGAGGGTAAAGGACGCGCTGTTAAGCAGGGTTTTCTCGCCTGCGACAAGCTGTAAGTCGTTGGCTTCCAGCACCCGTTCGTACGGCTTGTCCGTGTAAGAAAAACGGAATTTGGGCGGGGCAGGGGGGAGCTGAGGCTTTTCCACAAGCTCCATTTTTTCCAGCGCCAACCGCCTCGATTGCGCCATTTTGGTGGTAGAGGCGCGGACGAGGTTTTTGTCCACGTATTCCTGCATATGCGCCCGTTCGGCTTGCTGTTTTTCGTATTCCTTGACAAGACGGGCGACCTTTTCCGCTTTGAGCGTTTTGTACTTGGTGTAATTGCCCTTAAAGGCGGAAAGCTTTTTATGTTCGATTTCGTAGATAGAGGTAACGAGCTTATCAAGGAAGTATCTATCGTGCGAAACGGTGAGAATTGCGCCCTTGTACGCGGAAAGATAATCCTCTAGCCAAAAGAGGGTTTTCATATCCAAGTGGTTGGTCGGCTCGTCCAAAATCAAAAGCTCTGGGTCTTCCAAAAGCAAACGGCAAAGCTTCAAGCGGGTCTTTTCCCCGCCCGACATGGTGGAAATGGGCTGGGCGTATGCGCCTTCAAAGCCCATACCGTTCAAAACGGTGCGGATACGCACTTCGAAGTTGTAGCTGTCCCGCGCGGCGATTTGTTTATTCAAGCTTTCGTAGCGCGCGGAGAGGGCGCGGAATTCGTCCGTTCCCTCTTGCGCTTTCGCGATTTTCTCTTCGATTTCCCTTAAAGCGGAAATCGCGCGGATATCGGCGGAAAAAATCTCCCGCATTTCCTCGAAAACGGTGTTATTAGAATCGTACCCGCCGTTTTGCGCAAGGTAGCCGATACGGATACCGTTTTTTCTAAATAACACGCCGCTTTCGCCTTCAAGCTCGCCAAAAATCAGGCGGACGAGGGTGGTTTTTCCCTCGCCGTTCGCCCCGATAAGTCCAACCCTGTCCCCCTCGTTCAGAGAAAAACAGATATTTTCCAGCAGGGGTTCGCCGTTAAAGCCAAAGCATAAATTGTCTGCGGAAATCAGCATAGAAACCTCGCGTATCGTCCAAGTTACTCTTAATGAATGAGCGTGCATTTAAAAAACTAAGACAAGCGGAGAAAGAACTCCTCACCGCCCCGCCCAAGCGGGCGGCAAAACTTGTCCAAAAAATCGTGAAATGGAAATCAAGTCAATAATCCCATTCGGGGATATAGTTTTCCCCGCTGGAATCCCTTTCCTGTAGGAACAATCGGCTTTCCAAGCCCAAATCCAGCGCCGCTTGTACGGCGCTTTCGTATTCCCGCGCGGTAACGGGTCGGGACAGCTCCTTATAGCCTTGAATTTCCCCAAAGGGGGTGTACTGGCTCATAAGACTAAGATAACACGAAGGGGGCAGGTATGCGTTGAACCACTTGATAAGGGCTTTAGAATCCCCCATGCAAAGGGGCATAACGAGGTGGCGTACCACGCACCCCGAAAGCATTTTGCCGTCCTTGGTCATTTTCAGGGGCTTAGAATTTGCCATAAAGGCAATCGCCTCGCTTGCGATATCGAAATAGTTCTCCTTGCCCAAATACCGTTTGGAAAGGGCAGGGGAGTAGAATTTCATATCGGGCAGATAGATATCCACGAACGGGTCGACGCGCTTTAGCGTATCTACCTTTTCATAGCTGCCCGTATTGTAAACGACGGGGATTTGAGGCTTGTAAAGCTCAAATGCCCGTACCAGGAACGGGGTGAGATGGGAAGGGGTTACGAGGGAGATATTCTCCGCGCCCCTATCTTCCAGTTCCTTGAAAATATCCGCAAGCTCGGCGGGGGAAATTTCCTTGCCTCGCTTGGCGCGGGATACCTCGTAGTTTTGGCAAAACACACAGCGCAGGTTACAGCCCGAAAAGAAAATCGTACCGCTTCCGTTTTTATGGGAAATGCAAGGCTCTTCAAAGGGGTGAAGATAGTACTTGGCAACCCTAAGCGAGGACGCTCCGCAAGCGCCGACGCCCGTAAGTCGGTTCGCCCCGCATTCGACGGGACAGAGGGTACAGTTTTTCAAAAGCTCGTCCATGTTTATTATTATATCACGAAATAAAAGATTTTGCAAGCGCGTAATGAGTTGACAAAGGTAAAAAAACGATATATAATATACTTTGTGAATAGACGAAGAGGAAAAAGCAAATGAAGAAGTTTTTTACCAGCGAAAGCGTAACCGAAGGGCATCCCGACAAGGTATGCGATAACATTTCCGACGGGCTTTTGGACGCGATTTTAGCGGAAGACCCGCAGGCGCGCGCCGCAATCGAGTGCGCGGCGGCGTTCGACACCTTGCTTATCATGGGCGAGGTAACGACGACGGCGGACATTGATTACGAGGGCAAAGCCCGTGAGATTATCAAGGAAATCGGCTACGATTTCGGTACTTTTGCTTACGATAAATGCAAAATTATTACGGCGATCCATACGCAGTCGCCCGATATCGCCATGGGCGTTAATGCGTCCTTGGAGAAAAAGACGGAAAGCGGGGACGAGGCTGACCAGCTCGGCGCGGGCGACCAAGGTATGATGTTCGGGTATGCCTGCCGTGAAACCAAGGAGCTTATGCCCCTTACCCTTTCCTTATCCCACCGCCTTGCCAAGCGTTTGACGGACGTAAGAAAGGGCGGGCTTTTGCCCTACCTTCGCCCCGACGGCAAAACGCAGGTAACGGTAGAATACGAGGACGGCGTTGCGAAAAGAGTGGATACCGTCGTCGTTTCCACCCAGCACGACAATATGGTTAGCCAAGAACAAATCCGCGCGGATATGAAGAAATTCGTCATCGACGAGATTATCCCCGCAAGCCTTATGGACGAAAACACGAAAATCTTTATCAACCCCACGGTCAGATTTGAAATCGGCGGCCCTGAGGGGGACAGCGGCTTGACGGGCAGAAAGATTATCGTAGATACCTACGGCGGAAGATGCGCGCACGGCGGCGGCGCGTTTTCGGGCAAAGACCCTACCAAGGTGGACAGAAGCGCGGCGTACTATTGCCGTTATATCGCGAAAAACCTCGTGGCGGCAGGGCTTGCCGACGAAGTGGAAATCCAAGTAGCCTACGCAATCGGCGTTGCCAACCCCGTTTCGGTATTCGTGGATTCCCACGGCACGGGGAAATTAAACGACGAACAGCTTGCCGAGGTCGTGAAGAAGGAATTCGACCTTCGCCCTTACGCGATTATCCGCGATTTGGATTTAAGAAAACCCGTTTTCAAGAAAACGGCGGCGTACGGACACTTTGGCTATAAGGGCTTTTCTTGGGAACAAACGGATAGAGTGGAAAAATTGAAAAAATACCTTTGATAAGGCGTTGAAAGGATAACCCCCACCCGAAATCGGGTGGGGGTTTATTTTTTAATAATCCTTTTCGCCTAACAAATAATCGGTGCTTACCTCAAAATAGCGGGCAAGCGTAATGACGGCTTGAGCATTTGGAATTCTTTGTCCTGTTTCCCAAAACGTGATGGCACTTTGCGAAAGCCCCGTTTCGTTGGCAAGCTTGCTTTGTGATATGCCTTTTTCTTTTCTTAATTCTTTTAATCGTTCTATAAATTTTTCCATATTCAATATTTTATCACAAATGTGGTCAAAAATACTTGACAATTACGAACGTGGTTATTATAATTAAAATAACGTTTGTGGTTAAGGAGATTATTATGTCGGCAATTAGAGATATGTATGAAAAAAGAAGAGGACATTATGAAAGCGTTCCGCACGGTGAAGAGTATGATAAATGCTTAGAAGAGTTGGTGAAATGCGACGACGAAATGCGAGAGGCATTAAAAGAAAATCCCAAGCTTTTACAGTTATACAAAAAAACGACGGACGCGTTAGACGCATTGAGTATTGTATGCGAGGACGAGCATTATATAGAGGGGTTTAAATTCGGTGTTTTAATGGGTTTGGATATAGCAGGTATGCGTTGAAACAAGAAAACGGAGAGTGAAAACTCTCCGTTTTTGTCTTTTGGTTAAACCGCTTTGCGGTTGGGTGGCGCAACCTAACGGTTGCTTTTGTGTGGGGTGTTTTCGCAGGGGCTTCCGCCCCCGCCCCCCTGACGAGAAACTGAGTTTCTCGACTTCCTGACGGTTACAATAATACTATGCCGTTTTCTTTGCAGATGCGTTTGGTATCCTCGTCCCAAAGGGATACCTGCACTTCGCCGATATGCGCTTTCCCAAGAAGTAACATGGAAAGCCGAGATTGCCCGATGCCCCCGCCCATCGTCAAGGGCAGTTCGCCAGACAAAAGAGCTTTGTGGAAGGGCAAAACCCTGCGTTCGTTTGCGCCCGCTTTGTTTAACTGTTCGTCTAAGGATTTTTCGTCTACGCGGATACCCATGGACGAGATTTCAAACGCGCAGCCCAAGATGTCGTTCCAAAACAAAATATCGCCGTTGAGCGACCAGTCGTCATAGTCGGGGGCGCGGGAGTCGTGCGGCTCGCCTGATTTGAGCTTGTCGCCGATTTGCATGATGAATACCGTTTTATGTGCCTTGGCGTAGGCGTTTTCGCGTTCTTTCGAGGAAAGAGTGGGGTACATATCCTCAAGTTCTTGAGAAGTAACGAAAGTTACCGTGCGGCAAAGCTCGGTGTCCAGCTGCGGATAACGGCATTTCAAGAAATCGAGCGTATCGCAAATCGCGCCGACAATGCCCTGCACTACCTTTTTCAAATAATCTATATTGCGGGTTTCGGGGGTGATGATTTTTTCCCAGTCCCACTGGTCGGTATAAACGGAGTGTAAATTGTCCATTTCCTCGTCCCGACGGATAGCGTTCATATCCGTATACAAGCCCTCGCCTGCGGAAAAGCCGTACACGGCAAGCGCCATGCGTTTCCATTTTGCCAAGGAATGCACGACCACCGCGTCCTTGCCCGTTTCCTTAAGGTCGAATTTGACGGGGCGTTCCACACCGCTTAAATCGTCGTTCAAACCCGTGGTCGGGTCGACGAAGAGAGGGGCAGATACGCGTTTAAGGTTAAGCGCAAGGCACAAACGCTCTTCAAAAGTGCGTTTCAAAAGCCCGATTGCCGTTTGCGTATCGTACATACCGAGCGCGGTTTTATAGCCTTTGGGAAGAATAACTTTACTCATGTTTTTACACCTAAAAACCAAAGATTTGTTACAGTATAACACATTTTTCGATAGGTGTCAACGATATTTGTCATTGATAAAAAGGAAAAAAGGGGCGCTTTTTTTAATAAATCGCTTGCAAATCATAAACGGGAGTGCTATAATATATAATGTAAAGTGCCAATCGGCGCAAAATCCAAAAAACGCAACCCCATGGGGTTATTTGCTGTTCCACAGCAAATAAAAATCGTTAATAGGCTTTTGTTCTTAGGCACAATGAAAAAGGAAAACAAAAAAACGGAGGTATAAGGCATGAGAAATTCATGGAAAAGACTGCTGGCGATTTGCTGCGGCGTTTGCATGAGTGTATTTGCGGGCTTCGCGCTGTCGTCTTGTAAAGACCCCGAAGACGAGTCTTCGAGTAGCGTGGAAAGCTCTGTGGACAGTACCGTAGAAGCGCACGTACACGCATGGGATAACGGCGTGGTTGCAAGCACCAGCACCTGTGCTAAGCAAGGCGAAACGGTATTCACCTGTACGACTTGCGGAGAGAAGAAGGTAGAGTATGCGCCCTTAGGGCAGCACTCCTACGCGGAAACCGAGGCGGTTGCTCCAACCTGTACGGAAAAAGGGTACACGGTCAGCACCTGTTCGGTTTGCTTCGACGAAATCCGCAGCAACTACACGGACGCAACGGGACACGACTATGAGAGAACTACTACGCTCAAGACGTGTACAGCCGACAGTATCGCCACGTACGATTGTAAGCATTGCGACTATTACTATACGGAAATCGCGGAGAGAGCGACGGGGCATAACACCCAAGACGCAACCTGGACGGTTGCAAGCGCAACGCTCGTTAGCGGTTCGACCTGTATGTACACCCTCACCGAGGCGGCGACCTGTCAAGAGGCAGGCTGCGGCGCAACGGTTACGCGCGTGGCTGCAGAGCCTGTACATAGACCCAACTACTCCCACGAGGTAACCACCCCCGCAACCTGTACGACGGAAGGCGTTATCACCTACACCTGCGCTTGCGGAGAGTACAGCTACACGCAAACTATCGGTTACGGTTTGCACGCTTGGGATGACGGTGAAACGGTAGGGAACGTTACCACCTTTACCTGTTTACATAACAACCAGCATACCAAGCAAACGGTTTCCGCGCAAAAGGTAGACGATACCTCTTCTAAGCTCTCTACGGAAGCTTTGGCAGGCACTACGGCTGCGGAAGTTGCGGTTACCGACAATACCAAAATGCAAATGGACGCTGACCTTCTCGGCGCTTTGACGAGCGGCGCTGCTCAGGACGTAACCTTCGTTGCGGAAGAGCTTACGGGGGATAACATTCCTGACACCGTAGACAAAAGCCGTTTGAAAGAGGGGGCTACCGTATATAATTTCGATTTGAAAGACGCCGAGGGCAACCCCTTGTTCGGCGAAGGCAGCACGGGTTCGATGACCATCACCGTTCCCTATCCTTTGGAAGACGGCGAAGACCCTTCGTCTATCCGCGTGCTTTGGTTGAAGGATAACGGCGAGGTTGTATCCAGCCCCGCGATTTACAGCGCTGCGAACGGGGGAACGGCTACCTTCACGGTTAACCACTTCTCCTACTATACGGTTGTTCGTATGACGCCGGAAGAACGCTGCGAAAGAGACGGACATAAGGACGTTACCATTACCGTACCTAACGATTGTACGCACGGCGGTTATACCTTGACCGTATGCGGCGTTTGCGGTAAGGAAGAGCGTACGAATATCACCAACCCTACGGGACATAACTATGTTCCTACCGTAGTTGCGCCTACCTGTCAAGAGATGGGGCGTACCGTTTATACCTGCTCGCACGAAGGCTGCGGCGACGTATACACCTCTAATTTGGTGGCAATGGTTGCGCACGTTTATACGGATAGCGTAGTGGCTCCTACCTGTACGGATAAGGGCTACACCAAACATACCTGTACGGGCTGCGGCAAGAGCTACAGCGACACCTATACTGCGGCTGCGGGCCATAGCTTTGCAGACGGAGTTTGCTCGGTTTGCGGCGAGGACGCTCCCGAATCCTATTTGAGAGCAGACAACTTCTACTTTAACCTCATCGAAAGCATTTCCAAGCAGGATAGATTCTACCTTGAGGCAGAGGATATTTCCTTCACGGCAGACGTTACGATGGACGGCATGGAAAACGTTGCGGTTGCGGAAGTAGAGATGTACCGCTTTGCGTTTAAGCTTGACAAGGACGGTTATATCGTCGGTCAAGGCGAGGGCAAGGTAAGAGCAAGCTTAACGGAAACTGAAAACGGCAAAACCGATTCGGCGGAATATGAAATCGACATGATCGTTATCTTCCAGAACGGTAAGATTTACATGCTTCAAAAGCGTGCGGAAAGCGTGAACGGGCAAACCAACCGTGAAACGCTTTACATGATGACCCCTCAGGACGAAGCAAACCTCGACGATATGAAGGTTATGTACGAGCAGGTATTCGGCGACAGCATTTCCAACATCTTGAAGGGCATGATGGCGCAGGAAAACAACCCCGTGAACACGGTTATGGCTACCGTAATGGAATACGTCTTCACCAAGACGGAAACGACGGAAGGGTATAGCTTCACGGTAAACTACGACGCACTCCCCGGTATCTACGACGGTCTTACCGAAATGACGGTTGCCGAGGTTTACGACGCAGTCTTTGGCGAGGGTGCATACCTTAGAGCATACAACTACGCTTACGCTCTTCCCGAAAAGACGGTAGAGCAGGTTAGAAACGACATCGTTGCATGGTGTATGGAACGTGGCGTAGACATCAAGGACGTATACGCAGCCCTTGACGCAGTACTCAACAATATGCCTACGGGCGGCATGGGCGGCAACGTTCAAGATGAGCCTATGCAAGGCGGCGGCGTTGTGCAGCCGACCAACTCCACGGAAGAACCCGCTCCCATCAGCGTAGAGGAAATCATTACCGAGTACAGAGAATATACGATTGCTCAGCTTCTCGATATGATGAACGAAGTTCCCGAGGGCGAAACGGGTCTTGAAATGTATAAGGGAATGATCGCACAAATAGGCGATCCCACCGAAGGTATGCTTGCACAGGCTTCGATTGCAGATATTGCAATGGGCTCGGCGATGGGCAACTTCGAAGACGAAGAAGAAGCAGAGGCGATGATGCAAATGATTACGTCGCTTATGAGCTTCATCGACGAGCAGTTGACCGGTCTTGCAACCGCACTTGAAGGCACGTCCAGCATCGGCTTCACCACCGATAAGGAAGGCAATATTAACACCCTTGGCTTCGCATTTGACGAAGTAGAATACGAGCTTACGGTTGACGGCAATATCGTGGCTATGCTTTCGGGCGGCGACATGGATTGCGACGTTGAAATATCCCTTACGGCAAACGGCACGGCAACCGTGACCATGGGCGGCACCTACATCGCTGAATACGACCATATCGTAGCCGGCCTTGAAAAGAGCCTGTCCGTATTCGATATTACGGAAACGATCGAGCTTACCAAGCAGGAATACTACTACCTTGACAAAGAACAAAATATCAAGGTTTACTACGACCGTGGGTACGTTCTCGTTCCTACCGAAGAGGGCATCATCTATACCCTTGCATACGGCACCAACTACGAACATTCTAACCCTTATGAAACGAGGGACGACATCTACCAAGGTCAAGAGTGTACCAGCTACAAGATTGACATTTGGGGCAGCAGCTCTTATCTCCTCGTTCCCGAAAAAGGCGTTTCGTATGCGGATAGCTGCAGCGGTTGGAGAAGATACGAATCCAGCGCGTTCTACTGCGACGGCGGCGCTACCTATAAAGTATATAAAGTAGGTACCACCGTGCTTGGCTTAGAGCTTTGCGTAGAGGATATGCTTGAAAGCGTAGAAAAGGGTTCGCACAGCACTACGGTTGAGTTCTACTACAACGCAGGCTTGAACAAGTACTCCTTGAACGATCCTCATAACTGGATTTTGACCAAGACGGTGCTTCCCGTAGAATGTGAGGATAAAGGATATCACGCTTACCGTTGCTCCGTTTGCGGCGGCGAATACGTTGAAACTCTTTACAAGAGCCACGACGTAGAACATTCCTACGTACTGCTTACCCCCGGTACCACCTGCGAGGACGGTATTAAGGAAATCTACAAATGTAGGGTATGTGACAAGGTCGTTCAAGAGCGTGTGGAAAGCGAAAGCTACGCTGGTATGCACCCTACCTACGAGGTAAGAGAGGAGCTTCCTAACAAGACGGCTGGCTGCTGTGAAGAGCATTACCTTAGCTACTATCAATGCGCATGCGGCCGCAAGGGTAACGCTAACGTCAGCCACTACGACGGGGAAGGCAATTTCAGCCGAATTGCTACCGTTTGGGTTGAAGGGGAAGGCGATCACTACTATGAAATTTACCGCTGTGCGGTAAAGGGCTGCGGCTACACCTACGCCCGTGAAACCAAGCGTACCTATGATACGGAGAACTGTACCGTTACCGAAACTGCTCATTTGTATGCAGGTATCGTTTATAACGACGCACAGAACACGATCACCAGCTACGGTAAAAAGTACGAATATTCCACCACCGATTCGTGGCATCCTTCGGCGTACGGACGTACGGTGGAAGAAGGGAATATCGTTACCGAGATCCACGTTTGTCAAAATTGCGGTAAGGACATCTACTATAATAAATATGAGAAGTTCTATTATACCGACCAAGACGGTATGACCGACTGGGCTAGCCGTAGTATCGCATGGTTCAACTACGAGGATGAATACGGTTATAGATATGAATACGACGACCATTGCAACGCAACGTATTACAACCTGTATATGAAGGACGGCGTAATCGTAGAAAGCGACGGACGCAGCGACGGCACCCGCCACACCGAAGTCGGGGTTACCATCAAGGAGGCAACCTGCTCGCAGTTTGCAGAATACAGATACGACTGCGTGGCTTGCAACAACAGCAGCAGAACGGTTTATGCACCTTATGAAACGGGTCACAACCTGAATCCCGAAGCAGGCGTTGGCTACGTTTGCAGCGATTGCGGCGTGGTTATTGAATCGGGTTCTTCCGGCGTATTTGTCCTTGAAGATATGGTTGCTAACGGAGAAGTTAAGGTTGGTTACATGAATAAGTACAACCGTGACTACAATATTCGTATCTTCGTCAACTACGGCATGGAAGATGAGTATGAGATTACGGACAACAGCTTATATATCAACCAAGTCACCAACCGAATGGACGAATACGAATACAACGATTACTGGTGGGGATATGCGCAGTGCGGTATCGTTACCTTGGATATGGACGCTATCTTAGAGGTTATCGGTAACTACAATCTCAACGCAAAGCTTCTTTCCGTAGTATTCGCAACCTACCATAACGTTGAGATGGAAGGCGAAGGTTCGACGGAATACGCACTTCACCTTGAAATCGGCAAAGCGGGCACGTATAAGCTTTCGAGCTATAACTTGTATAACACGCCTAGTACGGAATACACCGCAGACGATTTCGTTATCACCTTGAATGCTGATTTCACGTATACCATTACGACGAACAACGGCATCGAAGCATTCTCTAATTCGGGATACTGGAAGACCTTTGGCAATAAGATTTGTTTGTACGGGCCTAACGGCGAATACGACGAATTGAACGCAGACATGTGTCTTTTTAATGAGTACGGCTACTGGTATTTTGAGCTTGAAGAGGTTTGCACGTACGTGATTGACACCACCGCGCATACGGATATGAACGCAGAGGATTTGGTTATTACCTTGTACAGCAATAACACCTATACCATGACGGTTGACGGCGAGGTATACTTGTTCTCGGCAGACGGCAGATGGAAAGAAGTTGACAACAAGATCTACCTGTATAACGTTGACGGGAATTGCGCAACGCTGAGCGAAATTTTAGTCTTCCAAAACCCTGGTGCGGCTGCTATCTATCAAATGACTTTGGCTGAGTAACAACTAAAAAACGCAAGAGAGCGCGGAGAAATCCGCGCTCTTTTTACGTAAAATTCGTCTAAAATCGCCAAAAAACGGGTATAAAAAAAGAAAGGCTTTTTTTTGCACGGCTTTTTTGGTAAACGGGCGTAAAAACGCTTTGATTTTCAAACAAAATATTGTACAATATAGGTAAGCTGGCGAGAATTGAACTCGCAAGGTTTTAACGGCGAAAAATGGCTGAATACTGCGTTGAACTTCTTGACAAACCGTCAGGGTTTGCCTGCGAAGCTCGCCTTGTATTCCTCTCACTTTTTGCTCGTGAAAACTGCAAGGCACCTTAAAACAAGCTTTTAGGCTTGCAGTTCAACTCTCGCCAGCTTAACTGCTTGTTTTTGACAAGAGTATTTGCAAAATAAATCTATCGGAGTTTTAAGATGGGATTGATTAAATATTTAATGGGCGGAGACAAGAGAAGAAGCCTTAGAAACCTCAACAAAATGGCGGACGAGGTAGAAGCGTTAGAGCCGAAGTACCAAGCGATGGACGACGACACGCTTAAAAGTCAAACGCAGGTACTTAAAGACCGTTTGGCGGCAGGTGAAACTTTGGACGATATTCTTTTCGACGCGTTTGCGGTGCTTAGAGAGGCGGCAAAGCGCGTACTTGGCATGCGCCATTTCCGCGTACAGATTATCGGCGGTATTTGCTTGCATCAAGGGCGTATCGCGGAAATGCGTACGGGTGAAGGTAAGACCTTGGTTTCTACTCTTCCCGCATACCTCAACGCCTTATCGGGCAAGAGCGTGCATATCGTAACCGTAAACGACTACCTTGCAAAGCGCGACGCGGAATGGATGGGTAAGGTACACAAGTTTATGGGGCTTACCGTCGGCGTGGTCGTACCCGGTATGGAGGACGACGAAAAGCGCGCGGCGTACAAGTGCGATATCGTGTACGGTACGAATAACGAATTCGGGTTTGACTATCTTCGCGACAATCTCAAAACCGACCTTTCCAAAATGGTGCAAAGGGATTTGAGCTTTGCCATCGTGGACGAGGTGGACTCCATTTTAATCGACGAGGCGAGAACCCCTCTTATCATCTCCGGTCAAGGCGAAAAATCTTCCGAGCTGTACGGTCAGGTGGATAAGCTTGTCCGCACCTTTACGGGCGGCTTCGACGACGAGCTGAAAGAGGAAGAGGACGCGGCGGTGCAGGCGCTTCGCGCGGATAAGAAGAATAAGAAAAAGAATAAAAAGAAGGTCGAGGTTGAGGAAACGGACGAGGAAGAAGAGTTCGTGGACTACACCAAAATGACCTTGGAAGAACAGGCGAACTACGAGGCGGAGCTGGAAGAAAGAAAGGCGGCTGCGCTTGCGGCGGCGCCTGAGGGCAAGAAATCCTTGGCGGCGCAAAAGGACTGGGACTATATCATCAACCGCAAGGAAAAGACGGTAGAGCTTACGGACAGCGGCGCGAGAAAGGCAGAGCGTTTCTTCCGTATCGACAATATTGCGGAAATCGAACACGCGGATTTGAACCACCACATTCAGCAAGCGCTCAAGGCGCATAAGCTTTTCAAGCTGGACGAGGACTATATCGTAAACGAAGGCGAAGTCGTCATCGTGGACGAATTCACGGGCCGTCTTATGATAGGCAGAAGATACTCCGACGGTTTGCACCAAGCCATCGAGGCAAAGGAAGGGGTAGAGGTACGTAGCGAGAACAAAACGTACGCGACCATCACCTTCCAAAACTATTTCCGTTTATACTCCAAGCTTTCGGGTATGACGGGTACGGCAAAGACGGAAGAGGCGGAATTTAGAACGATTTATTCCTTGGACGTAGTGGAAATCCCCACCAACCGTCCCGTAAAGCGCGTGGATTTGCCCGATATGGTATACTCCACGGTAGACGGCAAGAAGCGGGCTATCGTCAACGAAATTATGCAACGCCACGAAAGCGGTCAGCCCATTTTGGTGGGTACTTCCTCGGTAGATAAGTCGGAAGAAATTTCCCGTCTTTTGAAGAGAAACGGCGTAAAACACAATATCCTGAACGCGAAGAACCACGAGCGCGAAGCGGAAATCGTTGCGCAGGCGGGCAGACTCGGCGCGGTTACCATCTCCACCAATATGGCGGGGCGCGGTACGGACATTTTGCTTGGCGGCAACCCCGAATATCTCGCGAAAAAGCGCTTGCGCGAAGAGGGTGCGGCGAAAGAGGATATCGAGCTTGCGATAAGCACCTATATCACGGACGTAAGCGAGGATATTCTCGCCCTTAGAGAAAGATATAAAACGGTATACGAATATTATAAAAAGCAAACGGACGCGGAAAAAGAAGAGGTTATGGCGGCGGGCGGTCTTTGTATCATCGGTACGGAACGCCACGAATCCCGCCGTATCGACAACCAGCTTAGAGGCCGTGCAGGCCGTCAAGGGGACATCGGTATGTCCGTGTTCTTCCTTTCCTTGGAGGACGATTTGGTACTCCGCTTTGGCGGGGAGAGAATGAAGGCGCTGTATTCCTTCTTCAAGATTGACGAGGATACCTGCCTGCAATCGAAGATGCTTTCGAGGGGTATCGAGAACGCGCAAAGAAATATCGAGGGCAGAAACTTCGGTATCCGTAAAAACGTATTGCAGTACGACGACGTTATGAACAAGCAGCGTATGGTTATGTACGAGGAGCGTATGAACGTACTCCGCGGCGCAGACGTACACGAGCAGGTTCTCAAATACATTCCCGATTACGTAGCGGAAACGCTGTCCGCGGCGGTCAACGTCGAGGATATGCCCGAGCTTTGGAACGAAGCCGAGCTGAACGCGGCTTTGGAAGCGAAGGTCTTGCCTGAGGGTACGAACTACGTTACCCGCGAACGCTTGATGAAGTGGGATTACGAGCTTGCGCTGAAAAAGATTTCGAAGAAAGTCGAAAAGGAATATGAACGCAAGATTGAAGAACTGAAAGAGCTTGGCATCGATTTCAGCGCGGTGGAACGCCGTGTGCTTTTGATGACGGTAGATAGAAACTGGATTGACCATATCGACGCGATGGACCAGCTTAGAAAGGGTATTTCCCTTCGCGCATACGGTCAGGTCGATCCGATTATCTCCTATAAAAAGGAAGGTTTCGATATGTTCGACGAAATGGTAGAGCGTATCCAGCGCACGACGATTAGTACCCTCTTGAAGGTACGCGTAGAGGCTCGTCCCGCGCCCGCGCAAAGGGTTGCTCCCGCGCCCGCGCAAACGGACAGAACGGCGCGTCCTTTCCGCCGTCAAATGCCCAGCCCTTTGAGCGATATGTCTTCCTTTAAGGGGAATAAATAATATGTTCAAAGCCGACGATTACAGATTAAAAATTCAAGGTATGCGCGAGATACTCAAGGAAGCGGAATACGCTTTGGATATCGAGCATCTTCGCCCTCGCCTTGTAGAGCTTGAAAAGGAACAGGAAAACCCCGACGTTTGGCAGGATTTGGAACGCTCCACCAAAATCGGGCGGGAAATTTCCGCAATCCGCAACAAAATCACGGCGTACGAGCAGGGTGCAACCGCGCTTACCGACGCCGAGGACGTTGTGGATTTGATTGAAGAAACGGAAGACGAAAGCTTGATTGCCGAGCTGGACGAAATGCTTATCGCAGCGGAAAAGGATATCGAGGATATGCGAATCCGCGCGATTTTGAAAGGTCCTTACGATAACCACAACGCCATGCTTGCCCTTCACGCGGGCGCGAGCGGTACGGAGGCTTGCGACTGGTGTCAAATGCTATACCGTATGTACTGCCGTTATTGTGAAAAAATGGGCTTTAAGGTATACGAGCTCGACCGCGAAGCGGGCGACGGCGCAGGGTTTAAGAGCGTTGATTTTAGGGTCGAGGGCGAGAACGCCTACGGGTATTTGAAAGCGGAAATGGGGGTACACAGACTCGTGCGTATTTCCCCGTTCGACGCCAACAAACGCCGTCAAACCTCGTTCTGCTCCTTGGAAGTTATGCCCGAAGTCGAAGAGGACGACGAAGTGGAAATCAACGACGACGATATCCGTATCGATATCTACCATTCGGGCGGCGCAGGCGGGCAAAACGTAAACAAGGTCGCTTCCGCCGTTCGTATCACCCACTTCCCGACGGGTATCGTGGTGCAGTGCCAAAACGAGCGTTCTCAGCTCCAAAACAAGGCAATGTGCTTTAATATGCTTCGCTCCAAGCTCTTGGAAAAGAAGATAGAGCAGCGCCAAGCCGAGGCAGCGGCGATGAAAGGGGACGTAAAGAAAATCGAATGGGGCGCGCAAATTCGCTCCTACGTATTCTGTCCCTACACCCTTGCGAAAGACCACCGCACGGGCTTTGAGAAGGGGGATATTCAAGCGGTTATGGACGGGGATATCCACGGCTTCGTCATTGACTATTTGAAAAAATCTTAATCAAAAGGGCGGTGTTCCGCCCTTTCTATGTAGTTGGAAGTCCAGAAACTCAGTTTCTGGCGGGTGTGGGCAGAGCCCACGAAAACGGACATATAAAAGCACAACGCAGTTTTGCGTCAACAAACGCCATAGGCGTTTAAGCGCAACCGAACGGTTGCTTAGCCAATCAAGACTCAATTGAATCAGTCTCAAAGCAGTCTTGATGGGCTACAGGGAGCTAATTTGTGGGGTTCCCCCACGCACAGCCCTTGACCCAAGCAGGAAACAACAAGAATGTTTATGTACGATCCTTTTGAAAAACTTGATATTCAAAAGCCCGACCCCGTGATTTTAGGGATAGAATCCTCTTGCGATGAAACGGCGGCGGCGGTCATTCGCGGCAGAAAAATCCTCTCCGACGAAATCGCCTCGTCCGCGACCTTGCAGGCGGAATACGGCGGGGTCGTGCCTGAGCTTGCCTCTCGTGCGCATACGGACGAAATTGCGCGCGTGGTGGAGCGCGCCGTCAAGAACGCGGGGATAACCTATGCGGATATCGACGCGGTGGCGGTTACCTACGGCGCGGGGCTGTTGGGGGCGCTGCTTGTCGGCGTGTCCTTCGCCAAGGCGTTTGCGTATGCGCTCAATAAACCGCTGATTGCCGTCAACCATATCCGCGGACATCTTGCGGCGGCGTATTTGGACGAGCCTACTCTTTGTCCGCCCTTCGTAACCTTACTCGCAAGCGGCGGGCATACCGCGATTTTGCACGCAAAATCCGAGGGCGAATTTGAAATCCTCGGCGCGACCTTGGACGACGCGGCGGGCGAGGCGTTTGATAAGGTGGCGAGGGTGTTAGGGCTGTCCTATCCCGGCGGGCCGCATATCGAGCGTTGCGCAAAAGAGGGCGAACCGAACATTCCTATGCCCAAAATGCTCAAAGGCGGCGGGGGGTATAACTTCTCGTACAGCGGTTTAAAGACGGCGGTGATTAACTACTGTCATACCAAAGAACAAAAGAAGGAAGAGTATAAAAAAGCCGATGTGGCTTGCTCCTTCCAGTGTGCGGCGGTGGACGTGCTTGTAGAAAAAACGATAGCGGCGGCGCTGGAAAAGGGGGTATCCACCGTTACGGCGGGCGGCGGCGTGGCTGCCAACGGGTACTTGCGCGAAAGCCTTCAAAAGGCGTGCAAAACAGCGGGCTTGCGTCTTGTATTGCCTCCCAAACGCTACTGTACGGATAACGCGGCGATGATAGCGTCCGAGGGCTTGGTGCAATACCGCCTTGGCAACTTTGCAAGTATGGATTTGACGGCAAAGGCGTCCATACCCCTTGCCGCGACCTTGCAAACGGTGCAAAGCCGCGCGCAAAAGGAGAAGTAATGGAGCATTTCTTTGAAATCCTTTTTCACGCCCTTGAAGATACTTTGCCGTTATTGCCTTGGATACTGCTTATCTATCTTTTGATAGAGCTGTTGGAGAGTAAGGCAGACCTTACCAAAATCAACCGCTTCGGCGGTAAGCTGGGGCCGCTTATCGGCTCGGCAAGCGGGCTTATCCCGCAATGCGGATTTTCCGTGATGGCGGCAAAGCTGTACGAGCAAAAATATATCACGGTAGGCACTTTACTCGCCATTTTCACGGCGACCAGCGACGAGGCGTTTATCATTATGCTTTCCTCGGGCGCAGGGGCGGTATGGGTATTGCCCATGCTCGCCGTCAAAATCGTAGTCGGCGTGTGCGTAGGGTATACGGCTGATTTGATTATGAAAAGCATAGGGCGGGGGCAGGTATGCGTACAAATACCCTCCGCCTACGAAAGCGAACCCAAAACTACCCGCGAAATTTTTATCCGCCAGTATTTAGAGGATAAGGACGTGGAGGTCAAATGCGCCTGCGGGCGCTCGCACGAAGGGGATTCGGCGTGGAAGAAGTATTTATTCTACCCCCTTTGGCACGCGGTAAAAGTGGGCGGGTTTATCTTGCTTGTCAACTTCGTTTTGACGGCAATCATTCATTCGGTTGGAGAAGAGGCGTTCGCCGCGTTTATGCATAAAAACCGTTTCGTGCAGCCCTTTATCACCTGCGCGGTGGGCTTGATTCCCAACTGCGCGTCCAGCGTGGTATTGACGGAGACCTTTTTAAGCGGGGGTATCGCTTTCGGTTCGTGCGCGGCGGGGCTTTGCGCGAACGCCGGTATGGGGTTTGTGGTGCTTTTGAAAAATACGCGGCAGTGGAAACGCAACGTAAGCCTGATTACCGTTTCGTATGCGGTGGCGGTATGCGTAGGGCTTTTGCTCAATTGTATGGTTTAAACGCGGAATTTTGTGGTATAAATAAGAAATACAATCCTACGGAGGTATCGTATGGAACAAGTTAAATTTATGGGAATGGAAGAAAACGCTTTGCGTTTTGCCCTTTCGGGGGATGTGGACCTTGGCAACGCGGACGTCTTTTACGAAGAGGTTTCCCGCGCTTATAACGCCGCGCCCTCGAATATCGTATTCGATTGCGAGGGCTTGAACTTTATCGACAGCACCACGCTCGGTACGTTCGTAAAGCTGTTTAAAGAGGCGCAAAAGAACGGGCATGGCGTTAAGCTTTGCAATCTGCAGCCCAAAATCAAAAAGCTGTTCGTGATTTGCTCGCTCGACCAAATCATGGATATTGCCTAAGGGGGAAAGCGTATGAACACCTTTTCCGTAAAGCTTCCTTTAACGGGAGAATATTTAACGACCGTGCGTTTAACGACGGGCGGGCTTTGCGCTTTGGCGGGCTTTGACGTGGATTTAGCCGAAGATTTTAAGGTATGCGTTACCGAAAGCTTGCTCATTTTAAAGAGAAACGGCTACGCGTGCGCGGAAATCGAGTTTACCGTAGGTGAGGCGCTGGGCTGCGCTATCTTTGGCAAGGAGCGTGTTTTGAACAAGGAAAACGCCGCGGAAGACGATATTTCGCGCGCTTTGCTTTCCGCTTTGCTTGGGCAAGTGGAATTTATCCAAACGGCAGAGGGGGAAATAAGCGGTATACGCTTTGAGGGGTAAGGCATGGACGATACGCTCTTTCGGCAATACAAAGAGAGTGGCGATATCCGTATCCGTAACGAAATCGCCGAGAAGTATCTCTACATAGCCGATATCCTCGCCAAAAAATTCGTTGGGCGAGGGGTGGAGTACGACGACCTGAGGCAGGTCGCCGCGCTTGCGCTTTTGCGCGGTATTGATCGTTTTGACCCGGATATGGGTATGCAGTTTACCACCTTTATCACGCCCACAATCACGGGGGAAATCAAAAATTATTTCCGTGATAAATCCCGTGTGATTAAGCTCCCCAGAAGACTTAGCGAGTTGAGCTTGGCGGTTAGAAAATTTTCCGCGAAATACGAGGCGGAAAATGGCGTAAAACCGAGCGTAACGGCGATTGCAAACGCGCTTGAGGTCGCGGAAGAAGAAATCGTCCGCGCGATGGAAGTAGGGGGTACGCTGTCTTTGGACGGTATTCCCGCCGACGGCGAAGAGGACGGGAAGTCCTTGTACGCGCTCCTTGCAAGCGACGAGGGGGCGTATGAGGATTTTGAGCTTAAAGAAACGCTGCGCGCGGTTATGAAGGACTTTTCCGACGTGGAAAAGCGACTGATACAGTATCGCTATCAACAGGGGCTTTCGCAAAGCGAAACGGCAAAACGCCTCGGCGTTTCGCAAATGTTCGTGTCGCGTATGGAGCGCAAGCTCTTATCTAAACTGAAAGCAAGCTTAGAGGAATAAGGGGGGCAGGTATGGTTTTTAAAGTAAAAGATTATGCCGCGCTGCAAGAGGCGCTCTCCGCTTTATGCGCGTTTTTGGAAAGCCTGAATATCCCGCAGGAGAAGGTATTCGATGCTAAGCTCGTGGCGTGCGAGCTGATGGGGAACGCGCTCAAATACGCAGGGGGCGAAACGGGAGTCGAAGCGGAGACGAGGGACGGGCTTATAGAATTAAAGATTTATTCCAAGCAGTTCTTTGCAATCCCGAAAACATTCGCTTGCGCGGAGCTGCTTGCCGAACACGGCAGAGGTTTGTTCCTTGTCAACGAGCTTTGCAAAGGAAAAATCACGGCGGAAGAGGACGGCATACGCGTATATATGGAGATAGAATAAAATCGGGCGGATGCGCCCGATTTTATAATAAAAAACAGCCGACCGCGTAGGGTCGGCTGTTTGTATTTCAAAAGAGTTATACGATTAGAGCTTAATCGCGAATTGATACATCTTACCAAGCAAGTCGCTGGGGATGCGGTCTCTGTACTGACCGAGGTAGATGAAGACTTTGTGGAAGAATTCCTTGTTGTCGCCGCCTACTTCGTAGTTAGGGATTTCGGGCATTTCGCCTTTAAACTTCAAGATGAACAGTTCGGTGAAAGCGTTTCTTTCTTCCGTGTTCAACATAGCAACGAAGGGGTCAAAGCTCTTGCAGTTGTAGAAATCGTAGCCTGCGGTTTGAACCTTAGGTTCGTGAGGAAGGAAGGAAGGGTTAACCTCTTCCGCCATCAAAACGCCTGCAACGGGGCCGCCTTCGTACGCGTATGCTTCTACGTATTCTTCTACGCGGAAGCCCTTGGTTACTTCTTCAGCCGTTTCTTCCTTAGCCGCTTCGATTTCTTTCTTATGACCCTTCTTGATTTGTACGATTACAAGTACGATTTGGAAGAGGGCGATTGCCGCAGCAACGATAGCAAGGGTAATCTTAGCGGTGTCTTCTTGGTTTGCAACGTAGCAAGCTGCGAGCGCAACGAGAAGAGCAACTATGTAACGAACAAGGTCGCAAACGGTGTCCTTAACCTTGGACATACGCGCACAAGCGATAACAGTGTTGAGCGCCATAAGTACGATTACGACTACGGCAAGCGTCGCGCCGCTTTCTTTAACAAGCAATGCGGTAGCAGCAAGGGGAAGTACGGCAAGTACTGCGCAAGCAGCGGAAAGAACGAATTGAGCCAAACGGAGCCAAGCCGCTTTGCCGTTCTTTGCAAGGGATACGAAGAAGGTGAATACAACTGCAACCGCCGCGATAGCAACGCTAAGCAAATCGAACGCCGCAACATCTGCTACGAGTTCGTTAGCGGTAGCCGCCTTGCTTGCTACGAAGAAGAAGAAGGTGTATGCAACTGCGCCGAGCGCAAGGAAGAAGAGCGCCGTCTTTACGCGACGGGGAGCTTTCTTCGCCGAGAAGATTGCAAACAAAGATACGAGCGCTGCAACGACCAAGCCGAGTGCGAAAAGGTACATACCGATGGTGGACAGCGTAGCGACCGCGCTACCTTCAAAGAGGGCGGGTACAGCGCCGAACACTTTCGCCTCTGCGGAGAAAGCGTCGAGGAGAGCCGTAAGAAGGGAAACCTCTTTCACTTCGCCGCTTGCGTAGAATACGTTGTAGGGAAGAACCGCCAACGCAACAGCGCTTACGACCAAAAGAATAAAGGCAAGGATGCGATAACCCGCGTTCTTTTTAACGGGTTGTTCCTGAGTGGGCGCTGCGTCGTTAGGCGCAACATTCTTTTGCTTTTTGCTCATAACAAAACTCCTGAAATTTTTTTTGAAGTTACTTCCCTTGACCCGCCTTTTTTTGATAAAATACGGAATTTGGGAATTAAACTATTCATTTTACAGTATTATAACACTTTTAAAAAGAGATGTCAATACTAAACGGCGAATAATTTTGAAAAAATCCGCAAAATTTTCCACTTTTTTTCGATTTTTATTATAAATAAATTTTCGCTTTTGAAAGTTGGGAGAAAAGCGGGTAAAATTTCCTAAAAACCCTTGAATTTTTCCTGAAACTGTAGTATAATGGACGGAGTGAGGAAACGGATATGCTTGAGCTTAAGAAAATTCAAAACGCCATACGGGAAAAGCTTGGGATAGAGGTATCGTTCTACCCTGAAAATGCGCCCGTAAAGGATATACCCGTCTGCGATAAGCCCTTTGAGGCAACGGCGAGCGACGGACAGTACACTTATTTTAGATTTTTACACAAGGGTACGGCGTACGTCGGCGTGCTTACGGGTGCGGGCGAGGAAGAAAACAAGTATGCGCTCCTGCTCCCCGCTTATATCGAGGGCTTTGCCGAAAGGGAAACGGAGCTTTCCAAAACGGAGCATTTAAAACGCATACTTTTTGGCGAATGCTCCTCTATGAGCGTATACAGGTATGCGACGAGGTATTCCGTGCGCAAGTCGGCGTGCTTCGTTATCGCGCTGCATATTCCCAAGCTTTTAGACGAGGCGATTGCGCTTTTGGAGCAGTACGGCGGAAACAGCCTTGACACCGCCTTACAAACGGGAGGAAACACCTGCGTACTCGTTAAATTCGTAAACGAGGTAGAGGACGGGGACGCCTCCTCGGTGGATTACGCCGAATTTTTGGTGCAGTCCTTGAAGGAAGAGCTTGGCATAGACGCAGTCGCGGGGGTCGGTAAGACGGTAAAGGAGCTGAAAGACGCCGCCCTTTCCTATTCCAGTGCGGAAAACGCGCTTCGGTATGCGGACGTGTTCGATTTGCAGGGCAGCGTACATTCCTATCGGGAGTTCTTGCTCGTGAAAATGCTTGAGGATATCCCCGAAAGCAAGCTGGCGGAATATCTTGCCGAGCTTTCCAGCGAGGGGTGTAAAGAGGTGTTTGAGGACGAGGAGATGCTCACGACGGCGGAAAGCTTTTTGCAAAGCAGCCTGAACGTAAGCGAAACGTCGAGAAATCTATATATGCACCGCAATACCCTTTTGTACCGTTTGGATAAAATCGAAAAGGCGACGGGCTTGAATATCCGTTCCTTTTCCGACGCGGTATCCTTCCGTGTGCTGACGATTTTATATAGGCTTTTGAAAAAATAACGTTTTATTTGATTACCCGTTCGTTTGAACGGGTAAAATAATATGCGAGGGATAACTTTTTATGAAAAACAGTAAATTGAACGCGTACATGCCTACCCCGAATAAGAAAAAAACGCTTTGGCGGGCACTTGCCTGTATCATCGGCGCTATCCTGTTTTTTGCTGCGGGCGCGGCAACGGTTTGGTTTACCTTGGACGGCGAATTCCGCACGCTTATCAAGGTGAAAAAGATGATTGACGAGAAATATTATAAGGAAATCTCCGACGAAGAGTTCTACGGCGTACTTTTTAAGTCTATCAACGAGGATTTGCTCGACCCGTACTCCTGCTATATGACCGCGGACGAGTTTAACGCGTCCGCGGGCGAGCTGGCGGGCAATCGCAGCGGCTTGGGGCTGGTCTTTCTCACCAAGGACGGGGAAGGCAAGGATATTATGAAAATTACCCGCGTATGCGGAAATTCCCCTGCGGAAGCGGCGGGCATTTTGGCGGGGGAATACCTCGTGGGCTTTGGAAAAACGCAGGAAAGCTTGACGGAAAGCGAAAAATTTGAGGATTTCTCGGCATTCTTGCAGGATTTTGAAGCGGGCGAGACGTTTATCCTCAAGCTCCGTATGGGCGAGGAAACGCGGCTGATTACGCTATCCAAAGCGGAGTACGTGGAAAACTACGTCTTTTACCGTACCCGCGATAAGGCGTATGCGTTCGAGGGGGAGAAGGCGACGGATTTGGTAGAGCGTGGCAAACCTCTTACTTGCTTGAACGGGGATACGGCGTATATCCGCCTTGTGCAGTTCGGCGGCGAAGCGGCGAACGCGTTCAAGCAAGTTATGGATTTGTTTAAGCAAGAGGGGAAAAAGAACCTTGTGCTTGACCTGAGAGGAAACGGCGGCGGATATTTGGATGTTATGCAGGATTTGGCGGGGTATTTTTGTAAAAATACGGACGAACGCAAGCCTGTCGTTGCCGTAGCCGATTACGGGGAGAAAAGGGAAAGTTTTTCGGCAAAGCGCAACGTCTACAAGGAATATTTCTCCGCGGATAGCCGTATCTGCGTGCTTGCGGACGAGGGTTCGGCTTCGGCGAGCGAGTGTTTGCTTGGGAGTATGCTCGATTACGGCGCGATTTCCTACGCGGATATTTGCTTGACGGAAAGAAACGGCGTCGCCAAGACCTACGGCAAAGGCATTATGCAAAGCACCTACTATTTGAGTGTGAAAGGGGACGCTTTAAAGTTGACCACGGCGGAAATCCGTTGGCCCGTTACGAATACGAGTATTCACGGCAGAGGGATTTTGCCAAGCGACGGCACAAAGACGGTCAAAGAGGGCGTAACGGACGAGGAAGAAATCGCCGCGGCGATTGCGCTTTTCAATATTTGAATAGGGTATGTATGCGTTGAATATAAAAATGCGTTATTAAACAAATGAGGATATTATGGAGTTTTTCAATGCGGATTTTTTACAAAATGAAGAGATAAAGCTAACGGTAGATCATTTAACCGAGGGGAATCCCGAAAAAAATTGGGTGCCTGCTTATCATTTTAATATTTGTGATTTACAAGGCAATGTCATGGGTAGGTGTGATTTGCGCGTGGGGTATAACGATAGACTTTACTACGGAGGACATATCGGGTATACAGTCAACGAGGAATATAGGGGAAACCATTACGCGGCTAAAGCCTGCAAGCTTTTATTTTCCTTGGCGAAAAAGCACGGAATGGACTACGTCTGTATCACCTGCATGCCCGAGAATATTGCCTCGAAAAAAACTTGCGAATCCCTAAACGGAGAGTTTCTTGGGATAAAGGAATTGCCCGAAGATAATGATATGCGGATTAACCAAGGCAAAACACACGTATGTATTTTTAAATATACCTTGTAAATTTTCATACATTATAGCAAAAAAAGAGAGCAAACACAGCTTGTGTTTGCTCTCTTTTATCTTAATTTTCTTATTTTGCTTTTTCAATGGACGCGAGGGCTTTTTCTACCACGTTTTCTACGGTGAACCCGAAGTGGGGGAAGAGTACGCCTGCGGGCGCGGACGCACCGAAGGTGGTCATACATACCAGCTCGCCGTAAGAGCCTGCATATT
Source organism: Candidatus Scatosoma sp. (assembly GCA_045611525.1). Lineage (GTDB taxonomy): Bacteria > Bacillota > Clostridia > Christensenellales > Borkfalkiaceae > Scatosoma. The sequence continues at coordinate 658 of JAZKXK010000079.1, read as the reverse complement.
TGTACCAGCTGTAAGGGGACGCTGCCTCTACGCATACGCGCGCTTTCACGCTCGCGGGGAGTACGCTTTCCTTGTACTCGGCGCTCTGCTTTTCAAATTCTTCGATACAAGGCATAGAAACGACCCTTGCCTTCACGCCTTTTTCGCTAAGGGCAGCCTTTGCCTTTACGCAAAGCTCGATTTCCGAACCCGTACCCATAAGGATAACGTCGGGCGTACCCTCGCAATCTTCCAACACGTACCCGCCGCAAAGCGCCGCTTTGCTGCTGCCCTCGTACTGGGGCAGGGCTTGACGGGTAAGCACGAGTACGGTAGGCTCTTTGCCACTCATAGCCGATACCCAAGCGGCTGCCGTTTCCTTGCCGTCTGCGGGGCGGAAGACCTTGATGCCGGGGATAGAACGAAGCATAATAAGCTGTTCAACGGGCTGATGGGTAGGGCCGTCCTCGCCGACGCCGATGGAGTCGTGCGTCATAATATAGGTTACAGGCAAGCCCATAAGCGCGGAAAGACGGATTGCGGGTTTGCAGTAATCGGCAAACACGAAGAAGGTTGCGCAATACGCTTGCATACCGCCGTGGAGCTGCATACCGTTTGCAATCGCCGCCATCGCGTGTTCGCGGATACCGTAGTGCATATTTCTGCCTGCGAAATTGTC
>JAZKXK010000078.1:0-9674 GCA_045611525.1 Candidatus Scatosoma sp. | reverse complement strand
CGGCGTAGGCACGGGTAAGACCATTCACGAGGCGTACATCAAAGCCTACGAATCCGACCCTGTATCCGTCTTTGGCGGGATTTTGGCTATCAACGGTCAAGTGGACGAGGCTACGGCAACGGAAATTAATAAAATCTTCATTGAAATCGTTATCGCGGAATCCTTCACCGAGGGCGCTTTGGAAATTTTAAAAGGCAAAAAGAACATTCGTCTTTTGGAATTGCCCGATATTAAAGCAAAACGCGAAGCAAGCGCGTACGATATGAAGAAGGTATACGGCGGTTTGCTTGTGCAGGATTATGATAATACCTTGTTCGCGCCTGAGAATTTGAAGGTGGTAACCGACCGCGCGCCTACGGACGAGGAAATGCAAGCCCTTCTTTTCAACTGGAAGGTGGTAAAGCATACCAAGTCCAACGCTATCGTGGTAGGTAAAGCGGATAGAACGACGGGTATCGGTATGGGTCAAACCAACCGTATTTGGGCGGCGCAGCAAGCAATTGCCCACGCAGGCGACGAGGTGAAAGGCTCGGTGATGGCAAGCGACGCCTTCTTCCCCTTCCCCGATTGCGTAGAGGAATGCGTAAAGGCAGGTATCACGGCAATTATTCAGCCGGGCGGAAGCATTAAGGACCAGCTTTCCATCGACGCGTGCAACGCGGCGGGGATTGCGATGATTTTCGTCGGTGACAGACACTTCAAACACTAATAAAAAATCCCGCGAAATATTTCGTTTCGCGGGATAATTTTTTCTTTTAGTAGGGGGCAGGTATGCGTTTAAGCCCTGCTTGCCTTATATTCCGTGATGGCTTGGGAAAGCTGGTCGGGGCAAGACGTGTTGGCTCTGCAAAGCACGCCTTTAAGCAGAGCTTCGATTTCGTCCATATGCTTGCCTTCCACGAGGCGGGCAATCCCTTGTAAGTTGCCGCCGCAACCGCCGATAAAGCGAACGTTGTGCAAGCAGCCGTTGTCGTCCACTTCAAAAAGAATTTGTCTGGAACAAGTGCCTTTGGTCGAATAAGTAAACATAATATATACCTTCCTTTTTCGTATTTACTAAGGGGATTAATCCACCAATGTTTCATAGATAGCCGAGTATAAATCGGACGCTTTGCTTTCCCAGCTTTTATAAATATTTTGCGCCGTTTTTTTATCGGGAATGACAAACTTGAGTTCAAGCATAGGTTGTACGGGCGCGATGATTTTTAAAAACACGGTATAGGTACCGTCTACGTTTTGGTAGTAATCGGCTTTACATTCCTGACGGTTGCGAAGCTTTCCGCTGTTCTTTTTTACGAACGAGGAGATTTCCTCGCGGATACTTTTGGGGATATTGATATAAAAGCTGTTCAAGCTTTCCCGCCCGTCGCCCGTAATGGCGTAGAGGGGTTCTTCTTCAGGAGAGGAGATACGGCAAATAAACCCGTCGTCTAAAAGACGGGGGATAAGCTCCTTGCAGTCCATATAGTTGAGCCATTCGTTTTCTGCGGTGCATACTTCCAAAATGGTGCGCTCGGAGAGCGCCGTTTCCATTTTATCGAACACGAAGAGCACGATAAGCTTGTTGACGGAGGTTTCGCCTTGAATTTGCATTTGTATAACTCCTAACCAAATCGGTGTGGCTCTATTATACATAAAACGTCGGCTAAAATCAAGACGTTTTGCCTAAAAATCTTGATATTTTTTATTTTTTGTGGTATAATGACGAAAAAGGCGGGCAATTTTATGGAATATGTAGAAAAAACGGTCAAGAAAAATTATATCTATCAGGGCAAAATCTTAAATTTACGCAGGGACGATGCGTTGCTTCCCGACGGAACGCCTTGCGTGCGTGAAATTATCGAGCATAGCGGCGGGGCGTGCGTTTTGTATATCGAGGACAATAAAGTACTGCTTGTCCGTCAGTACCGCTACGCCTACGGGGAGAGCATTTACGAGCTTCCCGCAGGCAAGCTGGAAAAGGGGGAAGACCCTATGCTCGCGGCGAAACGGGAGTTAGAGGAAGAGGCAGGGGTGCGCGCAAAGCGTTTGGAGCTGTTGTTTGTTAACTATCCCACGCCGGGATATACGAACGAGAAGATTTATATCTATCGCGCTTACGAGGGGAAAAAGGTAGCCTCGCATTTAGACGAGGGAGAATTTTTGGACGCGGAGTATATTCCCTTGGAAAGGGTAAGGGAAATGCTGAAAAAGGGAGAAATTCGGGACGGAAAAACGATAATCGCCCTGCAGGCGTATTTTCTTCAAGCGTAAAGAAAAACCGAGGTCGGCGAGCCGACCTCGGTTTTTTTAGAGCATACAAGGAGAAAAAAGGAGTAAGTATCAGTTACAGCCGCAACCGCAGTTGCAAGGCGGGGTGAGAATGGACGCTAACGTACCGTTTTTGTAAAGGCAGAAGAGAAGGGCTGCCACGATGGGCAAACCGCAACCGCTGAACACGTTCGAGCAGAAGAAGCCGTCTTTCGAGCCGAGGACGAGCAAAGCGATAAGAATCCAAAGGGTAACGTTACCTTGGGAACAACAATTCATAAGAAACCTCCTGTGTCTTGCCGCAGGGGTATGTAATCGACTTTTCGTTGGAAATACCTGCGGTTTTGTCTTTCTAATACATAGTATTCTAAAAATCTTGCTTTTGTGCTTAAAAATATCGCGATTTTTGCCGTTCATTTTGTTGCGTTAATTAGAAAAAAGCGTTATAATAATGGTATATCCTATGGCAAGTACGCTTGTCGGCTTGACCTATCAAGGGATAAATCCCATTTTTTTCTACGGGTATCTTATTAGAACTCGATGGAGGTTATTATGAATCGAAAGGAATTCTTTTCGGCTAAGCGCGTTACGGGTATGGCGGTGCTTCTTGCCCTCGTAATGGTGCTGCAAGGCTTCGGCGGGACGCTGGCAATCGGTGCGGTGCAGTTAAACTTCACCCTCGTTCCAATCGTCTTGGGCGCGATTTTATACGGCTCGCTTGTCGGCGCATTTTTGGGATTTGCCTGCGGCGTCGTCGTATTCATTCAAGTCGTTATGGGGCTAGTACCTTTTTACGCGCTGATTTGGGCGAACGACCCGTTCGTAACGTTGCTCACCTGTATCGTAAAAACGACTGCGGCAGGCTTTGTCGCAGGCTGGCTGTATCAGGTCTTGCATAAAAAGAACGGTCTTGCCGCAGTGTTTGCGGCGGCGGGGGTCGTGCCTGTTATCAATACGGCTTTGTTTGTCGTGGGCTGTTTGTTTATGACGGATTCCGTATACGCAATGGCGGGCGGGCAAAACGTGCTTGTCTTTATTCTTGTGGGGCTTGTTACCTTTAATTTCTTTATCGAGCTTGCCGTCAATTTGGTTGTTTCGCCTGCGCTCCATAGAGTTATCGGGATTATCAATAAACAATTTTCAAGGAAATAAAAATGATTATTTGTATCGATATCGGCAATACGAATATTAAATACGCGATTTTTGACAAGGACGAATTGAAATTTTCCTTCCGCGTGGCGACTGACCTGAAAAAGACCTCGGACGAATACGGCGCGCAATTAACGAGTATGCTTTCGACAAACGGCGTTGCGGTAGACGAAATCGAGGGGGGTATCATTTCTTCCGTCGTGCCTTCCTTGGATTACACGGTGGATAAAATGTGCGATTTATATCTGCATATCCGCCCGCTTCATATCGCGCCGGGGCTTAAATCGGGCTTGAATATCCGTTGCGACGACGCAAGGGAAGTGGGTGCGGACAGAATCGTCAACTGCGTTTCGGCAATCGTCGGCTACGGCGAGGGCGTACCTATGATTGTGGTAGACTTTGGTACGGCGACCACTTTTAATATCATCAGCGCCAACAATGAGTTTATCGGCGGGGTTATCGCGCCGGGAATCAAGGGTTCGTTGGATTCGCTTGTAAACGGTACGGCAAAGCTCCCCCGCGTGGAAATCGAAGCGCCGAAGAGCGTTATCGCCAAAAACACCGTAACGAATATGCAGGCGGGTATCGTCTTTGGCTTTGCGGGCTTGGTGGAATATATCGTTAAAAAGATTAAAAAGGAGCTGAAAGCGTCCTTTGTCAAAACGATTGCCACGGGCGGGTTTAGTAACGTCATATCCAAGGAAATTGAGTGTATCGACGTCGTGGATAAGCTGTTGACTTTGAAAGGCTTAAAATATTTATACGATTTAAACACGTAAACAAAGGAGTAGAGTATGAAAAAGAGAGTAGGCGTTGCGATTTTGGGCTTAGGCGTCGTAGGGGGCGGTACGTATAAAACCCTCGTCGACCACAGAGAATTTTACTTAAAGACCCAAAATGTGGATATCGTAGTAGAAAGCGTGTTGGACAAGAACAAAGAACGCTTAAAGCAGCTCGGCGTTCCCGAAGAATGCATCGCGGGCAGTATTGCCGAGGTCGTTGCAAATCCTGCCATCGATATCGTTATCGAAACCATCGGCGGGGTCGGGATTGCCAAAGAATTCGTTATGATGGCGCTCAAAGAGGGCAAAACGGTCGTTACCGCGAACAAGGAAATGATTAGTAAATGCTCGCACGAATTAGAGCGTATCGCTCGTCGCAACTCCTGCGGCTTGTATTATGAAGCGAGCTGCGTAGGCGGCGTACCCATTATCCGTACCCTTTTGGACGGCGTACAGGCAAACCACGTTACCGAAATGATGGGTATCGTCAACGGTACGACCAACTATATTTTAACGAAAATGGCGCAGGACGGCGCGGACTATCAAACGGCGCTTAAAGAAGCGCAGGCGCTTGGGTATGCGGAATTCGACCCCACCAACGACGTGGAAGGGTTCGATTCCACCTACAAGCTCTCTATTCTTTCGTCGATGGCGTTCCACACCAAAGTGCCTTATACGAAGGTGTACCGCGAAGGGATTACCGCAGTCAGCGCAAAGGATATTGCGTTCGGTAAGGAATTCGGATATGCGTTAAAGCTCCTTGCCATCGGTAAAAACTCCGAAAAGGGCGTGGAAGTGCGCGTACACCCCACCTTCATTCCCGCAGCCCATCCTTTGGCAAGCGTAAACGACGCGTACAACGCGGTATACTTACGCGGGGACGCGTTGGACGATATTATGCTGTACGGTAAGGGCGCAGGCGCGTTCCCCACGGCAAGCGCAGTCGTCAGCGACGTCATCTATGCGGCTACCCACGCCGAAATCAAATATTCTACCTATAAGAACACCGCAACGGCAGACCCTTCGACGAAATTCGTCTCCGACTTTTCCAGCGCGTATTATCTCCGTCTTTCGGTAGAGGATAAGGCGGGTACGCTTGCGAAAATCAGCGGTATGTTTGCAAAGTACGGTATTTCCATCGTAGAAATCGCGCAAAAAGCGAAAGAGGACGGCGAAGAAGGCAACCGCGTGCCTCTTATCATCATCACGCATAAAACCAAAGAAAACAGCGTGAAGAACGTAGTCGCGAAAATCAACGCGTCCGAGCTTGGAAAGGTGGAATCGGTGATTCGCGTAGAGGCGTAACTAAAACGGATAAAAAGGGGCGTTTTCGCCCCTTTTTTGCTATAACAAGGGGGCAGGTATGGCTCGAGCATTTATTATCATCAACGGCTATCCCGCAGGGGAGAAATTTTTCCACCAAGCCGAAAGTATCAAATCCGCGCTGGAAGAACGCGGAATACAAACGGATATTCTAAAAAACGGCGAGGTATACGCCCTTATTCAAAAGCAGCGCGGGGTTACGCTTTCTCTAAAGGAAAAATACGCCTTTGCCGTGTATTTGGATAAGGATAAATATCTTGGGCATATGTTGGAGAGCGCGGGCTTGCGGCTTTTTAATTCCGCGCGAGCTATCGAGCTTTGCGACGACAAAATGACGACCTATATCGCTTTAAAAGACAGCGGACTTTCCCTTGCGGAAAGCATTCCCGCGCCCCTTTGCTATACGCAGGGCGCGCAGCCCAATATGGAGTTTTTGCAAGCGGTAGCCAAGACGTTAGGCTTTCCGCTTGTTGCGAAAAAGAGTTACGGCTCGTTTGGCGCGGGCGTTCAGCTCGTACACGGTATGCCCGAACTTAAAAAAATCGAAGAAGAATGGCTGTATACGCCTCATTTTTATCAAAGATATATTCAAAGCTCCAAGGGCAGGGATATCCGCGTTATCGTCATCGGCGGCAAGGCGCTCGGCGGTATGGAACGGGTGGCAAAGGGCGAGGAATTTCGTTCGAATATCGAACTGGGCGGCGAAGGTAGAAAAATAGAGCTTGCGCCCGAGTATATCGCCGCGGCGGAACAAGCGGCAAAAACGCTTGGCTTGGACTATTGCGGGGTGGATTTACTGGAAACGGAGGAAGGCCCCGTGCTTTGCGAGGTCAATTCCAACGCCTTCTTCGAGGGGTTTGAACGGGTAACGGGCTTACAGCCGGCAAAAGTTTACGCGGAGTATCTTGACAAGTACGCAACTATATGATATAATCAAAAGAGAGCGAATTTTACGGAGTGGCATTATGGCGGAAACAGAGCAAAAGACGAAACACCAACCCAAGTTTTTACTTTGCGGTGCGATTGACGGACTTATCGTGTTGATGGCGGCGTTTATCGGGTACTGGATAACGGGCTGGGGGGATAATATTGCCTTTTATATCGGCGGCGAGGTCGTTTTATGGGCGCTTTGCAATATTCCCTTGACGGTAGGCCTGCTTGCCGCGCTGGGATTGTATAAAATGAGCTTTTCCTCCGTCGGTATGCCCGAGGCGGTGCGCGTTTGCGCCTGCGGCTTTCTCGTGGGAATAACCAACCTTTTCTTCGCGTTCGCGGCAAAGCTCGTCAATCCAACCTTGTTTTTCGACTTGCGCTTAGATTACAGCGTAGCGGCGGTATATGCTATGCTCTTAACCTGCGGTATCGGCGCGTTCCGCTTTTCAAGGCGTATATACGGCGCGCTTAGAAGACATTTGCTTTTACGGTTTTCAAATAAAAAGCGGGTTATGATTGTCGGCTTTAACAACGACGCGTTCGCCTTGATTAGAAATATGACGGACGACGCCGAAAAGGGCAAAACGGTGCAGTACAAGCCCATTTGCGTGCTGGACACGGACGAGCAGTACGTCGATAAGCGTATCGGCGATATGCGCGTAGTGGGTACGGTTGAGGACGCAAAGCTGTTCGTAAAGCGTTATAACATCGAAGAAATCTTTATCACGGTACCGCCCACCGAGCGCGCGGCGCAAAGAAAGGCTATCGAGTGTTGCAGGGATTGCGGCTGTAAAATCAAGCTTTTGCCCGAACTCAACGACTTGGCGCACGGGGAGCTGTCCGTATCCCGACTTCGTCCCGTGGACGTAGCCGACCTTTTGGGCAGGGAGCAAAAACAGGTCAATATTGAAGAAATTATCGGTTACATAGAAAACAAAAGGGTACTCGTTACGGGGGGCGGCGGTTCTATCGGCAGCGAGCTTTGCCGTCAAATCGCTTCGCATAACCCGAAACAGCTCATTATTTTGGATATTTACGAAAATACTGCCTACGATATCGAGCAAGAGTTGAAGACAAAATATCCAAACTTGAATTTACTTACCTTGATAGCCAGCGTCCGCGACAGCGGAAAAATGCGGGACGTATTCAAAACCTACGCCCCTCAAATCGTGTTCAACGCCGCGGCGCACAAGCACGTACCCTTGATGGAAACCAGTCCCAACGAGGCGGTAAAAAACAACGTGTTCGGCACGCTGAAGGTGGCGAAAGCCGCCGACGAGTTCGGCGCGGAAACCTTCGTGCAAATTTCCACCGACAAGGCGGTCAACCCCACGAATATTATGGGCGCGACCAAGCGCATTTGCGAGATGATTATCCAAACCTTGGGTAGACACAGCAAAACCAAGTTCGTAGCCGTGCGTTTTGGGAACGTGCTTGGGTCTAACGGTTCGGTTATCCCGCTTTTTAAAAAGCAAATCGAGCAGGGCGGCCCTGTTACCGTTACGCATAAGGACATTATTCGGTATTTTATGACCATTCCCGAGGCGGTTTCTCTCGTCCTGCAGGCGGGCGCGTATGCAAAGAACGGTCAAATTTTCGTTTTGGATATGGGCGAACCCGTCCGTATTTACGACTTGGCGTATAACCTTATCAAACTATCGGGACTCGAACCCGATGTCGATATCAAAATCGAGTGTACGGGTCTGCGCCCCGGCGAAAAGCTGTTTGAAGAACGGTTGATGGCGGAAGAGGGCTTGCAAAAGACGGCAAACGGCTTGATTAGTATTGCAAAACCCCTCGATATCGACGAGGAAAATCTTTTCGCGACCTTGGATAAGCTGTATAAAGCGGCGTACGAGGAAACGGATAAAATGAAAGAATGGGTAAAACTGCTCGTACCCACTTATACCATTGATAAACGGGCGGAAAAAGCGCCCCTCGAAACCGAGGCGGCTGCGGCGGTTGTTTGATATGCTCACGAAAGAAGAAATTAACTTATTTGTACGGATATTAAAAGAAGAGCTCGTTCCCGCCATGGGTTGTACCGAGCCGATTTCTCTTGCCTACGCTGCGGCAAAGGCAAAGGAGCTTTTGGGAGATATGCCCGTTTCCGCAAAGGTAGAGGTCAGCGGCAATATCGTCAAGAACGCAAAGAGCGTTACCGTGCCGCACACGGGCGGTATGCGCGGGATAAAATCTGCGTTCATCGCGGGACTGGTGGCAGGAAACGCCAAAGCGGGCTTAGAGGTTCTTTCCAAGGTAACGCATGACCAAATCAAGGAAATGAAGGCGGCGCTGGATTGCTTTCCGGTGGAAATATGCACACCCGAACAGGCAAGGGTGTTCGATATCGGGATAACCCTGCGATCTAAAAGCCACGAGGCGTATATCCGTATTGCCGACGCGCATACGAATATCGTTTGCATAAAAAAAGACGGACAAACCTTGTTTGAGGATTTGCCCAAGGATATAGAGCGCGCGGACAAAAGCACGCTCACGATAGAAAAAATCGTCGAATTTGCAAATACCGTAGACGCGGACGAGGTCAAAGAAATCCTCGATAGGCAAATCGCCTATAATATGGCGATAGCGGAAGAGGGCTTAAAAAACGACTACGGCGCAAATATCGGCAAGGTGCTTTTGCGTTCCTATCAGCCCGATATTAAGATTACGGCGAAAGCCTACGCGGCGGCGGCAAGCGACGCCCGTATGAACGGGTGCGAATTGCCCGTGGTTATCAATTCGGGCAGCGGCAATCAAGGCATCACCGCGTCCGTACCAGTAATCGTGTACGCAAGGGGTATGCACGCGTCCAAGGAGAAAGTATACCGCGCCTTGTGCGTTTCCAACCTCGTTACCATTCATTTAAAGGCGGGCATCGGCGCGCTGTCGGCGTATTGCGGAGTGGTTTCCGCAGGCGCAGGCGCAGCCTGCGGGGTAGCCTACCTTCTCGGCGGCGGGAAAAAGGAAATCTCCCACGCCCTCGTCAACGCGCTTGCGATTGATTCGGGCATCATTTGCGACGGTGCGAAAGCCAGCTGTGCAGCCAAAATTGCCACGGCGGTGGAAAGCGGCTTGCTCGGCTTGAATATGTACTATAACGGCAATGAGTTTTTCGCAGGGGACGGTATCGTCAAGGACGGCGTAGAGAACACGATAAAGAGCGTTTCCAGACTCGCCCATTACGGCATGCGGGAAACGGATAAAGAGATTATTCGTATCATGTTAGATAACAAC
>JAZKXK010000077.1:0-12036 GCA_045611525.1 Candidatus Scatosoma sp. | reverse complement strand
GGAAATTTCGTCGATTGCCGATTATAAACGGGTGTATTCGTCTATTCGCGAGGTGTATGGCGAGCCGCCGCGTGCGGTGGAAAATTTGCTCGTCATCGCTGTATTAAAAAGCTATGCGGCGAAATTCAACGTCAAGAAAATTTCCCTTATCAAGGGGGTGGGGGCGTCGGAATTCCCGTCCATACAATCGTTTAAGGATAAAGGCTTGATGGCGGCGATGGATAAATACGAGGGCAAAGTGCGCCTGAATATGTCGGAAGCCCCCGTGATAGAATTCTTCGGCAAGCGGGACAGCGCGGAATTGATGGCGGAAATGACAAAATTTTTGAAATTTGCCTTAACTTTCGCATAGTTTATAAGCGAAAACGTTTGCACTTTCTATAAAAATAAGGTATAATATAGCGTAGGATAAAAAATCGGAGAGATTTTATGAACAAGAAACACACATTCAAAAAGACGACGGCTTTGCTGATGGGCGTTGCGCTTACGGTAGGGGCAACGGGCTGCGGATTTATTACCACCGACAGCCAAAAAGACCTTGAACAGATTGTTGCAACGGTAGACATTACTTCCCATTTGAAAAATTTCGCCTCGGCTGAGTATAAAGCCCAAGCGGACAAGGTGGAAAAAGTCGTTGAGAATTTATCGAAGGATATCACCAAGCGCGACTTGATTTCTTCCTTCCTTACTACGGGCTATCAATACGTAGAAAGCTACGGCTATACCTACGAGGCGACCTTCAATATGCTGTTGGATAGCCTCATCAACAGAGAAATTATGGTACAGTACGCCGTTGCGTATTATCTTGCGGACGAAGAAGCTGCGTTTAGCGTAGACGGTATGAACGCTTACGTTGCCGCGGAAAAGGAACAGGCAACCGCAAAGGAAAAGGCAAAATACGAAAAGTATCCCGAAGTGCTTACCTTGAAGTATTTCTTGACGGAAAACGGCGCGGATTTGGAAGATTACGAGAAAGCCGTTTACGATTTAAAGAAATCCTTTAACGACTCCCTCGATTCCTTGGAAGAAAGCTTCGTTACGGCAGACGACGAAGAACACGACCACGAGGAAACGCGTACCCTTCCCACGGGCGTGGAAACGGACAAGGAAGACTACTACACCAACGATTACAGCATTTGGACGGGGCGCAACGCGCTTAGCGAATGTCTCAATTACGACCCCATCGACGGTTCGACGGTAACCAGCAGACAAAAGGCGTACAACGCGTTCTTGACCAACCTGCAAGGCTATAACCTCGTAGATTTGGACAACTCCGACGGCACGGTTGAGGACGTTTCGGATATCACGGGGCTGAACTACTACTATATCGAACTTTCCTCGCTCTTAGAGCAAAGCCTTATCGACAAGTACTTCGAGGACTTGAAAGAGGAAGTAAATATCGAGCTTAGCGACGCTTATATGCAGGAAAAGTACAACGCGTACAAAGCGCAAAACGAGCGCGACTATGCGGAAACCCCCAGCGCGTTTGCAACGGCAATCGACGGTGCGTCCGCAGATTCCTTTATCCTGTACGGCTTGGAAGGCTTTGGGTATGTATATAATATTTTGATTCCCTTCTCCACCAGCCAAAGCGTTCGTTACGAGGAAGCGAAGAACAGAGGACTTTCTCAAAGCGAATTGTATGTCGCAAGAAGAGCTATCCTTGACGAGGTCAAGGGCAAGGATTTGCGTACGAGCTGGATTTCCGAACACGACCACGCGAACTATTCGTATAAGGACGGCGAAAACTACTACTTCTTCAAGGAAAACGTTGTGGACGGCTCCAAGGAAAAGCTTGGCCACTACGCCGGCAAATATCCCTTCAACGGCACGGTAGATACGACGGGCGACGAATGGGAAGTGAAGGCAAATTCCGTTAGCATCGACGAATTTATCGATATCTTTGAAACTCAAATTTCCGCAACGGAAGGCGTTACTACGACGACGGTAAGCAATGCAAGCGGCGACGATACCCATCCTTATTATGCAACTACGCAGTATAAAGAATTAGGCGCAAAGGATTACGATTACAGCAAATTCGTTTACTACGAAGGCAAAGTAAACTTCACCGAAACGCAGACGAACGCGGGCTTCTTCAATCCCGAAACGCAGCAATATAAAGCGCTTTCCGCGGTTAACGAGCTTATGTTCGCGTACAGCACGGATACGGGTTGCTTGAATACCTATATGGGCTATTCGGTATCTCCCTACGGCACGCAGTTCGTTAAGGAATTCGAGTATGCGGCGCAGGAAGTCGTAAAGAAGGGCGTAGGCAGCTATATGGTTTGCGCAACCGACTACGGCTGGCATATCGTATACTGTTCGTTCAGCTACACGGCAAACGGCGACGTTTACGGCGGGTACGTGGAAGCGGAAAGAGAGACGGAAGGTACGTTCTCCAACCTCTTCTATGAATCGGTAAAGGAATCGGCTTATAACAACTATTCCACCGAAAAGCAAAGCAAAGTACTCCTTGAATACAACAACGACGCGACGGTTACCCGCTTCCAAAAGAGATACCAAGACCTCTTGGATTTGGATAATCAATAATTTGAAGCAAGTATCCAAACCCGACTGCTTAGCGCAGTCGGGTTTTCTATGAAAAGATATGGAAGAAAGAATTCACTTAAACGAGCATTTTAATTATAGAAAGCTGGTAAAATTCGTTTTACCGTCCGTCGCGATGATGGTTTTTATTTCCGTTTACGGTATCGTAGACGGCTTTTTCGTGTCTAACTTTGCAGGGGAGATTCCCTTTGTTGCGCTCAATTTGATTTATCCGCTGATTATGATTTTGGGTTCGGTGGGATTTATGCTCGGTACGGGCGGAAACGCGGTTGTATCCAAAATCCTCGGCGAGGGGGACGCAAAGCGTGCAAACCGTATTTTCTCCATGCTCGTATACGCAACCGTGGCAATCGGCGTGGCGTTGGCGATTACGGGTATCTTAATCGCCCGCCCTGTAGCGGAACTCTTTGCCGCAACGGAAAAAGATATGTCCGCAAGCGAGCGGGCAGAGCTTATCGATAGTTGCGTGCTTTATGCGCGTATCATTTTGGCGGCGTTGCCGTCATTTATGCTGCAAAATGCCTTTCAAGGCTTTTTCGTAACAGCAGAAAAGCCTCGCCGCGGATTATACGTAACGGTTGCGGCAGGGGTATGCAATATCGTTTTGGACGCGCTATTTGTGGCGGGCTTTCAGGGCGGGCTTATAGGGGCGGCAATTGCAACGGCGATTAGTCAATGCGTGGGTGGGATTTTGCCCCTTGCCTACTTTGCCCGTAAAAACGACAGCCTTCTTCGGCTTGGTAAAACACGCTTTGAAGCGAAGGTGTTTTTTAAGGTTTGCGTGAATGGAATGTCCGAGCTTATGACGAATATCGCGCTTTCGGTGGTTACTATTTTATATAATGCCCAGCTTATGCGCTATATCGGCGTTAACGGGGTAGCTGCCTACGGGATTATGATGTATATCGGGTTTATCTTTATCGCCGTGTTTATCGGATATTCGATTGGGGTAGCGCCCATTATAGGCTTTCACTACGGTGCGGAAAACCGTGCGGAATTGAAAAGCGTATTTACGAAAAGCGTTTTGCTTTTGACTGCGCTGGGGGTATGTATGACGATAGCGGCGGCTGTGTTTGCCTCACCGCTTTCGCGTATATTCGTTGGGGAGAATAGGGAGCTGCATCTTTTGGCGACGCGCGGCTTGCGTATTTATGCGCTCAGCTTTTTGCTTGCGGGGTTGAATATTTTCTGCTCATCCTTTTATACAGCGCTTTCCAACGGTGTGCTTTCCTTGCTCGTTTCCTTTTTTAGAACTTTCCTTTGTCAAGCGATTGCGGTACTCGTTTTGCCTTTGTGGCTGGCGTTGGACGGAATATGGCTTTCATCAATTGCCGCGGAAGCGGTAACCTTTATCCTTGCGATAATTCTTTTGCTTACCACAAGGAAAAAATACGGCTATCTATAGGGCATATACGCGTTGAACGCTAAAAAGCGGAGCTTTCCTTACGAAAGACCCGCTTTTGTCTTAGAAAGAAAAATTCAAAAGTAGCTTGCAACGCTTGACATATTTTCCGCAAGGGAATATAATAATGTAGGAAATGCATAGATAAGGTTGTTGCGGCGGGGAAAACGCAATAAACGATTGGGAATTTGACTTTTGGGATGATATGCTTTAAGTTATCCGTTGCCGTGCGGAATGGGATATTGTAAGCGGACTAATGCGAAAAGAATAAAGAGGCGAGCCTCTTGTGTTTGCATAACAAACACAAAACTTTAACGGCTCGTCTTGTCAAAACAACTATGGAAAAACAAGAAGAAAAAAGCAAGGCTTTCTCAAACATTAACGCGCGCTCGTTTTTGTTTGTCGTCATTCTTTTGAGTGCAATCCTTGCGTTAAGCGGCGCGCTTTCCTACGTTATCCCGCAGGGCGCGTTCTTACGGGATAGCGAGGATATGATTATCGACGGAACGTACACGCAAGGCGAGGTGCAGGGCATTGCCGTTTGGCGAATCCTAACCGCGCCCGTGCGCGTATTTTTCTCTGTGGACGCGCTTACCATTATCTTTATCAGTCTATTTTTGCTGATTATGAGTGGGGTGTTTAACCTGCTTGACAAAACGGAGGGGATTCGTATCGTGATTTCCAAAACGGTGCGTAAATTCTCTAACCGCAAAAGCCTCGTTATTTGTATCGCCTTATTGATTTTTATGGCGTTCGGCAGCTTTTTCGGTATGTTTGAAGAGCTGGTAACCTTGCTTCCTATCGTTATCCTGCTGATGCTTTCCATGGGCTTTGATACGCTTACGGGCTTGGGGATTTGTATGCTGGGGGCGTGCTTTGGCTTTTCCGCGGCGATTACCAACCCCTTTTCGGTGGGGCTTGCGTCCAGCCTTGCAGGAACTTACGTTTTGCAGGGGGCTTGGCTTAGAGCGTTATTCTTTATCTTCGTTTATTCGGTAGTACTCGGTTTTTTGTTTTTACATATTAAAAGGATAACCAAAGACCCTAAAAAGTCCTTAACCTACGAAGTGGATTTGGAAAAACGAAAAACCCTCGCCTTGCAAACGCAGGAAAGTGAACGCGACGCATTCGTTTTCAAGGTATACGCGGTATTCTTTGCGGTACAGCTGGTTATGCTGGTATTGATAGCAAGCATTCGTGCGATTGCCGATTTCGCTATTCCCTTGCTTTCCCTCAGTTTCCTTATCGGCGGAATCACCTGCGGCTGTTTCGTTTGCGAGGAGAAAAAGGACGTAGCAAGGCATATGTGGCAGGGCGCGCTGGCTATGCTGCCCGCCGTTGTCTTGATTGCTATTGCCTCGTCCGTAAAGCTCGTGATGACGGAAAGCGGGATTTTGGATACCGTTATGCACACGGTTATCGAATTTTTGCGCGGGAAGAACAAATTCCTTTGCATCGTTTTGGTGTATTTTCTGATTTTATTCTTGCAAATCTTCATAGGCTCCGCCTCGGCAAAGCTGATGCTTATTATGCCCATTATGCTGCCCATCTGCGGGGCGCTTGGGCTTTCGCCTACGGTGGTCATTTTGACCTATTGTATTGCGGACGGGTTCACGGATATGATTATCCCCACAAACCCCATACTCCTTATCGGGCTGTCCATGACCAACGTATCCTACGGTAAGTGGGTAAAATGGACGTGGAAATTACAGCTCTTCGTGTTCGCGGTTACGATATTGCTTTTGATGTTTGCCGTAAGAATAGGATACTGATTTTAGATAAGATAAAGCCCCCGACGGCGTCGGGGGCTTACGTGTTTACTTGTCTTCCTTTTCGGTTAAGGTAAAGCTAAACTCAATATCGGGCTTCACTTCGCGGATTGCTTGTACGAGGTCGTTATTCCATTCGGGGTCGATAGAGGTAACGAGGTATGCCTCGTCCATATAAATCGTCAGCTTTTTCTCGTCGGTGTTTAAGAGAATAGAGGTAAACTCTTTGATGGGGAATTTGCTTTTAATAAATCCAAATTGCGTAATGAAATACTCTTTGGTAACGAGGTAACGGGACTTGACCAAAACCCCGATAACAACGGCGATACCGAATAGGCAAACGGCGATAAGGAAAGGGGATTTCAGCGCGTCGCCGAACCCGTGTACGCCGTCTCGCGCAATTCGCCAAACGCTGAGCGCAATCCCCAGCGAGCAAAGCGCGATAACCGCACAAGCCAACGCAATCATAAACGGAGTGAATTTGAATTTGAAGTTTTTTGCCTCTTGGGGCGCGGATTGCTTTTTCATGGCTCTATTATAACACGAAGGAAAGGAAAAAGCAACGCTATTTAAAAAAAATATGTGAAATTATGTAAAATGCGGGCGCATTTGTTGCAAAAAAACGGCTAACGAGGTATAATGAATAAGTATCATTAGGAAGTGTGGATTATGAAAGTACATCATATAGAAGAAACTGAGGAAGCGGTAGCTGCCAGAGAAAAAAAGCAATATGAAAAAATGACGAAAACGCCTATCCCGCGTTTGGTCATAAGCTTAGGGATACCCACCATGCTCAGTATGATGGTAACCTCCCTTTATAACCTTGCCGACACCTATTTCGTATCCCTTATCGGGGACGACGCGATTACGGCGGCGGTTAGCAATCTGCTTGCGCTTATGTCCATTATACAGGCGATAGGCTTTACCTACGGTATGGGCAGCGGCGCAATCGTCTCTAAGCTTTTGGGCAAACGGGATAGAGAGGGGGCGGATAAGGTAGCGTCCTCCGCGTTTTTTATCGCGGCGGTTAGCGGCGGGCTTATTCTCCTGTTCGGGATGCTGTTTCTAACCCCGCTTATGAGGCTGTTCGGCTCTTTGGACGCGGAAACGATAGGGTACTCCAAAGAATATGCAAGGTATATCCTTTTTGCGGCGCCGTTTATGTGTATGTCCTTCGTTTTGAACAACGTTTTGCGCGCGGAAGGGAAGGCGGTGCTGTCTATGATTGGCTTAATTGCAGGCGCGCTTGTCAACGTAGTATTAGACCCCATTTTGATTTTCGCTGCGGACATGGGTATTGCGGGCGCGGCGATTGCGACTTGCGCAAGCCAAATTATCAGCTTTGCGATACTGCTGTTTATGTTCTTATCGGGCAAAACCATCGTGCGCCTTCGCGTGCGGGCGATTTCCTTGCAGTACTCGGTGTACTGGGACGTTATCGCCACGGGCTTTCCGTCCTTTTGCAGACAAATCCTCGCCAGCCTTTGCTCGGTATTCTTGAACCGCGCGGCGTATACCTGTGGCGTGGCTGCTTACGGTGCGGTGGAGGGAGGCAAAGCGGCGCAAGCTGCGTTTGGCGTCGTGCATAAGGTGTTTATGCTGGCGTTCTCCATATCCCTTGGTATCGGGCAGGGGTATCAGCCCGTTTTGGGGTACAATTACAGCGCAAAACGCTTTGATAGGGTGAAGTCCGCGTACCTGTTCACGCTTGCCTTTTCCACTGTGCTTATGGCGATATTTTGTATCTTTTGCGCAATCTTTGCGCCTGGACTTATGCGGGTGTTCAGTCTATCGAGTATGGCTACGGAAATCGGTGCGCTTGCCTTGCGTTTACAATGCATTACTATGACTATGCTGCCCTTGAATTTTATGGCAGGGCTTACCTATCAGGTTGTCGGTAATAAAGGGGTGGCGGCCTTGCTCTCCGTTTCCCGTCAGGGCTTGTTCTACGTACCCGCCGTCTTGATTTTGCCCAACGTTATCGGGCTTTTGGGCGTACAGTCCTGTCAAGCCATTTCCGACTTTTTTGCCTTTTTCTTCGCCATTCCGTTCACGGTTATGTTCTTCAATACCCTGAAAAAAGAACAGGCAAAAATCGAGTAAATTTTATCAAGCAAAAAGGGCAGGTATGCGTTGAACGCGTACCTGCCCTTTTTATTTTGAGGATTGTTATACGATGCCGTGCGCCATCATCGCTTCGGCAACCTTTTCAAAGCCCGCGATATTCGCGCCCATAACGTAATTGCCTTCAAAGCCGTATTTCTTCGCAGCGTTATCGATATTGTGGTAGATGTTTACCATAATCGTCTTAAGCTTTGCGTCAACCTCTTCCGCCGACCAGTACAGTCTGCCCGAGGACTGCGCCATTTCCAAAGCCGAGGTGGCAACGCCGCCCGCATTCGCCGCCTTTGCGGGAAGGAAGATAACGCCTTTTGTCTTTTGGAAGATATCGATAGCCTCAAGGGTAGAGGGCATATTCGCGCCTTCCGCAACATATTCTACGCCGTTCGCAACGAGCGCCTTTGCGCTTTCGCCGTCGATTTCGTTTTGCGTAGCACAGGGAAGAGCCACGTCGCAGGGAATCGTCCAAATACCCTTGCAGCCCTCAACGTATTTTGCGCCGTTTACGCGGTTTGCATATTCCTTAATGCGTCCGCGTTCTACTTCTTTGATTTGTTTTACGACAGCCAAATCAATACCGTTGGGGTCGTAAACGTAGCCGTTGGAGTCGCACATCGCTACGACCTTACCGCCAAGCTGTTGAACCTTTTCGCAGGCGTAGATGGCAACGTTTCCGCTGCCCGAAACGAGTACGGTCTTGTTCTCCAGGGTAACGCCGCGCATTTTCATAGCTTCCGCAAGCATATATACAAGCCCGTAGCCCGTCGCCTCTTTTCTAATCAAGGAACCGCCGTAGGAAAGTCCGCGCCCGGTCAAAACGCCTACGTGTTCGTCGCGTAATCTCTTGTACTGCCCGAAGAGGTATCCAACCTCACGCGCGCCAACGCCGATATCGCCTGCGGGTACGTCGGTATCCGCGCCGATATGGCGGTAAAGCTCGTTCATAAAGCTTTGGCAGCACGCCATAATTTCACGGCCGGACTTGCCCTTGGGGTCGAAGTCGGAGCCGCCCTTGCCGCCGCCGATGGGAAGACCGGTAAGGCTGTTTTTGAGGATTTGTTCAAGTCCTAAGAATTTGATAACCGAAAGATTAACGGAGGGGTGGAAACGAAGCCCGCCCTTGTAGGGGCCGATTGCGCTGTTGAACTGTACGCGGTAGCCCTTGTTTACGTGTACCGCGCCGTTGTCGTCCACCCAAGGCACGCGGAATAAAATGGTGCGCTCAGGCTCGGTAAAGCGTTCCAAAAGGGCAGCCTTCTCATATTCGGGGTGCGCGTTGATGACAGGCTCCAAGGTCAACAAAATCTCGGTTGCCGCTTGATGAAATTCCTTTTCACCGGGGTTGCGTTCTTTCAAGTCGTTTAAAACTCTTTCAACGTAGCTCATAAATATCTCCTAAAATAAATTAATGGTTTCGTAGTCAATCGAAAACTCGATATAAGTATATCTTATCACGTTTTTACCGCTTTTGCAAGGCTTTGAAAGAGAGAATAGGAAAAAGGAAATTCACTTTTTATTATAAGGCATATAAGCTTTACTTATACCAAAAACTATTCAAAAACCGTTGATTTTTTGTAAAAAAAGGCGTATAATAGAGGAAATGAATGCTTCTGTAGTTAATAATGGCGAATATAGATATAAATAGCTCTTCTTAAAGGCGTTCGATATCTAAGATGAATTCTGCAAACAGGAAAATTATGCAAAAGCCGCCCCAAATCGTGCGTTTTGAAGACTGGGCGGCAACCTAAAATAAAATTTGGCGACAAGGCGAAAAGTTCGCCAAGGGGGAGTTGCTATATTTTGGAAAAACTGAATAGACGTTCTCATAGTTAAACGGATATAACGGGTCCCTCCTAAGGATCAGTTCGGGGTTCGATTCCCTGTGGGAACACCAAAAAATCAAGGCCACATTACCCGATGCGGCCTTGATTTTTTGAACAATTAGGGAAATAAACATTGAAACTTTTAGGAATGGCGATTGATATATCGAATACTTAGCGAAAGAGAAACCATTTAGAATTTTTTCGATGAAGTATTCTCGGGTTTCCGTTAGAATAAAATCCATAATGCGTGCTGATGCTGCGTTAAGCGTTTTATTCTTGCCTCTATATGGCTTTTTGTGCTGTATTTCTTGTTATCTGTACGCTTTTGGGGGGCAGCCGACAGTGTTTTTAAACTGTCTTATAAAA
Source organism: Candidatus Scatosoma sp. (assembly GCA_045611525.1). Lineage (GTDB taxonomy): Bacteria > Bacillota > Clostridia > Christensenellales > Borkfalkiaceae > Scatosoma. Next base: position 1,987 of record JAZKXK010000077.1, on the reverse strand, counting down.
TGGCAGGCGTCGTAATACCCTAGCGTTTCTGCGATTTCAGAGATGGACAAATCGGAAGTGCGAAGCAAAACTTTTGCTTGGTTAATACGAGTATTGAGCAAATACTGTGAAAAGGTAACTCCCGTAATTTGATGAAAGAGTTTTCCGAGATAGGTGGAGGAGTATCCGTATTTCTCGGCAAAAGTTGCAAGAGCGTTTGCGTTTTGCGGATGCTCGTTGATTTCTCGGCAAATGCGATTGATGCATTGCGCGTGCTCGTTTTGAACGGCACTGTTGCCGTGGGTGGAAGGGGCGGTGGAAAACTCGCTTAATACAACGCTCAGCCAGTTGTGGGCCTCTTCGTTGCGGCCGATGTTATGAGCCATTACGGCTTTGCGCAAAAGTTTTTTAAAAAAGTTTTGATCGGCGATATACTTTTTAATTTTAAGTTTGGGAAATACCCTTTTATCGCCGTCGAAAAAGTCAAAGTGAATATTGATAGTCAATAAGGGGGCGTTTACATCCTGCCGTACGTAAATGCTCGTCTTTGGAGGTAAAAGGAAGCAGGAACCTTCTTCTATGCTAAAAGTTTCCCCGCCGACCATAATTCTTCCCTTTCCGCGAAAAATTGCCCAAAGGTTGTAATCTTCAAAGCTCTCTGCCTCCCAATGCCATTCAGGGGGGCAATCAATGATGCCGCAGGAATTAATTTTGTAAGAATATTGCACGCGATACATTCTCCTATGCTTGATGATTTAATTATACAATCTTGCTTTACGCTGTGTCAAGCAAACAAGAGGTAAAAAATGTCGCAATTTTACAATTTTTTGTCTTCTTAATATATTGATTAATGGTCGCTCAATTTGGTAAAATAAATTATCTAATTCTAATATAAGGAAAAAAGCGATGAAAAAGACGAGAAAAACACTTTTGGCATTATTGTCGGTATGTTTTGTTGGGATTAGCGCAAGCTCTTGTTTAAATGTTAGCGAATTAGAGCAGAAGATTAAACTCCCAGCCTTTATAGAGCAATATAAGGGCGCGTTCTCTGATTGGGGCGATATTCCCGAAAATAGTTCTTCGAGCAGTATCGAACACAGCTCCACGGAGGATAGTTCCGTGGATAGTTCCGTGGATAGTTCTGTCGAGGACAGCTCTCAAGAAGATAAGAAAGTGAGCGTTACTTTACCGGTTAATCCCGTTGGCTATCAGGTAACGGGTGCGACGACGGCAACAAAAGGTGAAAGCTATCAATTCACGGTAACCGTTAACAATGGCTTTGAAAAAACCGCAGGTTTTGCAGTTAAAGTCAACGGCGAAACAGTTACTTCGCAGACGGATACCTATTCCGTAACCGTTACTGACGATATAGTGATTACGGTCGTAGGCGTATCCGCCAAAACTTATACGGTAACCCTTACCGAGGGTACCGGTTACTCTCTGGAGGGCACCTCCAGAGCAACGCACGGCTCGGCATACTCGTTTACTGTGAACTTTATGCAAGGCTATGAGGCGGGCGCAAATTTCAAAGTAAAGGTTAACGGCACGGAAGTTACTTCTGCGAACTATACATACAGCGTAACGGTTACTCAAAATATCACCGTAACAGTCGAGGGCGTACAGCCTAAAACCTATTCGGTTACCGCGCCTACGGGTGAAGGGTTTACGTTTACGGGCGATGCAACCATTCAGCACGGTGCAAACTACCAGTTCACGGTAAGCGTTGACGGAGATGAGTACGATGCGACAAATCTCACCGTCAAGGTAAACAATAGACCGGTCGAGCTTGCTGATGGCAAATATACCGTTACCAACGTCAGCGAAAATCTTACCATTACGGTTGAAGGCTTAGTGCTTAAGACCTATGCGGTAAGCGGTCTTGGCGCGAATACGGGCTATACCGTAGAAAGCAACGGCACGGCAACGCACGGCTCGGCTTACGAATTCACCGTAGTTTTGGCGGACGGCTATGAAAAGAGCGCAAGCTTTGCGGTCAAAGTAAACGGCA
>JAZKXK010000076.1:0-6300 GCA_045611525.1 Candidatus Scatosoma sp. | reverse complement strand
TGATACCCGTTTCCTTTTGAATTCTTCTAATTTCCTCGCGCGTTTGCAGGCGCAGTCTTGCGTCGAGGTTGGACAAAGGCTCGTCCAAAAGCAATACGCGGGGCATTTTAACGAGCGCGCGCGCGATAGCGACGCGCTGCTGCTGACCGCCCGAAAGCTCGCTGGGCTTTCTGTCCATAAGCTCGTCGATTTGTACGAGCTTCGCCGCTTCCAAAGCGCGCGCAAGCATCTCTTCCTTCGTCATCTTGTCCTTACCGCGAAGGTTTTGCAAGGGGAAGAGAATGTTTTGCTTTACCGTAAGGTGGGGGTAGAGGGCATAGTTTTGGAACACAAGCCCGATGCCCCTGTTTTCAGGGGAAAGCTCGGTAACGTCCTCGTCGCCGAAGAAAATCTTGCCCGAGGAGGGCTTTTGCAAACCGCTAATCATATACAGAGTAGTAGATTTGCCGCAGCCGGAGGGACCAAGCAAGCCGACCAGCTTGCCGTCCGGAATCGTGAAGGTGAAGTTGTTGACCGCAACGACTTCTCCGCCAACCTTTTTATTACGGCTGGGGAAGATTTTGGTCAGGTTTTGTAATTCTACTTTCATATGACCTCCTGAAAGTCTTTGGTATTCGTTTTATTGTGCATCAATTTCTTGATGAAAATCCAATTTACTTGCGACTTCGCACTGATACTCCGCCTGCTTGTAGGCGATAAGCGCTTCCTCGGTGTCGAAGATTTTTTGGCTCGCCATATCCACGACCGTCGTATCCGCAAGCAAGTCGTGGATAGAGGAGTTGGTTTGCGTTGCAATCATAACGCCGATTTGCAGAATAAGCAAAAGCAGCAAGGTCAGCGTGCCGACCCCGCCGAGCACGCCGAAGAGCATCATAATAACGAGAAGCACGGGAACGAGCGTTTCAATAACGCAATGCCCTATCATCGAGCGCGCGAAAAGTACGAAAGGGGTAATCCTTACGCAGTTCGTTCGCATAACGGCAAGCCCGAAGCATTTTTTGCCTAAGGTTTGTCCGTTCTTAAACAAAAGGGGAAGGATAAAATAGGTAATTAAAAATCCGCCGAATATCCCCGCCGTTACGATAACAAGCGTAAGGGCGAACATATCCGCGTAAAGCTCGCGCACCTCTTCGTCCTCGCCAAAGGCTTTATCCGCAGCCTCGTATACCGCTTTTTCCGCAGGGGAGAGGGCGTCGAGCTGCTCCTGCGTGATGTCAAGGTCAATGTTATAAATTTCTTCGTAACGGGCATACTTTTCTTCCAGCCTGTCCGTATAGCTGTCGTATCCCGTCATAGCGGAAACAGCCGCCGAAATTCCCACGGCAAGCATAATAGTAAGCAGTATATCAAAGATATACGCCGATATTCGTTTCCAAAAGTTTGCTTTCTGTAAGCTGACGGACATAAAACCCCTCGAAAAACGGTCTATATAATGTAAAGTGTATAATTCCTTTGGAAATTATAACAAAACGCGAAAAAATTTTCCAAAACACCGTTTGACTTAAAACGGTAAACGCCCGCGGGCGTTTCGAAGTTCCCTCTCCTATTTAAAATATTTAATAGAAAAAAGATATAAATACTATGTATTTAGGCGTATGGACGGATTGTTAAAATTGCACTTATCCACACTATCACATATATATACTAACACGAATTTCGACAAAAATCAATAGGAATTTTGCAAAAAAATGAAAAAGTCTAAAAAAATTCTTCTAATTTGATAGAAAAGAAAGAAAATGAACTTCATATTCGTTTATTTGGAAAAATTTAGAGAGGAAAATTTATTTTGCTATTGACAGAATAGGGGAAGTTAGGTATAATAGAAAGAGAAATTTTGTACGGAGATATGCACAGGATTATGTTAGACGTTAAAAATATTTTAAGCAAATGCGACCATACTTTGCTTGCGCAAACGGCGACTTGGGAGCAAATCAAAACCCTTTGCGACGAGGGAATGCGTTATCAAACGGCGTCCGTTTGTATTCCGCCCTCTTACGTAGCCAAAGCCAAGGCTTACGTGGGTGAACGTTTAAAAATCTGCACGGTTATCGGCTTCCCCAACGGCTATAACACGACGGAAGTCAAGATATTCGAAACCAAGGACGCAATCGAAAAGGGCGCGGACGAGATTGATATGGTGATTCATATCGGTAAGCTCAAGGACGGGCTGGACGAAGAGCTTTGCGAGGAAATTCAAGCGATAAAAGCGGCTTGCGGGGAGAAAATTCTCAAGGTTATCATCGAAACCTGCCTTTTGACGGAGGACGAAAAGCTGCGTATGTGCAAAATCGTAACCGAGGCAGGCGCGGACTATATCAAGACCTCGACGGGCTTTTCCAAGGCTGGCGCAACCCTTGAGGACGTGCGCTTGATGCGGGAAAACGTAGGCGAAAGGGTGCTTGTGAAGGCGGCGGGCGGTATTTCGGGCTTGGAGGACGCGCAAAACTTCTTGGATATCGGCGCGTCAAGACTTGGGACGAGCCGCGTGGTCAAAGCCGTTCAAGGCGTAGAAGGAAAAGGATATTAAGGAGGAAAAAGATATGGCAATACCTACCCCTCATATTTCTGCAAAGGCAGGGGATTTCGCAAAGACGGTGCTTATGCCCGGCGACCCCTTACGCGCAAAATTTATCGCGGAAAATTACCTTGAAAACGCGGGGCTTGTCAATAACGTGCGCGGCGTACAAGGCTATACGGGATATTATAAAGGCAAACGCGTTTCCGTTATGGCGTCCGGTATGGGACAGCCCTCTATCGGGATTTATTCCTACGAGCTGTTTCATTTTTACGGCGTGCAATCGATTATCCGCGTAGGCTCCTGCGGGGCGCTTTCGCCTGAGCTTCACGTGCGCGATATCGTCGTTGCGATGGGGGCATGTACGAACGGAAACTACGCATCGCAGTACAACCTGCCCGGCACGTTCGCGCCGATTGCAAGCTTTGAGCTTGTCAAAAAGGCGGTGGAGGAATGTGAAAAAGCAGGGGTAAACTACCGCGTAGGTAACATTCTCTCCTCGGATATGTTCTACGACGACGCAAACTCAGGGATGCAATGGGCGAAGATGGGCGTACTCGGCGTGGAAATGGAATCGGCGGCGCTGTACTGCAACGCGGCGCGCGCAGGCAAAAAAGCGCTGTGCATTTGCACGGTCAGCGACTCCTTCGTGTATCCCGAAGAAAACACCACGGCGGAAGAAAGACAAAATTCCTTTACAAAGATGATGGAGATTGCCTTAAACGTGGCGGAAGAGTAAAATGAAAAAACGCGTATTTTTAATCGTTTTGGATAGCGTTGGTATCGGCGCGATGCCCGACGCACACCTTTGGGGGGACGAGGGGAGCCATACCATAAACTCCATTCGCAATCATCCCGCTTTTCATTGTCCCAACCTCGTAAATATGGGGCTTTTCAACATAGACGGTATCGGCGAAAAAGAGGTTTTGCCGCGTACCTGCTATGCTCGAATGACGGAAGCGTCCAAGGGCAAGGATACCACGATAGGACACTGGGAAATTGCGGGGATTTACTCTCCCAAGCCCCTGCCCACTTATCCCGACGGTTTTCCCAAAGAGGTGCTGGACGAATTCACAAAACGCACGGGCAGAGGAGTGCTTTGCAACCGTCCCTATTCGGGTACGGACGTTATCCGCGATTTCGGCGAAGAGCATCTTAAAACGGGCAAGCTTATCGTGTATACTTCCGCGGACAGCGTATTCCAAATCGCCGCCCACGAAGCCTTGGTGCCTGTGGAAGAGTTATACCGTTATTGCAAGATTGCCAGAGAAATTTTGCAAGGCGAACACGGCGTAGGCAGGGTTATCGCCCGTCCGTTCGAGGGAGAATATCCCTTCAAGCGCACGCCAAGACGGCACGATTATTCCCTTTTGCCCCCCGCAAAGACCGTACCCGATATCTTAAAAGAGGCGGGCTGCGACGTCATTTCCGTGGGCAAGATTTACGATATTTTTGCAGGGCAGGGCTTTAGCGAAAGCTATCCCACGACCAGCAATGAGGACGGTATGGATAAGACCATGGGTATCGCAAAACGCGATTTCAACGGTCTTTGCTTTGTGAACCTCGTGGATTTCGATATGGTCTACGGGCATAGAAACGATATCGAGGGCTACGCCCGCGCTTTGACGGCGTTTGACCGCCGTTTGGGCGAGCTGCTGCCCTGTTTAAAGGAGAACGATTTGTTGATTATTACGGCGGATCACGGCTGCGACCCCGCAACCCCGTCCACCGACCATTCCCGCGAATATACCCCTATGATTGCTTACGGAAAGAAATTGAAAGAGGGGGTCAACCTCGGCACGAGAGAAAGCTTTGCGGATATCGGGGCAACGATTTTGGAATGGTTTAATTTGCCGTCGGACGGCATTTACGGAAAGAGTTTTTTTAAGGAGATTGTTGATGACTGATAAAGAACTTATGCTTTGCGCGGTTTCCGCAAGGGAGTATGCGTACGCGCCCTATTCGGGGTTTAAAGTAGGCGCCGCGCTTCTTGCCAAAAACGGCAAGGTATATACGGGCTGCAACGTCGAAAACGCGGCGTACACGCCTACCAACTGCGCCGAGCGCACAGCAGTTTTTAAAGCCGTCAGCGAGGGAGTGCGGGAGTTTGAAAAAATCGCAATCGTGGGGGGCAGGTACGAGGATATCGCCGATTTTTGCGCGCCCTGCGGGATATGTCGGCAGGTTTTGGCGGAGTTTTGCGAACCTGATTTTCCCATTCTTTTAGGCACGCCTGAAAAAGTGCGCGCGCTTACCTTGGCGGAGCTTTTACCTCATTCCTTTGGAAAGGCGGACTTACACGAATGAGAATGTACGATATCATACAAAAGAAACGGGACGGCGGGGTGTTAAGCGCGGCGGAAATCGAATGGTTTATCGACGGCTACGTGCAGGGCGAAATTCCCGATTATCAAGCGGCGGCGCTGTGTATGGCGATTTATTTTCGCGGTATGAATTTGGAAGAAACGGCGGCGCCTACCTTTGCCGTGCGCGATTCGGGGGAACGCTTGGATTTTGCGGATATCCACGGCTTGCGCGTGGACAAACACTCCACGGGCGGGGTCGGGGATAAGACGAGTCTTGTCGTAACCCCCATCGTTGCCAGCCTCGGCGTTAAGGTCGCTAAAATGAGTGGTCGGGGGCTTGGGCATACGGGCGGTACGATTGATAAATTAGAGGCGATTCCCGGTTTTTGCACCGATTTGCCTGTGGATAAGTTTAAGAAAATCGTCAACGAGGTGGGGATTGCCATCGTAGGGCAAAACGCCTCTCTTGCGCCTGCGGATAAGCTGTTGTATGCCCTTCGCGACGTTACGGCAACGGTGGATTCAATTCCGCTTATAGCCTCGTCCATTATGGGAAAGAAACTTGCCTCGGGGGCGCACAATATCGTTCTTGACGTTAAGTTCGGCAGCGGCGCGTTTATGAAGACCGAAGACGATGCCGTAATGCTCGCCGAAAAGATGGTATCTATCGGCAGGTCTTTGGGAAGGCGGGTATCCGCATTGATAACCGATATGAACACACCTCTCGGATATGCCGTAGGCAACACTCTTGAGGTTGCCGAGGCGATTGAGGTTCTGAAGGACGGAGGTCCGTCTGATTTAAGAGAGGTGTGCATATCACTTGCCTCGTCTATGGTCTCTCTCGCTCTCGGTATTCCGTATGATGAGGCGAAAGAAAAGGTTGTACGCTCTCTTGAGTCAGGTCTTGCTCTCTCTAAATTCAAGGAATGGATGTCGGCGCACGGCGCAGACCTTGAAAATACGGATTTCGGCAGAGCGAAATATTCTCTTGATGTAAAAGCGGAAAGAGACGGATATATCGACTTGATGGATACCGAACTCGTAGGACACGCGGCAACGGAACTTGGCGCAGGAAGAAAGAAAAAGGACGACAAAATAGACTGCGCGGCAGGAATCCTGCTAAAGAAAAAGACCGCTGACAGAGTGAGGGCGGGAGAGGTTCTTGCAACTCTTTATTCCTCGAAAGAAGAAAACCTCAAACCCGCAAAGGAGATATTTGAAAAATCCATCTCGCTGGGCGACACCCCGAAGGAAAAAACAAATCTTATATACAGGATTATATAGTTAAGTTTTCAAAGAACTGCAGAGCGTTTTTTAGCAATCTGCGGTTCTTTTTTGTTAAATATTTAATTATCGGCAAAAGTATTGATTTGAAAGAAAAATTATGTTGCCTTATTCTTTTTACAATGGACTACTTAAGTATGATACGCGCGATTTAAAGTTCAACAACAAGACCTTGGTGTTTCATGGAGATAAGGA
>JAZKXK010000075.1:0-6144 GCA_045611525.1 Candidatus Scatosoma sp. | reverse complement strand
CGTACTTATGCCCGTTTCTTCCCTACCTTCCGATTGCGGAATCGGTACGCTCGGCAAGGGGGCGTATGCCTTTTTGGACTGGCTCAAAAGCGCGGGGATGCAGGTTTGGCAGGTATTGCCCTTATTGCCGACGGGCTATGGGGACAGTCCCTATCAATCGTGTGCGGCGGACGCGCTCAATCATTATTTTATCGATTTTGAATTATTGCGAAAAGAGGGGCTGTTGGAACGCTCCGATTATCAGGAAATTGTGTGGAGCAAGGACGAGCGCCGCGTGGACTACGGAAAGCTTTTCGAGTGTAAAATCCTCGTACTCAAGAAAGCGTTTGCCCGTTTTAATAAGGAAAACGAGGAATGGAAAGCCTTTTTAAACGAGGGGCAATACGCCGATTACGCGCTTTTTATGACCTTGAAAACGCAGTTTGGCTACGAGCCTTGGACGGAATGGGAGGAACCCTATAAAAGCGCCGAAGGCAAGGGGTTGGAGGAATATATTGCCGCGCATAAAGAGGAAATCGAGTTTTGGCAGTTTACGCAATATATTTTTCTTAGACAATGGAACGCGGTGCGCGACTACGCGCATAAAAAAGGCATTCAAATTATGGGCGATATGCCCATTTACGTTGCGGCGGACAGCGTGGAAACTTGGAAATACCGTTCTAAGCTCTTTATGCTGGATAGAGAGGGCAAGCTTTCCTTGAAAGCAGGCGTCCCCCCCGACGCGTTCAGCGAAGAGGGGCAGCTTTGGGGCAATCCCGTGTACGACTGGGATAAGATGAAAGAAGACGGGTACGCTTGGTGGAAGGCACGTATTGATTACAACTTCCGTTTGTACGATATCGTGCGCATCGACCATTTTAGAGCGTTTGACCGCTTTTACGCAATTCCTGTGGAAGCGGAAACGGCAAAGGAAGGGGAATGGATGGACGGCCCCAAAGCCGAGATTTTTGAAACTTGGGGGGATAAAGCCATCGTTGCCGAGGATTTGGGGATTATCGACGACGGCGTAAGAGAGCTTTTGAAAACGACGGGTTATCCCGGTATGAAAATTTTCGAATTTGCCTTCGACGGAAACCCCGAAAACGAATATCTGCCCTCGAATATTACGGATAGCAACTGCGTGGCGTATACGGGCACGCACGATAACGAGCCTTTGCGCGCGTTCTTGGAAAGTAAGAATAAAAATGAACGCAAGGAATTCGAAAGCGTTTTGGAAGAAGAATGCCTGCAGGCGGACGTACCGTATATCACGGAAACGGCAGAAGACGAGTGCGAAACGATAATTGCCCTGCTTATGTCTTCGAAAGCGGATACGGTTATCTTTCCTATGCACGATATCCTGTGCTTTGAGGAAGAGGCAAGGCTGAACGCGCCCTCGACGTTGTCGGGGAAAAACTGGACGTTCCGCTTTACGGAAAAAGATTTTAAGCCTCGAAAAGCGGCTTGGCTGAAAGGACTGACAAAGGAATACGATAGATAAGCAGGTTTATAAAGGGGCTAAGATGAGGAACTTTTTTAGAAAAATTTTTAATGGAATAAAGGACGGTAAGTTTTGGTTTAGAGTTAAAATTGTTTTACGACAAAAAAGATTAAAGTCTAAGCGATTTTATCGTATCACAAATGAAAATGTTAAGGGTAGACAAGAAGAAGCCATATGGATAAAAAAATTTGAAAAAAAGTATGCAAAAATTATTGCGGAAGGTATTCAGGAACCGCTTTCTTATAATCTTTCAAATAAAGTATGGATACTTTGGTTTACGGGCTTGGAAACAGCGCCTGAGGTGGTGAAGGCTTGCTATAATTCCATAAAGCGAAATATGCCCGAAAAAGAAGTCATTTTCTTAACGGAAGAAAATTTGTTTGACTATATCACTTTGCCAAAGCATATTATGGAAAAGCGAAAAAAGCAGATGATAGGTACGGCACACTTTGCGGACATAATCAGGCTTGAACTTTTGTGTACGCATGGTGGAATGTGGATTGATTCCACAGTCCTTTGTACAGCTTCTGCAAGCGATTACAAGCCTATCACGACGGCTCCTTTCTTTATTTATCACGATATACTTGACGAACATATCAGAAGGGCTTCTAATTGGCTTATAGTAAACAACAGCAATAGTCAGCTTTTAGCGCTTACGCGAAAACTGGTCTTCCAATACTGGAAAGATTATAATTATGCCGTTAACTATTTGTTTTTAGATTTATTAATGGCATTAGCGTCTAGGCGTTATCCCGAAGAATGGGAGAATATGCCTCCTTATAACAACTATGCGCCTAGAGTTTTGCTTAAAGAGGCGGCTAAGCCCTTCAAGGAAACGCGTTGGCAGGAATATTTAAATATGTGCAGCTTTCATAAGCTTACATATAAATTAAAATTTGTCAATACGCCCGACTCTACGTTGAGTTATATTCTAAAAACATATAAGGAAAATGAATAAATTTAAATCTCTAAGCAGAGTTCTAAAATAATCAAAAAAACACAAAGGGAATCGACTTTTGTCGGTTCTTTTTTTGCATAAAAAAGGGGGAAAACAACAACACTAAAAGAATACGCCCATGGCGGGCTAAGGGGGAGAATATGAAAAAGATTTTTAAGATAAGCTGTATACTTTTGGCGCTTGGCACGCTTGCGGGCGCGGCGGGTTGTACTAACGATATGGGAGATACGGTAAAGCTCACCGTTTGGGTGTCCGAGGGGGATAGGGCGTTCGCGAAAGAGGTTGCGGACGAGTTCAAGGCGAAACACCCCGATAAAAGCTACGATATCGTCATCGATATTCAAGGGGAAAACGACGTGGCGACCCGCGTGCTTAACGACGTAGAAAACGCGGCGGATATTTTTTCTTGCTCTAACGACCAGCTTTCCAAGCTCATCAACGGCGACGCGCTTGCAAGGGTAGCGGGAGAGCGTTTAAACCGCATCAAGCAGGCGAACTTCGAGGGGGCTATTGAATCGGCAACCGCACGGGTAAACGGCGAGGACGGCGTGTACGGTATGCCGTATACGGACAATACCTTTTTCCTTTACTATAACAAATCCGTATTGACGGAAACGGAAGTCAAATCCCTTGACGGGATTTTAAGTAAGTGTTCGTCAAGCAAGCAATTTGCGTTCCCTATGGCGGACGGTTGGTATTCCAGCGCTTTCTATTTCGGTAAAGGGTTAGGTTACGAGGTGGAATACGACGAAAACCTCGCGGAAACCTCGATTATATGTGATTTTGACAACGCAACGGGTACGGCGGTAACAAGAGCAATGTGGAATTACGTCAAAGACCCCCGTTTTAAGGCAGACGTCAACGATTCCAAAATCGTAGCGGGATTTAACGACGGCTCTATCGTGGCGGCGGTGTCGGGCATTTGGAATAAGACGACCATTGAAGGCTATTTAGGGGATAACTTCGCGGCGGCAAAGCTGCCTACCTATACCTTGAATAAAGGCACGGCAAACGAGGAGCAGGTACAGCTAACGGCGTTTGCGGGGTATAAGCTTATGGGCGTGAATAACTACTCCAAGCATAAGACGGACGCGCTGGATTTTGCGGAATTTTTCACGAGTAAGGAAAACCAAATCAAGCATTTCAAGGCTCGCGGGTTCGTGCCTACGGATAAAGAGGCGAGAGAGGACGGGGCGGTGAAAGCCGACCCTTGCGCCAAGGCAATTACCGAGCAGCTCAATTACAGCAAAACGCAAAAGGGCGTACCGTCCACGCTTTGGATTCCTATGGAAGGGCTTGGCTCTGCGATGATTACGGGCGCGCAAAGCGGGAATTTCGACCTCGCCGCGCAGCTCAAAGCGTGCGTGGACGCAATCGAAAAAACGACGAAATAACGAAAAGGGGGAAAGGACTTGAAAAAGCGGGCAGCAAACGGAATAAAGAAAGTATATTACGCGTTTAAAAGCGGGTCGTGGCAAACCCGCGCGTCCTTTCTCGTGGCGGGTTTTGGACAGGTGGCAAGAGGGCAAGTAGCAAAAGGCATTTGCTATATGCTTACGCAAACCCTATTTATCCTGTATATGCTCTTTTTCGGGGGCAGGTATTTGGCGCACCTCTTTTCAGGGAATTTAGGCATTCGGCTTTCGGGCGAGATTTGGAACGAAGAATTGCAAATTTTTGAAAAAGTCAAAGGGGATAACAGCTTTTTGATTTTGCTCTACGGCACGGTAACCTTGGTGGTGGCGCTTCTCTTTTTCGTGGTATGGCTTATAAATATCAAGGGCAACCACGACAACGATTTGCGTATAGCCGAGGGTCGAAAACTGACCTCTTTCCGCGAGGATATGCGCTCGCTTATCAACCATAGGTTTTATATTCCGCTGTTAATCCCGCCCTTTATCGGGCTTACGCTTTTTACAATCATGCCCCTGATTTTTATGGTGCTTATCGCGTTTACCAACTACGACTATGCGCATATGCCCCCTGGTAAGCTTTTCGACTGGGTCGGGCTTGCCAACTTCAAGCTTATGTTTTCCTTTTCAGGCGGGGGAACGGGTTTTGCGCTCGTGTTTTTGCGGGTATTGCTTTGGACGTTCATTTGGGCGTTTTTCGCCACCTTTACCAACTACTTTTTAGGGCTTGTGATTGCGCTCCTCATTCATAAAAAGGGGATAAAGCTCAAAGCGCTCTGGCGAACGCTTTTCGTAATAGCAATCGCCGTTCCGCAGTTCGTAACGCTGCTTTTAATGCAAAAGATTTTGGACGGGGACGGGATATTGAACGCGATTTTGGGTACGCGTATCCTATGGCTCACCGACCAAAGGAATTTGTCGCTTTTGCCAAGACTGATGATTATCCTCGTCAATATTTGGATAGGCGTGCCGTATACTCTGCTTATGTGTTCGGGGATACTCATGAACATTCCCGCCGATTATTACGAGGCGGCGAAAATCGACGGCGCGGGCGCGGTTAGGATATTTTTCGATATTACCCTGCCGTATATGATGCATATCACCGCGCCGTATCTCATTACGCAGTTCGTTGGGAATATTAATAATTTCAACGTCATATGGCTGCTCACGGGCGGCGGGCCCGTGGATAACGTCCACTACGGCGGGGGAACGCAGGCGCAGTCTACCGACCTGCTCGTAACTTGGCTGTATCGGTTAACGACCGACCAAAACCCCAAATACAACGTCGCGTCCGTTATCGGTATCGTTATTTTCGTCATTAGCGCGGTGCTTTCGCTTATCACCTATAACCGCACTTCGGCGGTCAAGAGCGAGGAGGCGTTTCAATGAAAATCAGGATAGAAAAATGTTCAAATTTCGTTGTATATGTCCTACTCGCCACGCTTGGCGCGCTTTGGGTGCTGCCGATATTTTATTTGGTATATACGGCGTTTCGCGTAACCCCGTCTACGGGGATTATCAATCAGCTTTTCCCCGAGGGGTTAAGATTAGGCTTTGGAAATTTTACAAGGCTGTTCAAAGATACCATGTTCGCAAGGTGGCTTTTGAATACCATTATCGTTTCCGCGTCCTCATGCGCATTGACTACGCTGTTTATCCTCATGGTCAGCTACGCCCTTTCGCGTATGCGCTTTAAGCTTAGAAAACCCATTATGAATATCCTGCTTGTTTTGGGTATGTTCCCCGGGTTTATGAGCATGATTGCCGTGTACTTTATTCTTAAAGCCATGGGCTTGACCAACTCGCTTTTAGCGCTCGTGTTGGTGTATTCAGGGGGCGCTGCGCTTTCGTATTATATTTGTAAAGGCTTTTTCGATACCATACCAAAAGCCATGGAAGAAGCGGCGATTTTGGACGGAGCAAGTCAATTCGTTATCTTCAAGACGATTATTTTGCCCTTGGCAAAGCCGATTATCGTTTACACCGTCCTGACCTCGTTTATCTCGCCTTGGTGCGATTTCATTTTCGTCAATACGATTATTAGCGATCGCGCGAAATATACGGTTTCGCTTGGGCTATACAAAATGATTAACGCCGAGCGAAATAGTTTTAACGAAAATTTCACCGTCTTTTGCGCGGGGGCGTTCGTCGTCGGCGCGATTATCGTTACGCTGTTTATGAGTATGCAACGCTACTACGTGGAAGGGGTGACGGGAGGAGCCGTAAAAGGATAAACAAAAAGAGATTTGGGTAAAACCAAATCTTTTTTTGCGCGCACGAACGTTTGGCTCTTG